>CAYTGJ010000004.1:6090-66760 GCA_964437245.1 uncultured Chitinophagaceae bacterium
TCTAGTCACAGTCCTGCTCCCGAACCACGGGATATTCTCCTTCGTATCCTTTTTCAACATAGACCGCAAGAGGTACTACCACTTCATCGCTGGAAGTCTGTACCCAGGTCCACTCTGCCAGATGGTTAGGGCCCTTCTGATAATTGATCCTGGCCATGCGGCTCTCTTCCCCGGAAACTGCCTGGCAGATAAGCTCGTAATGACCGGCTTCCGGATAATTTAATTGTGTAATTTTATAATGGTCCTTGGCCTGTCCTAGCAAAAGCGTAAGGAGATAACCCTGTTCATTTTTTTCAATATGAATAGTGGAATTCTCCACATCACAGTACTGATGCACCACATAGCCATTATCAATGGAGGTGAGCATCACCCAGTCTGCCGGAAACTCTTCGAGTGTTGCCTTTTTTCCTGTTTCAGGATCTATAATGCTATTGATGACGAGGGTACTGTCCTTAGATTCTGTTGCAGTTACTTTTTCTTCCTGAGGGGTACACGCACTCATACAAAGGACAGCAAAGCAATAAATATAACAGGCTATATTTTTCATGATTAGAAATATTTTTTCTTTTAATTAAGTGTACAGGATCTCTCGTTTCCGGAAAAGGTAGTCTGAAAATAAAAATCTGTAAGGCGCTTTTTTAAAAGAATAGAATATTCGCTGTTTAAAATAACTTTTTCATTTACGCTGGTAAACGATGTATAAAAAATAACACTACACTCCTGGGAAAATTTCTGTATAATCTTCAACTCTTTTTGGGTATTATCCGATACTCTTGATTCTCTTCTGATTAGAATAACAGAAGCCAGAAGAGACACCCTAAGTTATAAATTTAATGGATATAATGCAATTGGATATTACTGATCAGTCTTTACAAATGTCCCAATCAGGCTCATAGATCTGATGGATTTCTGATAGAAATTCATAATGCTGGTACTGAAACTTTTCTTTTTGTTCCTGATTTTCAAAGGAAATAATGTACTTCGATCCGGTATTGTAAAAATAGATCTTTCCTTTGCTGCTATCCATTCCTTTCCGGAAATTCACCTCAAAAGAATTCATTTTTTTTAAGGCCTCTTCTTCCGAAACCGCTTTTTTAAATACAATGACCAGTTCGTTTTTTTCTTCTCTTGTGCTCATGTCCGGAATTCCGATAAAAGACTATAATGATGAATACAAAATTTTCCCGGCTTTGGTAACATCATTTTCATTTAATGATCAAAGCCGGAGACTAAAGATACATTTTCCTTTTCGCTTTCCTCTTAAAAAATTGTATTCAGGCATAAAATATTCGATATTTAAAAATTGTATTTTCTATTTTAACAATCTTACCGGTTCGCTAAACACAAGCACCCCGAAAATGAAACAAACGAACGTATTCACCTTTCAACAACTTTTTCTGATAGACGGCTCCGGAGCGGCATTGTCTGCTGTAATGTTAGTGGTCTTGTCATTTTTTGAAACAACTTTCGGGATGCCCGGCCAGGTGCTTTTCAGGCTACTACCGGTGGTACTCCTTTTTTCGGGCTACTCGTTCGCCTGCTATTATTTATCTCCGGCAAACGGTGCACTGTATTTAACCATCATCGCCATCGCAAATCTTTTCTATTGCAGCCTTACATTATATTTGATCTTCCTGTATTTTGAGAAATTAACCATCTTAGGTATTCTCTATTTCCTGGCAGAGAAAATCATAATCATTGCGTTGGCGATTGTTGAATTAAAAGCAGCGAAAGCAATTGTCGCACAAAAAAGCAATAGGAGATAATGTCTCTGGTTTAAGAAGTGATGGTTATTAGTCCAGAGTGCTTCATTTGAAAACTACAAATACCTGAAGAAGAAAAACCCTATAGAGGCAAAGATATGATCTGTTGTTCACACAAGTATCGCTTTTTTACTTATTTTTAGAGGCCGCTCCGGCAAACGGGTGAGCACAATGCATCTCTATTATGAAACGAACTCAAACACATCTGCTCTTTGCTCTGACCTCTGCAATACTCATTACTGCTTGCGGACAGCCACAGCAAACGGCCGAAACAACTGCTACTGAAAAGCCTCTCGAAATTCAGGAGTTAAAAATTATAGAGCCGGGCATCGGCTTCACTCCGGACATTAGCGACGATGCCAGGAAAAACCTTGATCGCATAAAAGAGCTTTATGCAAAAATCGATAGCATCATAGGCTCTTATCCTGACTATGCAACGGCCAAACAACATCTGACCGAAAGACAAATCGAAATCTGGGAAAACGAAGCGGAGTATACCAAAGAAGATCACCTGGACGTAAGTACCTGGGGCTGTAGCTGGTATTGCGGCGGAGGTCCGGACAGTATTTTTACCAGTTCAACGCTTGCTCCAAATAAAACACTGACCTATACCGCAGACAATGCTCATGATTTTTCCCTGCGGACTGCCTGGGTGGAAGGTGTACCGGGTTACGGAATTAACGAAAGCATTACATTCCGATTTGCAAAGCAATCCCCTCCGGTGACAACTATTGAGCTATACAATGGCTATATGAAATCCGACAAAACATGGCAGGACAACGCAAGAGTAAAGCAATTGAAACTTTATGTAAACGACAAACCTTATGCATTGTTAAACCTGAAAGACATCAAGTCAAAACAAATTTTCGCCGTTGACACGCTCCAGGGAACAGAAGCTGCTCTTTATTTAAAATTTGAGATCACGGATGTTTACAAAGGAGACAAATACGACGATGTTGCCATTGCTGAAATTGAGTTTGACGGAACAGGGGTTCATTGTTTTGCCAAAGGTACTTTAATCGCCACTCCAAACGGGCAAGTGGAGATTGAGAGACTGTCCATTGGAGACAAGGTTTTATCTTTCAATGAACAGACCAATAAAGTTGATACTTCAACCGTACAGGAACTGGCCCATCAAAAACACCACAATTTATATGAACTCAATTTCTCAGGAAAAACACTGATCGTTACGGACGACCACCCGTTTTACTTCAATGGGCAGTATTTCTCTTTGAAGGAAAATCATAAATACGGATTACAAACTCAGCCTTTGCAAAAAGAACAACCTGTCTCTTTTTTAATAAACGGTCAGCTTCAAAGCCTGGCATTGTCAGGTATTAAACGTCTTAACCGTTGTGAAATAACGTATACGATTACAAGACTTGACCGAAATAAATTATTTTTCGCAAACAGTGCCTGTGTAGCTACAGAAGGGGTTTCTAAGGCAGTAGCACGAAATCACTAAAAGGTCCTGACACTTTTTCTTTATCCCTTACTTCCGTCCTTGTATCTTCTGAAACAATGACGGGACAATCAAACTGTACATACAGCACAATACGCTCTTCCTTCTCTGACTTCCGGCTTATCCCATAAAATTAATCCGGAACAGACGGTAAACTTTAAAACTTACTTTGACGTATACATAGTGCATCTATGATAGGGTGGCACCATAAGATATATTGCCCTACTTTTTAAACTATTAATTTTAAATGAACAACAAGATGAAAAACACAAAATTACTAATCATAGGGTTATCGTTAATTAGTACAGTGGCCTCTGCCCAGGTGCTCTACGATGACTTTGAAACGAACGGAAACACGGCATTCGGGTCAGGATCAAAGTTTAACTATATCTCCTCCAGCGACGGGGCGATCGAGCTGAATACCGCGAATCCCAGTGTAGAAGCAGGCAATACAAGTGCAACTGTAGCCCATTGGCAACGTCCGGCGGCAGGCCACCAGGCTACTCAATTTGCACTTTTTCAAACCATGACGGATGTTTCCCTATATGCCAGTAATGATCCTGGCACTCCGAAAATCACAATGAAGACCTACACAGATGCTCCTATCGGAACGGAAGTGTTAATCACGATCGGAAGCAGAACCAATACAAATTACCCTTCGGGAGTATATACAACCTTCATCACGCAGACAACTGCTCAGAACAGTTGGGAAGAGCTGACTTTCAACTGGAACCCGGGTGGTGTATACGACGGTGCACCTATGAATTTTGGCCCGGTGGCCCCTACCGATTGCGGACGTCTTGTCGTCCAGATGGACGGAGCCGGAGCAAATGCCTACAACCTTTATTTTGACGACCTGCACGGACCAGAACTGAATCCGGTTCCAACAGGCTCAGTAGGGTTATACGACGATTTTGAAAATAATATCATTTATAACACTGATTCCGATGTCTTGTTTGGCTCCGCTTCCAAATTCGGACAAATTGCCGGCAGCGAAGGGGATATTGATTTCAATTACGGAAACCCAGGTGTAGGGGCTGGCAACGCAAGCTCTACCGTAGCACGCTGGGATCGTCCGGCAACACTTTATCCCAATGTAAGTTTCGGTCTTCGTACCCCGATCACAAACGCCTACGCTTATGCGAGCAATATGGCAGGAACTCCTAAAATTTCGATGAAAATCTATACCGATGCGCCGGCAGGAACGGAAGTATTGATCAGACTGGACAGTGCTACGACTAGCACTACCTATCCGAACTATGTATATACCACCTTTTCGGCGGTCACCACTACACAAAATGCCTGGGAAACCATCACCTTCGACTGGAGTCCGAACGGAACCAACGGACAACCATTTGGCGGTACCGCAGCTACTGATTGCAGACGTTTTGTAGTGATCCTGGCCAATGGAATAAGCAATGCCTATACTCTGTACATCGATGATGTAAACGGTCCGGAAACTAATACCTGTGTTCCGGAAACACTTACTCCTGATTTCAGTTTTGTAGTCAACAACCTGGACGTCTCCTTTACAAACACTGTAACGGGAGGATCACCCAGTGCTTACCTGTGGAATTTTGACGACGGATCCAATACAAGCTTTGGAACAACCTCTTCCCATACGTATGCTGCAGCAGGAGAGTACGATGTAACGCTTACAATAGTAGAACCTGCTTGCGGTACTACAGCCGATGTAACAAAAACCATAACCGTATCAACTCCTACAACAGTGTTGTCGGGAGCAGCGGCCATTGCTTCCTCCGGACTTTATCCAAACCCTGGTTTTGACGAGGTAACGTTATCGCTCAGCCTGAAAACAACTTCCGAGGTAAGAATAACCCTGTCCGATATGATGGGCAAACAAGTAATGACTCTGGCAGAAGGCTCTGTAACAGAGCTCCATAAAACGTTTGCGGTCAGCAATCTTCAAACAGGTCTTTATACAGTCAACTATATTATCAACGGCAGTACTGCGAAAGCAGAATTGTTGATGGTGAGATAACAACTGTTTCTATATTTTAAAAAAGTCACGCATTTATGATGCGTGACTTTTTTGTTAACTCTCTCCTCCGGTTAATACCCGGTCTATACAAAGAAAGAATCTTTTCTTACAACCCTTTCTCTTTTTTATATTTCATCATCTCCCCGAAAAACTCTTCTTCATTGCACTGCTCGAAATCACGGGCCATCACCAGGAAATGTTCGGATCGAACAAAAGAAGATGAAAAATCGAAATGCATCAGCCGCTTACATACACGAAGGTATACATCTTTTACCTGCTGTGCCCACAAGCTGGTAGTTTCTTCATCTTCCCAGGAAATGTTCTCTCCGTAGGCAGTGGTGGTCAGGTAAGCCGACTGGATGTAGAGTGGGTAAAAATCTATTTCAAGTGTATCGGATTCCTCGTCGTGTTCGGAAAAATACTGCATATCCGGAGCATTGTACAACTCATAGGCCGCATGATCTTCAAAAGCGCCTTCTATTTCGGAAGCCAGACCAATGGCAAGGGTAGGAGGAAAAGGTCCCTGAAGGGTGTATTCAAATAACAGGCAGTATACGGGAGCATTGATCCTTACCTTTTCAAGAATCTGATCGGCAATGTTTTCGACCAGAAAATTTTCCAGCTCTTCCAATACTACTTCTATATTTTTTACGGCCGCTCCGGCTTCGTATACAATCCGTACTCTTCCGTCGGATACCGTTTCCGTGATCTTCACCAGGCTTCCGTCCGGATCATAACTCAGCTCCCCGATACAATGGTGCTCATAATCCGGCCATTCCTGTTTATAACGGGTGATAAACGAACCTTCACAGGTATAGGTTTTGAGCAAAATAGCGTATTCAGAACATTCTATGAACTGATAAGGCTGGCCGTCCCTGAAATACAGGTACTTTAAATTAACCGCCTTGAGTTCTCCTTTGTTTTGGTATACTGAAAAACTTTTGTGGTATGCATCGGTATATTCGTAAAGCGTGGTATAAAAAACCTCCTCGCCAAAATACTCTCTCTTTAGAAAAACTTTCCGGTTTTCAAGATTGATCTTGTATTCATACAAATCATCTGTTGCCGGATCAAAATCATCGTCCGACTCTATGATAAGTTTTGCCTCTTTAGGAAGTACTTCATTGGCCAGCTCTGCATAATACGGCTGTATTTCGTACAAATTGTATTTCGACTGAAGGGTGATCAGCGTTTCGTCTGTAAGAACAGTTTTTTCTTTCGCTGCAAAAGTATCGGGAAGCAGGTTAAATTCTTCCTGTATTTGTTTGTATAATGTTTCGTGCATGATAGATATTTTCGCTTATTCAATGTGATGTACCGGCCTGTTCCGAATTTCTTTTTTTCGGTTTTCCCAGTAGGCAGTCAGCTCTTCGTCTCCCATTTCCCGCAGTTGTTCCCATTTAAGCTCGGGATGATAATAATAGTTTTGGCTTACTTCGCTGACGAACAGTGTCGTTTCATGTAGAAAACCCTTTAGCCGCTCAAAGCCGGAATCTTTATACTCTTCCCAAAGGGTTTTATACTCTGCATCTGCGCAAAGCTCATGCAGGATCAGGCTCTTGGTCAATTCAATAATGGCCTGTGACTCGTTGTGTTCATACAATGAAATTTTCATCAGCAGCCGGTACGGATAACTAAGAAAGCCCTCGGATTGTATTTCCACTTCACCGGCAATGCGTTTCAGTTCTGCCAGCAAAGGTTTCTCAATATTTCCCGGATAGGTAAAAAAGCAATATTCCAGAAATTCTGCATAATGCAAAAAGGAGGACCGATGACTCCGGATAGCTTCATCGTACTGTTTATAAAGCTGTTGAGCCTGTACCATGGCGTTGTCTGCTGACTGAATATCTCCTTCACCGAGGTAAATCCCGGCAATCTCTTTCCAGAGGTTGACTATATAATATATTTCCTGCCCGGAATCGCTTATAACGGCTGCCATTATACGTTCATATAACGACATTGCTTTTTTCAGAAAATCAATCTTCTTCTTCCTTGAGCCTATGCGGTGATAGAACTGGGCGCATTCATGCATCTCTATACGGAAAATATCCTGTGGTTGATAGGCCAGCGATCTTTCTGTCCAGAACAAGGCTTCTTTTTCCGGAAAAGCAATGTCAATTTTTTTCCATACCCAACACTCCCTCAAGTGCTGATATGCCTGGGCGATACGATAGGCAAGCACTGGTCCTGCTATACTTTCCAGTACAAGAGCTTCTGGCATAAACCTTTCTTGTGCTTCAGCCTGGGCCGCCTTTATCTTTTCGTCTTCTCCCAAGGGCAGATAGATCAACTCCAGCACCGATGACCAGGAAGCTTTTTCGGGTGCATAGTCAATCGCTTTTCTCATTTCCGCTCTCGCTTGCTGCCAGTACAGCAAGGCACTGGCCGTGTCGGCTTCCATCATCCACTGATAAACCAGCGCCAAAAGGCGATGAATGTCCGGTGTTTCCGCCGGATGTGTCTCCCGGTAGTGTTCAAAAGCCGCTACCGTTTCCTGAAATAAGGAAGAAACCACTCCGGATCTTTCTTCGCAAGCCTTCTCCAGTACTATGTGCAATGCATAGCTCCGATGCTGCCATTTCTTCTCTCCCAGCAATGTCTCCATCTTATCTACCATCGGCAGCAGGTACGCGATCCCTTCATCCGTGAGTTTCCCGCAGGCATGGTCGTAGTTCATTTCCCAGAACAGACTTTCATATCCGTTGACCGCCAGATCCTCTTTTTCCAGCGGAGTGGTATAAAGAGTTCTGGTTTGTTCGAAAAGTTCATCCAGACCTTCAATATGATAATTCGCCACTTGTTTTTTTATTTCTTCATGAAAAACAGAAATAGGGTACGGTTCATCCAGTATACTATTGGTAACGGTGGTATGCTGACGGAAACGCATATAGTTTTTATTTGGAACATCCTGAAAGTATTCGTCGTCGAAAAAATAATACCGGAAATAAACATGATCTTCGTCGGCGACCTTCTCGCTCCGAAATGTATCCATGAGCTCCTGCAACTTCTCCATCGTACAATATTCAAACCGGGCATCCGAATCATGCACCCCTTTATGATATTCGACCACCACCAGCGGAAAATTCTCCAGGGAAATGCTATGACACACTACATGAGCCCGGATATCTGCAGGCAGTGTGCCGATATATTCTTCTATCTGTTGTTCTGCCCGGCCGATAGCAGCGATCCAGGCTTTTTCAGGTTGTTTTATTTCCAGTATATACATGTACTTATAATGTGTTTTATTCGGGTGGCTATATTCTTTTCTCAAAAATAGTCGTCCTCATTGGCATTGAAAGGGTAAAACATGGGAGATGCCCCTGCTGTACGATTCATCACTTCCATGATAAAATTATCTTCTTTGGGTATCGACCTGAATACTTCCAGTTCTACGATCCGCTCAGCCGCCAGACAAGCGATCTCTGCAATTTTATTTGAAATACAATGACGGATCTTTGCTATATCGTCATCGTCCAGATCTTCCGGCCGTTCGGCAGAAAACCATTTATAACAATTAAAAGAACCCGGCCATCGATAGGCCTGTTTGTTGTATCCTCCCATAGAGGCTTCTTTGGAAAAATCAGAGGACCAGGCGATGGTAATGGCTTCCAGTGGCCCGGGGTTCTGCCGAACCAGCCAATCGAGAAATTCTTCAAAGACAGGGAACAACTCCTCCGAACATTTCTGAACATCCACAGTACTTAAATGCTGCATAAACTTGTGCTCTACCGTACCTGGTTCTGTATAACAATTTGCGGCCTGACGTAATTGTTTTAGTCGGATATTTCCATAATCAATCTCGTGTCGCTCACCGGTGTATACATATACTTCTTCACACTCCCAGCCGGAATGTTCGCTCACTCCGAACACCACTTTCCCCGAACGGGGCAGCCTTAGAAATTCCTCTGTCCGGCATACCACCGGCAATACCGTTTCATAACAAAGTGCAAGAAATATAGTCACGAGCGAGGGAGCCTCTTCATACAATTCCTGTAGCCCCCAATCATAAAGATCGGGGCTGGCGGCTTCGCTTACCATACAGGCTTCCTTTTCGTTGTACAAACTGGTATACACATAACCGGAGGCATCTATTTCCACCACCACTTTAGCAATAGGCTCCAACGCCATCTGTCCGGTATAATCAGGATCCTGCCAGTCGGCAAAATAACCCGGAAGCTCCTGTTCTAGCTTCAGTACATAATCGTCGAAAGACAATCGGCTGGTATCTGTATCTTTATGTTTTTTTAGCGATTGCTTAAACAACTGTTTTAAGGCAGGCATTGTAATTAAATTTTAACTGGCTACTAAAATGTGTGTTTTTCTGAATACAAAATACCATTCCGGTAAAAATTTACTCCATCTGCCGCATCGGTATTTTTTTCACTGTCAAAATACACTTGGAATGTAGCCGGATTAGCCTCTTCCAGTATCGTGATCCGGTCTGAGGAGTATCTATAGTGATATACCCGGTTTTTATCTTTGGCGTAATACTCGTCCAAGACCTCAAAAGTATCAGGGTCTGCCTCCGGAAAAGGCAGCAGCGGATACGGCAAAGTATAACGAATAGAATAAATCTGCTTTTTATCACGACCAAACCATTGGTTTTCCAGCATTACCGTTTCAAAATTTGACACATCCTGAACGTTATCTGCCGGCAGGGCATGAATGAACACCCGGCAGGCATCTCGTCCTACATGGCCACTCATCGGCCTGAACGTGACTACATCAGCATCCGGAAGCATTTTGTTTTCGTAATAAACATGCGTCTTATCGCAGGCATACTGCCCTCCAAGATAGCGGAACGTAGCCCCGTCGGCTCCTGGTATCCGCATCCACCTGTAGTAAGCGTATTTCCTGTCATGCCAGTAATTCCTGGTGTCATCATGCGGAAGAGGTCTGAATGTGGAGGGATCGGCATCCGGAAGTCTCTGAGTGTTGTAGTAAACATGATTTTTGTCTTTGCTGTAAAACTCCCGGTAGTCGTACCGAATAAATGTACTGACGTCTGCTCCTTTGATAAGCTGACCGTTGAGATATACGTTGTTCTTTCCGGTGAAATACCCTTTGTTGGGAATACCTTTGTACAGATTATACAACTGTTGCGGCAGGCGGTAGGCCAACGACACAAACATTCCTGCTGCAAAAACCGCAGCAGCCCACCAGACTGGATTGGTACCATAAAAAGAAAAGCCTGTCGCATTGAGCAGCAAGAACACCAGCGATGGATATATCAAAAACAACATTGCCATAAAGACAGAATATTTGCTGGAGGCAAAATCTTTTGAGGCAACCATCATCGGGGACATCAGTACAATACCCGGCCAGGGAAGACAGATAACAGAAGTGACAATGTTTACAATGATGTTCATGACGGTTTGTATTAAAAAGATTACAGTTTCGTTTTAAAAATTCCAGGAGCCGGGTGTCTCCGGATCATTTGTCTCTTTTTGTCTTATCCTCTGACAAAAGACTTGCCATGAATCAACGTATATATTTTAAAATATAGTGCTGTTCAGCAGCATTTCTGTCTGCAAGATACCAGATTTCAGACAAGCATAAAACCCTTTTTAAAGATCGGTGCGACTCATAAACAAAAAGAATCCCAGGAGAAAATATCATTACAAGCCTGTGGCATTTTTATTCAAAACGGTATTTAATCCGGAAGATTGCTGCCGGGAACAAGGAAATAGATTATCTTTACAAAGCTGAGGAAAAGAAAAAGAAAATACTTCCCGTACAGAAGTTATTGACCCAAAGCTATTCACTTAATTTCACCGTTCAAAAATGATTGCCCGACAATATCCCAATCTGAAAAATTATACTCACTACAGGAAAGCCGAGGAGCCTTATTTCAATCTGTCGGAGTTGTTGTTTTTTCCTGTTACACCTCTTGCTGTGGTGGCAGTTGTGTCTTATATCCTCCTGTTTTTCCTGGGCCTTTTCCCCACAATCGTAGTGAATGTGATCGCCGCTATTGTGGCCAATACGATATACCTGGGATTAAGGAACTTTTCACCCAATGGCGGGACAAGACGTAAAACGGACTTTGTGGAAACACTTCCCACTTTCTTCATTATTCTGGGATTGGAATTTATCATAAATGTGGGGGTATACATTGTGGTTACCTATCAGAAGACCGGTGTATTTTACGGATGGTTTTTTTATGGCTGGCTGTTTGTGGTGCTGGGTATTCCGATCTTGTATTTTCTGACCCGTCATTTAGCATACCTCCATCTGCTAGGATTTCAAAACCGATGTTTTAAATCACTGTATTTGAGTGTAGCCTATGATGCGGAGCTACAGGTGTACATAGAAAAAATTGCATTTCTGAATACCAAAAAGAAACTGGCAGGACAACCTTATATAGACGGCCATGTAGTGCTTCCTTACCCGGAGCAACTGAAAGCCATGTCTCTGGAAGATCGTAACCGGTACTTGTACGGCCGCATTTTTTCCGAAACGATTTACATTCCGATAGATACCGACCGGCTGGTGTTATCCTGGTACTCTTTGACAGAAAATATTTACTACCAGGATGAAATCGAGTTTCCGTATTCCAAACTTTTTTACGAGGAAAACAACCACACGCCAAACACACGGATCAAACCTATCACACTGTCTATCCGCGAAGAAGGCAGGATAGGGCTGTACAGTCGGGAGGGGACGATCATTGAACCCGTAACGTTCAAAGGTGTACCGGCAGATGAAAGCAAAAAAAGAAAAGTACTTGGTTTTACGACCTATGAGTGGCTGCAAAAAAAATCTGACAACAACCACGTGCTGCTGGAACAGGTAAAACGGCGATCCCGCCTATCCGGCTTTGTATGCAACTGGCAGCTCACAGGCCACGGACTGGAAAGACATGATACGGAAGTGGATCTGGTGCAGACCTATGAAGATTTTGGCAGAACTATAGTGCCGGATACTTTTGTAAAAAGACCTCTTCCCATACAAATAGAGCTTTCATACGATCGTTATTCCTGGGCAATTTTCTACATTGATCCAGAACAGCTTTATGAACTGCTGCAAGCTACCGGTCACACGGGGTCCGATATTAGTATAGAGGTTAACCTTGACATAGAGCAAGGCGAAGCCTCCCTCTCAATAAAAAGTGGGGATGTTCTGCTACCCTTCACTGCATTTGAAAAAAAGATCGCGCCGCATTCCCTGGAAGTTGTACAGGGAAAATTTCAGAAAGAAAAAAAAGAAAAAAAGAAACATGAATTGCCTGTACGTATATATGAACTTCTGCAGCAGCAAGCTTATTCCGAGGCCCAAACTTTATGTACCTCGGGCTTAGAGCAATATCCGGATTTTTTATTGCTGTATTTTTATGAAGCACGTATACTCTGGTATACACAAGGTTATGAAGCTTCGTATGCAAAAGAATCATATTTCATAGCGAAAACGCACGAGGATGCTTTTGCGTTGGGCCGTATCTACAATCACTACGGCTGCCTGCTCGACGAGCAAAATCGCTACCGGGAAGCTCTCTCCTATTTTGAGAAAGCGGCGGCTACACATCCCAAAGAAGTAATTTACCAGTCTAATATTGCTGAAATGTATTACCGGATGCAAGACACCAAACAGGCATTGCATTATGCAGATGAATGTACCCGCAGGGGTCATACTTCTGATATAATCAGTGAGATTCTGGCGCTCAGAGGGTAACGACAAGGATGCTCTGTTTTATTGACAATTGTTTAGTATATTTGCCGAAAGCAGATATGATTTTATGAACAAAAAGAATTGTCTTCCCCCGCCAACGTCTTAAAAGTTCTTCAACCTTTCCATGAAGTATCGGGTAGTTTGCCTGCCCTCCTTCGATACTTTAAAATTCTTTTCGATCGTACTACCATTTTAAAAAAACCGTTAGGACACAGAAGCTCCTTCTTTATGAAAAGATCGTATTTGTTGTTGCACATTGCTGTACTCCTGGCCGGATTTACCGGTATTTTTGGAAAACTTATTTCTCTTAATGAGGGGTTGTTAACCTGGTATAGAGTAATCATTGCATCGATCACCTTATTTTTTGTTTTAAAATTATTCCGGATCAGCTCCCGGATCTCATTCCCTGAAAAATTTGCGATCGCCAGGGTTGGGATGCTAATCACCATACACTGGATCTTTTTTTATGCCAGTATAAAATATTCTAATATTTCGATTGGCGTGGTGTGTTATTGTCTTACCAGTTTTTTTACGGCAATTTTTAAACCGTTGATTGACCAAAAAAGATTCAATACCTCTGAATTGCTGTTAAGTACGCTGACCTTAGTTGGCATCAGTTTGATCTTTCATTTCGATGCCGTCTATCAGTTGGGTATTCTGCTCGGTGTTATTTCCTCTGCATTTGCCGCCTTGTATACGATATACAACGAACGCCTAGCGAAGCAATACAACAGCATTCTGATCAATTATTACCAGATGACAGGAGGAACGGTGGGTTTAAGCTTGTTGCTTCCCGCCTACTTGTATTTTTTTCCGGTCAGAAGTCTGATCCCGGGTCTGGAAGACACGCTTTACCTGATCGTTTTTTCTGTTTTCTGCACCGTAGTATTGTACGTACTGTTTGCCGAAGTGCTAAAGAAAATACCGGCATTCACGGTAAACTTAACCTTCAATCTGGAACCGGTATATTCTATTATCCTGGCTTTTGCCTTTTTCAATGAAAGCAAAGAAGTAAATTTATCATTTTATGCAGGGCTGTTTTTTGTAATGGCTTCCGTGGTGCTGCAGTCTTTTATTTCTGTCAGGAAAGAAGAGTAAAGAGAAAAATCATTGACATATGGTTTTAGAAGAAGAGGTACCCGGAGCTCCGAAAAAAATTACTATTACGCTCAGATATCATATAAAAACTGGTTCTGGTCTATGATTTGTACACTATTAAAATAACCCATGCCCTGTCCCCTGACAAGCCACGGACCGCACCAAATCATAGACCAAAGCTAAAAAATTTAGAAGATACTACAGTGTATTCCGTTCCTCTGAAAGGGATAAAGTCCTCAAAAATTTCCCGCCACTACCATCATCCCTTTCACAACCACCGACACCACCATGGCAACAGGGAGCAGGTATACAGGAAGTAAAAGGACCATTGCACCATCTCCCATATAAGGATTACCGAAACGGCCACAAAGGTAAACTACCAGAAACCAGTAAACAAAGCCGACTACTGCAGCCAACAACCAGTGCAACATATAATACCCGTAGAACTCTGTCCAGAAAGACCCCATAAATACTACAAACAGCCAGCTTCCCATACTATAAATGCCGGATTTTATTACGACCGTTTCAGAGAGCCGGGACAGGAGTGTCAAAATAGTGATGAGAAAACACACAACCGCCATCAGGTAATACGAAGCGTAAACACTGTTCCACACCTCTATGATAAGATTGGCCATGATTATTGTTATTTGTTCTAGGTAGAAATTCTTCAAACGTTACAGACGATGCACAAAGATACATCTATACCCCAATTTTCAGGGATCATATCCAACAAAATAAGAAAAATTTAAGAGCTAATCCGGGCGGATCAGAAATTATATCCCAGCAAGAAATCAAGGTTTACATCGCTGTGAATACCGGAGCGATCGACCGCTCCTCCGATAAAGATCCCTTTCCAGACATTGGCACGGATGGAATAAATATGCCTCAACTCTTTCAGGCGAAATATATACGCTACGTTGATCCGTTTTACCACTGCTACATTCATCCCCAGATCAAGATCCCAGGTACGTTCCATCCGTAGTAAAACAAAGGGGGAAATCATTACCCGCTGTTTGATCGGAAAAGAATAGGAAAAATTGGTATACCATTCCCGCTGATTCTGCAAGAGGATCTCTCCTTCCACTTTTTTGCGGTTGGCAAATACATTTTTAGATGCGATTCCCATGGCCCACCGTTTGATCCGGTAGTGTACACCCAGGTCTACATCTGGTGTAAAATACATGGTCCTGTTATTTCTGTTTTCAATCTGGGGCAACTGATCCCAATATACTTTGTCCAGGTTCACTACTCCACGGGCTCCTACACTCAAATACTGTTTTTCAGACAACTTCCATTCATAACTGTACCCACCATAGAAGGTATGACGATCGTAAAAGGAATAACGATCATAAATATAAGCAGCCGAATAAAACGATGAAGAGGACCGGATACATCCTATATGGTTGATGAATACATTCGCCGGTTTGGTCCATACATCGTTGTCGACAATCTTATGCTTGCCATACAGCGCAATATGATAATCTACTGCCGTATCGGTAAGTACCGCGGCCGGATTATAGTAGTTCATATTCTGAAAATAAAGGCTGGGACGAATGGTGCTCTGTCCGTATACCTGCAGCGTTCCTAAAATAATACTATATAAAAGAAAAAGTTTTTTCATCGTAATGCATTAAAATCGTTGAGTGTTTTGGATACATAGTTGCCGACCTCTGTATCGTGCTTACCTCCCGGATAAGTATACAGGGTCACATCACCACCGGCAGCCGTGAGCCCTTGGTAAGCATCTTCCGAATTGAAGTAAGGAACCACATCGTCGGCATCTCCATGATGAAGAAATACTTTTCCGACAGGCAGCCACCCTTCATGAAAAGAATTGATATGGAGCTGGTACGTCATCTGTTTGTCCGAGCCATCGATCATTTTCGTAAGAAAAAAATTATTGAATATTTCATCCGGCACCGTAGACGGCGGCATGTAGGCATTCGTCTGATTGTATACGGGGTAAGACCATATCTGGTCCGTAGGACGTTTGATATCGGAAAATTTATTGAGTGAATACAACGCCCATGAATACAGGGAGATCAATTTTACTTCCTCTGCCCGAAGCTTAAAGATCTCATTCATGAATCGTTCAAAATTATACGGCCCTGCCAGTCCGGAACTCGCCACGACGGTAAAATCAGAAGCATAATTTTCCTGAATATATTTGTGTGTCGACAAAGCAGCTCCGCCTCCCTGCGACCATCCGGTGACAAATAGTTTTTTATTGTCTGCAAATCCTTTTCCGGCCAAAAATTCTTTTGTAGCCAAAAGCCCGTCAATATTTGCCTTGAACAGTTCGGGGTAATAAACATACGGATGCTCTTTCCCAAGCGTAAGGCCATATCCGATGTAATCGGGAATAAACACCGTAAAGCCTGCCGAGGCCCAGGACAACCCCACATTGCGGACATCCAGAAATTTTTCCTTCTGGCCACGATACAAGGATGGGGTCAGGTTTTCTACACCGGCCATTTTCAACGGCACCAACGTGCCATGCAAATATACGAGCAGATCTATCGTGGCAGTCCCTTTGGGCAAAAGCAATAAGCCCCTCGTATCAATAGGTTTTTCGTTGTATACTGTACGATACGTAATTACATAATATTCGACATCGTAAGCCGCAAATCCGTCAGCGGAAAGTTCGGTGACCGCTTCCACTACCTGGTCCTTTGTCATAGTACCTTTAAGACTTGCCTCTACAAGTGCCCCCCGGAGTTTGTAGGGGAGTGCTTCTTCTTTTTTGGTACAGGACAGAACGGCAATCAGCAGTCCTGCTAGCAAAAAACGTTTTTTTATAAATTTCATAAAATCAGATATACCGGCTTTTGTCTAAAATATACCTTCTGGCATTTCCCTTTTAAAATTGGTTATTGAAAAATCATGCATCCATCTCTTCCATACAACTGTTGGAAAGATCTTGCAACCAGACAGCATACAGCTAATATAATTACTGCAAATTAATGTGCAAGGTTTTGGGAAGGCTTTGTACGTGCCTGAAGTAAAAAAGCGTATTATCCACAGTAGAGGACACACGCATAAATACGGATAAAAATATCTGCCATGACAATGTCTGTTTTTTTCGCTGCTTACTTTTCTTTTCAGAGGAGAGACAAGAATCCAGACACAAACTTTCCAATCAGGAAAAAATCATATCGTTTTTTATTTTATTTTCTATACTGAATTTTTGTCTGACAGTTTTTTAAAAATCCAATTGAACAACCAGGAGCCCAAAACAGCATAGACCGGGAGTGCGATATAGGAGGCCCATACAAACTCAACCAGCAGCAAAGAAGTCAGTATCGCTCCGGCAACACCTAATACAAAACCGACCCAGGCACGTCGTTTTTTATCTCTGAAAAACACTCCAACTACTCCTCCTATAATTGAACATAACACTAAAATCTCAAGTCCTCCGAGCGTAAACATATTTTTATTATTTAACTATCTCAATATAATCAGGTTTTATGAAAATCCGTACCACCGGCAAAACAAATGACGACGGATCATATACCACGGCAACTTCTTTGGAATAAATATTTTTTAAACCCTACCGGATCATTGTTCCGGTTCTTCCGGTGTAAACCCCTATTTCTTCAGTGCTTTCTGTATTAATTGGATAGCAAGCCTGAACGAAGTATCCGGATAAGCCACCTGGTTTACAGTTCCTGTTATGTACAGTTTCTCCGCCGGGCTATAGTACGCCAATGTTCCGGAAAGTCCGGAGTGACCGATCAGCTCCGGAACGGTGCCAAAAGGGTTGAAGAACCAGGGGAGTTTAAACCGGTGAATTCCGATCCCTGATTGCATCGGGAAAAAAATGTTATTCCAGACTTTTAACGACTCAATATAAGACTCTGGGAAAAGTACACCGGTAAAAAACGCCTCTAAAAAAATCATCAGTTCAGCAGAGGTAGAAACGATGCCTCCGTCCGGACCAAATGATGCCATTGCTTTCGGAATGACAAGCTCTTTGTTTTTAAAATAGAGTGTTTTCGGGCGACGATCTTCAATGTCTTTATAAAGGTATGTTTGGGTTAAGCCAAGTGGCTGAAAAATAAAGTCATCATAGTTTTCCGAAATGGATTTCCGGGTAATGTTTTCAATGATCCTCCCGAGCAACTGGAAGTTTGTATCCGAATAATGTGCTTTGGAACCGTTTGTATTGGGTTTGAAAAGTGGTGTTAACGTCTTGCTGTATTTTATTGCCTCTTCAAAAGTCCAGGATTGGTCGTTTCCTTTTAAAATTTCACTTTCAAAACTTTTCCCCTCACTGTTTTTTTGCTGAAAGTAATCAGGGATCCCGGAGGTATGGGCCAACAGGTGTTTGAGGGTGATCTCTTTTGAAGAATCTTGTCCCTTCAAAACATGTAAGTCATCCAGCGTATTCTGGTCCAGATATTTGGAGATCTTATCTTCAAGGTCCACCAATCCTTTTGATTGAAGGTTCAACAGGATCGCCGTTGCAAAAAGTTTCGTAGTACTGGCAATAAAATATTGGCTGTCCGGATTTAAATTACCGCTTGCTCCCTGCCATGTTGTTCCATTATGTTTAATACAAAAAGAAGTTCCGAAGATTTTCTTATCATCAATGGATTTATTTAAAACCTCCTGCAGTATTTTTTCTTTTTCGATCATTGTCTTTACTTTTTATTCTTTTGATTTATCCGGTCGCATTATAAATATAGACGATACTATGTTACCGGATCGTTATTTTATTTCGATCTGTTTTAGAGCATTGGAATCGGCAATATGAATGCTATTTTCTGTTTTGCTATTTTTAGTGGTAATCCGGCTGAATGTACAATTCCTTTTCAACGGTCTACTGTAAATTTTCAGATGCCAGACCGGAATGAATTACAAATTTATCCTTCTCTCCTTCGGGGTCTCAGGTAAAGATCCAGGAATCACACAGAAAACAGTTAAACAAATAAGTACTCCATAAAATATTCAGCAGAAAAATCCCAACAACTCCTATTACCTGCAAAGTGCGGTTCAGGTACGTATGAAGGTAAACAAAACCCAGAAGTAATATGAACAGGTACATTCCCATATATTCGAAACGTAGCCGTCCGTCGCCGTATTCCACCTTCTTAAAAAAAACATACAGGAAAATAGAAGGAAGTACCAGCAAGAGTATTTTTTGGACAAGATGAACGTTCTTCCTCTGTTTCCATAGCTGAAGCAGGAGCAGGAAGAAAAAAGGAGAGGCCAGCGTATAGCGGCTGAAGCTGTTCAGACTTCCTCCCCGGAACAAGAGTGTATAGATCAGCAGCAGCCCCATATAGGCCAGGGAGATCATGGCCAGGTAATGGTCTTCGTTTCGAAGCCAGACCAGGAGATTGTCTTTGTGTTTTGCCAAAAGCACGCGGCCTGCTTTGAACAGCACGTATACGATGGCAGGGAGACAAATATAGGCAATGGAAAAGGAAGACATTCCGAACCCTTCCACAGACCAGTCCCTGATCGGTCCGGGAAGACGCATCCCAAGTGTTTCTTCGGGCCAATATTTTCGTGCATCGTACATCAGGGTCCAGGAACCTTGGTAAAAATACATTAACACCACCACCGAAAAATATCCGGCCGCAAAAGGAAGGATCTTAAGAAAAGTATTTTTCAAAAACCCTCTCCAGTCTTTCTCCAGCCACAAGACAAGAACATCAATCAGTATGATGGCTACTCCGACAAACATGGACGCCGGGCGGGTAGTGGCTACCAGAAATGCTCCGAGAAAATAGAGTGTATATTTTTTCTTTATGAATCCCGCCACCGCACAAACGGAGGTGATCAGGAAAACCGCTTCTGTATAAGGGATGTAGAAAAAAACGACCGATGGTACAGACAGTGCTATTCCGATAAAGAACAATCTGTCACGGAGGGATTGTTCTTTCAGCAGGAGTTCCACCAGCAGGATAAGGGCGGAGGCAAAAAGAAGATAGTTAAGCAAACAGATCCCAATAGCCGAAAGTTGTGTTGTTTTCCAGAGTCCGGGGAAGAGCGGAAAAAAAGCCCCTCTGACACCGGAGTATGGACCTTCGTCGCTATACATATATTCTTTGATAGAATAATAGATTTCCGAATCCCAGTGAAGTAATTTTTGTTCGGTCACGGAAGTAAAAGGTTTCCGGACAAGCTGTATATTAAAATCACTCCAGGCCCCTGTCCTTTCATAGGTCATGGAAATTTTTCCAAGAGTATTCCGGTATACCTTTTCGTTTTGAAAAAGAAAAAAAGCCGTTATAAAAAGAACTAAATTGCCGAGGCAAAGCACAGTATACAGTAACAGGCGTTTTTTCATTTTTACTATTTTACAAGAGAGCGTTTTATATCTGCTAAAACAATATCATAAAAGGTAAGACCGTTCTCCATCTCTCCATAGTTCTTTAGAAAATATCTCCGCGGACAACCTTTTTGGTTCAACATCCGGCCTTCATTATTTCTTCAGCGCTTCCCGTACTTTCGGTGCGATCTTCGTCCCGAAAATCTCGATCGACTTCATGAGTGACGCATGAGAAGGACCGCCTACGTCCATGTGTGCAGAGAAACGGGTGAGCCCGAACAGTTCGTGCATTTCCAGGATTTTATCAATTGCCTCATTCGCATCGCCAATGATCAGGTGGCCGTTCTGGCTCCGTCCATAGTCAAACTGACTGCGGGTATAGGTCTGCCAGCCACGGCTACGGCCGATGCGGTTCATCTGATCGGAATAGACCGGGTAGTATTCGTCGGCAATCTGCTTACTGTCTTCTCCAAAAAAACAATGCATGTGTACCCCTACCTCAAATTTATTCATGTCGTGACCGAACTGCTGGTAGATTTCCTCGTAATAGTTGAACAAAGGTTGAAACTGTGCCGGATTTCCTCCGATGATGGCAAAGATCACCGGCAACCCGGCTTTGCCGGCCCGAACAACAGACTCGGGGGTACCGCCCACTGCAACCCAGATCTTAAGAAGATTGTCCACCGCCCGGGGCAAGATCTCCTGATCGTCAAGAGCTGCCCGGTATTTTCCTTTCCAGGTGATGCGGTCCTGCTGGTTTATCTTTACCAGAAGATCCAGCTTTTCTTCAAACAATTCATTATAGTCTTTCAGATCATAGCCATATACGGGAAAGGATTCTATGAAACTCCCTCTTCCGGCAGTGATCTCCGCACGGCCGCTGCTTAGCTGATCAATGGTCGCAAAACTCTGATATATTCGCACCGGATCGGAAGAACTAAGTACGGTAACAGCGCTGCCCAGTCTGATCCGTTTGGTCACGGTAGCGGCGGCGGCCAGCACAATTTCAGGAACGGAAACTGCATAGTCGGGCCGGTGGTGTTCGCCAATCCCGAAGAAGTCGAGGCCCACCTCATCCATCAGTTTTATTTCTTCGATCAGCTCCCTCAGGCGCTCCCCGGCAGAAAGAGGTTTTCCATTCTGATCATAATGATTGTCGCCAAACATGCCTATTCCCAGTTCCATATAGAATATTGTTTTTTTGTAAAGATAAGAAAAGATCGATACAACCCATTGCCGGGTCTATGAGCAAGGTACCATGATATGATCCGAAATCATTTTCTCCTGTATAAGAAAGATCACTGCGATTTCCCTGTTTTATTAATTTTAATATAATCGATCCAGATATACCCCTGTTCGCCAGTCAGAGGGCCTGTCCGGAGTTTTTGCACCGGATCAAATTCATACGAAAAGACTTTTGACTCTTCAAGATAGAAGTGTGTCAGTGCTCCCATTTTGCGGATCTCCAGTTTTACAAACTCACCTTCCGGTTTTTTAAACTTACCTTTCCGGACAAACGATTCATGCATCAGGGAAGATTCTCCTTTTTTATTAATTTTAAAATCTATGAACGTTCCTTTTTCCCCTACCGGTCCAAGAGTCAGTCCGTAGAAAACCGAATCATGAGGGGTTTCTGCTCCTATGAGTACTTCCACCGAATAATTGTCCCCGCCCTGCACATCAAAATAAGGAGCATTGAAACGGGTTTTGCCGTCGAGCGACTTGAAATAGTAATAGCCTCCCTTCTGTTCGGCAAACTGATACCCGTCGTTTCCTACCCAGAAAACAGTATCGTCTTTTTTATCAAACGGATTATAGTAGACCAGGTCGGTGATCTCCGCCTCGTTTTCCTCTGTGGTACAGGCCTGAAAAAGGACGAATCCCAGGCAGAAAAACAATACAGCTTTAAAGGTATTCATGTTCGGTAGTAAGTATTGATAACAGGGTAAAGATACAGCGCGAATGCCGGACTTCATGATTTCCGGTGGTTTCTTTTAAAAAATTAAGGCTGTAAGGAAATTGGTAATCCGGTCTAAGGGAATTTCAATTATAGCTGGATACGGTATATCACCGCCCTATTTTTTCCGGAACGATCTGACAATAAAAATACCGGTAGGAATTATAAAGACAGCCAATACCACCGGGAAAAACCAGGAACCAAGGCCTTCAGACTTTCCCGTAGCATTTTGAATAGTCTTATAGACCAGAAAGGTCAACACCATCAGCATAACGGCTTTCAGATACCTCATCAGTCGGATCGCATTTTCATACTGCCGGGTGGCATTTTCCGGGGTGATCTGCACCAGGTAATTGAACATGTGCGGAAATTTTTTCAGAAAGGTTAATCCTACATATAGAATCGTTCCCAAAATGGGCAAAAGGAAAAGCGTGTTCTTAGGTCCATAATTATCTGCCTCTCCGGCACTGTTGTAATGAATCGGAATAGTCTCCGGCAAACCGGAATAGTTGAACAAAATCAAGAGCCAAAGAAGGATCAGGGCTATCCAGCCTATGACTTCCAGTAGTCCGTCAAAAAAAGAGCGATTGGTCTGGCTTTTATGGTTTGGTCTCATATTGTCATGGTATGAACACGTTTGATATTCTGCAAGGAAACCAGGTCCTTATTATTTACGGAATCTTCCTCCTCTCCTAAAAAATTGCTTTCCGGTTTTCAAGCTACCCGATCCTCAATCCGTTCTGCACCGGTTTTTCTGTCGTAAGCAAGGTCACCCCCTGATCATCGCCTACACAACCCAGCACCAGACATTCGCTCTGGATCGTTGCGATCTGCTTGGGAGGAAAATTCAGCACTGCAATTACCTGTTTTCCGGGAAGCTCATCCACCGTGTAGCGTTGCGTGATCTGAGCAGACGTTTTACGCATGCCCAAAGGGCCAAAATCAATGTGCAATTTATACGCCGGCTTTTTTGCCTCTTTAAATACTTCCGCCTGAAGGATCGTTCCCACTCTCATTTCTATTTTAGAAAAATCGCCCCAGTCAATTGTTTCTGTTGATGCTTCCATGAATAATTTTACTTCGTATTTTTCTCTTGTCTGTTGCGAAACCAACGTTTATTACTTTGTCTCCCCGGATTCCTTTACCGTTATCTGTTTCGGAATGGAAATATCGATCCCGGCTTCGTCAAATACCGACAAAATATTCTGGCAGAGATCCGAATGGATATGGTACATACGTTCAGGCTTTTTGGTATGCACATTGAGCTGGTAGGAAACATTTTGTTCATTGAGCATGGTCTGAAAAATATAAGGCGGGTTATTAAAATCCAGGTCTTTCGTAGCATGAGCAGCTTTGAGCAGCAGCTCATGGACGGTCTTCCAGTTTTCCTCGTAGCGGATGGATACCTCTGCAGTAAGCACCAGTCCCAGCTGCTGACTCGAAGAACTGTAGTTAATGGTATGGTGTGCCAGGATAGCAGAATTCGGAATGGTCACGTCTTCGTTATTAATGGTCCGGAGCCGGGTGACCAACGCCGTCTTTTCTACCACATACCCGGTGATACCGTTCACTTTTATCCAGTCTCCCGTTTTAAACGGCCGCATATAGGTGATGACAAGCCCCGCCACCGTATTGGCAATGGCAGAAGAAGACCCGATGGAGAAAAGAATCCCCAGAAAAACAGATACTCCCTTGAATGCGGTAGAGTCCGACCCTGGCAGATATGGGAATATGACTACCAGACAGAACGCGTATAATAAAAATCGAATAATATTGTAGGTGGGCTGGGCCCACTCCGGATGAAAACTCTTGATCTGCAAGACGCCTCTTTCTATTTCCATCGAGAAAAAATGAAGCAACTTTACAATTCCTCTTACGATCAGCACGATCACAATGATCCGGAAAAGACTGGGCAGATAATAGAAAAGCGATAAGGCGATCTCTTTTAAAAGGTCTACAACCCAGCTCAGAAGCATATGGGTCCAGTTTCTCGTTTCCGGAAAAAAGCTGAAGATCAGGCTGAGGGAAAGATAGATCAGCACGATCGTGGCGAGGCTTTTTATGAACATCAATACTTTCTTTACTATTTGCAGAAAATGGCGGGGAGCAAATAATTCGTGATTCTTTATTTTGATCGCTTTAAAGAAATCTCCTTTCCGGGTTGAAACCCAGTGCTGAAGCTTGCGGATCGAAATATTCTGAAGCCATAGAACGATAACCAGCACCAGGATCACGATCAACGAATAGCCTATATGTGTAAGAAGGCTTATCAAACTATGACTTTCCCGATTGTCCAGTATTTTGGTACGGATGTTCTGCTGGTATTCTGCGGCCAGCTCATTCAGATCCTTGCCCGCCCATAACGCATCCGCCACGCTCAGGCTTGTGACGATCGTATTGTTATACTGAATATTTAATAGGTTTTGCTGAGGAGTGACCACCACAAGATCGGGGTCAAAGGAAGCCTGCTCGTACAGATCATAAATTTTCTGAGAGGCATTTTCTGCCCGGTGAACCGCCGTAAAAGGTCCGAGAGAAGTATAAATGCAAAAAACGGTATCAATATACAACAGGACCGGTACGGCACGGGTATGAGGCCGCAGCGCCTCAATCGCCTTCAGCTGCTCAAGGAGCGAAGCGGAATCCTGTTGTATTTCTGCCTGCTGGGAAGAAAGAAGTTCCCGGTGAGAAAGCTCCGCTTTTTCCAGTTCTTCCTCCAAAATCCGGATCTTTATGGAATCGCGTATCCGCCGGTTTTCATTCAGACGAAACGTTTTCTGGATTTCTGCCGGAGACAAATCGGTCTCACCCGTCGTTTGTGCATACAGAAACGACGGAAAAAGCAGTACAAGAAACAACAAAAACCTGAAAGGCCTTTTAACGGTCCATGAAAAGGGAGACATACTAAACATATCACTAGTGGTTTTTCTGAACACTGCCTTGTTTTCGCATAAAAAATGTACAGAAATATTTATTATGTTATTAAAATAAATTAAACAATTACCGGATTATCATTCTGTCCTTTGCTTACTGGGAGAGACTGAAACGATCACTTATATGAACGATTCTCTCTTCGTAAAAAAAGGACCTTCCCGGGAAAACTCTTTCTATGGTAATATATTTACTTTTTAAGTACAATACAATACAGGATTGTCCGGAGGTACGATTTTCAAACTCCTGCCTCTATCTTGAATCAGGCATACAGGAATTGTATTAAAATTAATCCAGGATAGCCTATTTTACCTTCCTTTCCAGGATTTATGATCTTATCTTGCATCCTGAAGCTGGTATTCAGGATCTGTTTCTTAGACAGGTACTGACCGGACATTACATTTACTTAAAACAGGGATCTTTACCCGATCTTTTTTAATTTTATGAGAAGAAGTGATTATATACTGACTCTGGCGGCGGGGTTTCTGACCGCACCCGAGCCTAAACTGGACGATCTGTACCGTCATTTTGCCCAACGCTTTGAGCTGGCCAACCTGGCCAAGCCTGGCTTTGTATCGTTGGGAGGAGAAAGCGCCGGACAGCGCCGGAATTTTACCGACTGGATAACGTCTCTCCGGAATGAACAGGTCCTTGCAGTGCATTTTCTTGAGTACCCACACAACCATGAGGAACTGCCGGCACATATTGCGGCTGCCTTTTCAGGAGTACAGGAGCTGGTAATGCAGGTGGAAACAGCGAAAGGTCCTGAAACTTTTTTTCTGGCTACCTTCAGAAGCCCTTCCTATGAACTCAATACTGCACAACTGATCGCTCTGATCAATCAGCAAAAAAATCCAACTTCCCTTTGGAACCGTATTCATGAACTCCTCCAGGAATCCAATTCGCTCAACAACCGGTCTGCGATCGCAAGAGAAAACATACAGGAATATCTTCTCTCCCGGGAAGGAGCAGAAGTATTGGAGTACATGCTTGATAAACTGACAAGTGAAGTGCAGGTGGAATGTCTGGTAGAAGAGGTAGAATTCAATATTCAGGGATTTGAAACACTGTTTTATAAATCTGAGTTTTCGTTCGGAGATTCCGGCCGGGAATATGTATACCTCTATCCTGTTGAGGAGGTTAGCAGTACTCAGCTTCTGGAACTGGCCAACGCTCAGCCTTTTTACAACGAGCTCTGGGATGCCGTGAGTAAAAAAACAACTGAATACGGCTATACTGATCTGCCTGTTTTCAAAACAGAGGAATGGGAAGAAAAGCTTCCCTCACTCACACCAGAACAACTGCAATCAATTGCCGGCATCGTCTGTCGGGTCATTTGTGAATTTTGTGAAGAAAAATCTCTTAAACCCATAATCCCCAAAGAACTGAAAGAATTCTTCGGGCCCGACGAGCTGGAAAACAAAAGAATACAAGCCCGGTCCAGGATCAGCGATGTACAATGGTACCTCCAGTCGATCCGGGAACCCTGGGAAATGTATATTTTCCAAGCGATCCCTTCCCTGCCAACAAAAGGAAAGACATTTTCCCTCGAAGAAAGTTCCCGTCAACTGTCGGACGCTCTTTCCGAAATTACAGCCTTCGCACAAACGATCAACTCTCCTTTTGCAGAAGCGTTTTCCCTGAGCCATTACTTCCTGACCGGCCCGATTCCTGAAGGAAGTTTTGATGAGGAGCATCTGACCTTGATCCTGCAGGCTCTTGAAGAAAAAGGATTTTCCGAAAGGGCCCGGGAAAATTTTAAAAATAGTTTCTATTTCTCAGAAGAACTGTTGATGCTCGGCTGGAGTGTAAAGGCTCTTTACGGATTTTTTGCTCATAAGCTTGCAAATGTATTTGGAGGAATGGGTTCGTGGAACGATTCTTATATGGAAAGCGAAGCCGACCAGGAGAAGTTTTACAACGTTTCGGAAACTACCTTTAAGTTCCTGAACATTCATTTTGCAACGTTACTTTCACAAAAGTAACAGCAAACACAGGCTTTTCTGGTACTATAATCCTGAGCAGGAAGGAAAATATCTCCCGGAGAAATTAGAGATTACATAATGTATTCTCCGTTGACAGTTTGAACAGGTGTAGGAATATTTTCTTCCTGCAGCATTTCCAGGAGGTTTATTTCGATGGTGCGGGTAATCTGGTCCAAGGCTATTCCCGTGGGTGTATTGTCAAAAGGATTCAGCAAAGACTGGCCCAATGCCTGTATGGTAAAAAAAACATACCCCAGCAACGTTCCGAAAAGAATCGCCCAGATGCCGATGGAATTGCCAATAGTCATGGTGACACTGTATACAAAAATCCATATGAATCCTTTGGCATAAGAATTATAAGTAGTGGGGAAAATAGTGTTTTTGATTCTTTCAGATTTTCCCATGTCGTCGCAAAAGGCGGTGATCATCTTATTGAACTCTATAAGTTTAAATCCGTCAATATTTCCTTGCTGGTACAGCAGCTCCAGGTCCCTGGATTGAATGGTCAGAATTGCATTGTGTTTATTGCTCTGTCCGGAGATTTCCTTCACCTCTTCTGGCGGCAAAAAACCTTCGTATTCTTTACTTCCCGAATTTCGCAGAAATGATTTTAACGCATATAAAAACCCGATGTGGCGTTTGATCATCTTTTTTCTTTTTTCATCCAGCTCGGCAGGTGAATCCTTGACACCCAGTTGTGTGTAGCAAATGATCTGCCGGGTCCAGGTTCTTGAGTTGTTGACAAGAGAACCCCATACTTTCCTGGATTCCCACCACCGGTCGTATGCATGAGTGTTGTTAAATCCAATGAAAAAAGCAAGCGCTGTACCCAAAACCGTGGGAACAAAAACAGGGAAAACGAAATGGTTTTTTAACCAGCTATCATTGATAAAATATGCGATGATACAGGTGAGAACAGAAAAAAGGAGATTCCTCCAGGTACCGGTGATAATTCTGTTGATCCGTACATTGGGTGTTACGATCATAAATTTATAGCGTTATAAACAGTAAAAATTCGGTAGACAATAGTCTTTTATGGCTCCATTCCCGGATTTAGCTTGTCTATTGACAACGGTTTGTGTCCCCACAAACCGAAGCTTCCTATGTGATTGTTGTGATTAGCCATCGTTGGTGTCTTCACAAACGACTTCATTTAACTGAATTATTAAAACAACCAGATCCGGCAATAGAGTCTCTTTTATATAGTAATATAAAACATTCAGGAGAATCATTTCTTTTTCCAAAAGAAAAAATTTTTCTCTGACGGTTTCTTTTCGAGGGAAAGGAAACCGTCTATTTGTCCGTCGATCACTACCACAAGAGCATTCAGAAGATATTGGTTTTTATCCTGCCGGTTTCTCCAGGTATGGTTATGAAGGCCTAAAAAATGGTTTAGAAGGTTTTCATCCGCATGACGGGAGGTGATCAGCATAAAGGATCTTCTCGGAATAGAGACAAACAGTTCATTTGAATTCAGCAATTCATGCGCTTTCATCATATGGTTTATGCAAAGAATTTTTTCGCTGCTGAAACCCTGTCCGGAAGCAGAAAGGATCTTTCCCTCATACTCAGGCGACCATTCAAAATCCTGTGGATAGCTTTCCAGATTACGATAAGCATCCTGCCATAAAGCATTAGCATCTTTTCCTTCGAGGTCGGCTGGCATGACAAATGCCAGGTCAGAGGGCTCTCCATACCCCAGTGCGATGACAAGCTGAGGCTTTTCCGTGGAACCAAACAATGTTTGCCGCACGGCACCTGCCCGGATCCCAATCCAGTCTCCGGGCTTAAGAACAGGATAAAGTGTTTTCATTTGCCCGGCAAAATCCTTCTCTGCTCCTGTCTGGACTGCTTTTATTTTCTTCAAAAATTCCCCAAACCATTCCATTCTCAACATACTTGGTCTCCGAAAGCTAAGAATTTTCGCCGTATTGATTTCTTTTTCTTTTATAATCACAGATAGAAATTACATTCCTGCTCACAAAATCTTTTTTTACCGTTTTATTCTTAAAACAAATTCCGCCAATGTAACAGAATTGATCAGCATGGTTTCCTGGCAGGTGTTCAATCTCCGTGACCTCCGGGAGGCTATTCCGACCGGCCGGTAGAGTTGTTCTCATCTCCGGGTTGTTCTTTTTCTGCCTGCTCGGCATTTGTTTTTATATGGACCAGTACACGTTCGTGGATCTTATGAATAATATAGTTGCTCCACAACTTCCAGTACAAGGCCGGCTTAATATTATGATAATACCAGGTGGTGCCTTCGAGGACTGTAGTTCCATCCGGTAAAACAGTCAGCCTGAACTGTCCTTCTTTGGAAACAAAATAATCGTGCAGGTGCGGCGCATCGATATCCCAGAAGCTCAGTTCTTTCATTGGTTGCGGTTGTTCATCTACCTTGAATCTCAACAGCGCTGGTTCTTCCCAAACGGTTATCGGCTCTACAAAACTTCCGGTCGTAAAATTACAATGTCTTACAGCCCCTACTCCTGTTCCTTCGATGGTGGCATTGACCGGATAAGCGATCCCGGTTTTAAAAATAAGTTCGGTCGGTTCGGCCAGCGACGGAAATGCTATGACATTCTTCCAAACCGTTTCCGGTGCCGCCTTGATCTCCACGGAAGTCACCACAGAAGTCAGAACGGGAGCCTGATCTTTTTCTACGAAAGCTGTAGCAGGAATAATACCGATCAGAAACAGCAGAAAGGTAGTGGTCTGGTCTGGCTTCTTTCTGACCACCAGATACCCTATCAGGCTGCCAACCAGGCAAAGGCCCAGACCTATAGGAGCCGCCATGGCTATACAGATCAGCCCTTCGATGGCAAACACAATGAGAAAGATCGTAAAGATCACCAGCGTCAGCATACCGATCCGGCACGCCTTTTTCAGGGAAATACCTTTTTTAATTCCATACAAGATGGACGAACCTCCTCCTATAAAAAGAGGAGTCAGCACAAACAGGGCCAGACCATACGTTCCGATGCCATAGATTCCCCAAAGAGTCAGAAGGCCGGCGATCAGGATTGTCAGGGTAATTGCCAGAACTGCTCGTTTTTTGTCATTTTCCGGTATTATTTTTTCCAGTTGCTTTTTCATAGAAGAAGGTTTTTTAGAGAAAAGGTATCAGGTTGTTTGATGCAGGATGATTGCCTTTCACGGCCCGGAGAAGAACACTCTGTTTAACAAATTAAATCGTTTTATTATCAGCGAAGGATACGGACCAGAGGATCTAACAGATTTTTCCGGACAATGGTTTTCAGCATCTCCGACTTCTCCAGTTGCCTGGCAATAGCCGGAGAAACCGCATAATACCATTTTACCAGTATCCTTCCGGCAGGAGTTGTCAGCAGTTTCTCATCTCTGAAAACCCTCAGGGCTTTCACTTGCGGGGCCTCGTAGTCTCCGTAACAGGCTGTTGCAACAAAACAGCCTTTGGTTCCCGAACTCAGGCCGTTTGCCTCTTCGAGCTGATTTACATATTCCAGGCTTTCTTTCAGTCCAAGACCGGAAACTTCTTTATATCTTTTTACCGCTTCTATCTTATTTCCATGCCTGCACAGATCAAGCAATTCAAGGTCAAGGCCGCCGGGTGTTTTTTTCATGGTATATTTTTATGATTTTTATTCCTGGTCTTCTTTCGATTTTTTGTAACGTCTGGTATATGATTTTAAAACCGGGAAACTCAATACTGTTAAGATAGAAATACAGGCGGAAATTCCCAACGCCCCGCCAAAACCTGTAAAGAACTGACTGGAATTTAAATAGATCAGTCCGAAAATCAGCCCTGCCAGGGCCAATAACGAAAAATTGCTCATGATCTTCGGAGACACCATTCCGATAAAGGATGCTCCAATAAAAACAACCGGTATATGAACAGTTAAATAAGGGCTCAGAAGCGCTGGAAAAAAAAAGAAAAACAGGGCTACGGCCAGCGATAAGAGCGCTGAAGACCGGACAGCTCCCTGGTTTAAATGTTCGTTGACATAAAACGTAAGAACACTGCTGACCATTCCTGTAGCGACTATCACGATTGCTTCTGTCATTTCTAAAACCATAAGAAAAACAAAAAGGAGGTGAGAGAGACGCCTACAAAGGCGAGAGTACCGGTTTTTCCGCCTACTCCTTCCAGCAGGCTTTTGGAAACAACCAATAATACGGCCGTAAATATTCCCGCCGCCAGAACAAAGTAAAAGTCCTGTGCGACCATGGAGCCGGACATTCCCACAAAGGCTCCGCAATACAATGCCGATGGAAGTTGTTTCAGATAGGTTGATTTTTTATTCCATACCGGAATATACGAAGCGATTGCTCCCACTATTCCCGCCGCAATGACTGGTCCAAGGTGGACCCGGTGGTTCAGATAAAAAGTCACTACGGCACCTACCGGTACCCAGCAGGCCACATAGATATTTTCATAAACCGGCGCTTCCTGGTATGCCTGCATATTCAGATAGGTCAGTAAGATCATCAGCGAAATGGCGGTAACAAAAAGAGGAAGGAAGGAAGAGCTTTCCTGTTCCTGTACCATGGCCCACAGAAAAAACAACTGGAAAAACAAAATTAACGAGATAGAAAAATAACGAAGTGTTTTATGTTTTATCATTCCCTTACAACCCCTGCTTAGTTATTCTCAAAAATAAACAAAGTATTGTTCGTTTGGTTCAGAGAAGGAGCATAATTCATTTAAAAAAGGTAATTATCCCCTAGAAACAGGGACATCTAGAAAGGTACTAAAATAACAGAGGCCTACCATATAATTTATGGTAGGCCTCTGTATTAGTTACCAAATTCTCGCATCCTTTATTTCTAATCTCACCAATTTTTCGTAACTTACTAAGGACAGAGGTATGTTTCACTTAAAATCAGGGATATGGATCAACATTACTTAGTAAATCATTATAGATTGCAATGCGGAGATAGGTTAGTCAGAGGTAAAGGAATTTTTTCCAAACACCATGGCATATATGTGGGATATCACAACGGTGTACCGATCGTTGCAGAGAACCAAAATGGGAAGGGTGTACAATATGTTTCATTAGAAGATTTTCTTGGAAACACAAATATTGAAAGAATTCAAAAATTTACTGGGGCTGAAGAAGCAAGACAAAATATAATCCCTAGAATAAATAAACTTCTCGGAACGGAATATGATCTCATAAATTTTAATTGTGAGCATTTTGCGGAATGGGTTCAGACAGGAAAATCTGAGAGCAAACAGATGAATGTCGTTTGGATAGTATTACTTATTCTTTTAGTATTAACAGGTGTCGGTGCAGTAGCGGCTGTAGCAAGTAAAAGGAGATAATTGCAAGGAATCCTCTGGATTTAAAAATAATAAAGCCCAACCACATTAACCTGTAGTTGGGCTTGCTATCACTAGTTACAAAATCATTAGGATTTTAAAGTTGATTCTTCGGATTCCATATAATTCATAAGAGTAGTACAGTATTGCTGATTAAAATGTTCAGTAAAAATTGTAGAAGCATCGGATTCCACTTCTGTCCCCATCACATTACGTTTGACTGTCCTTGGCATTACATATTTTATATTGCCATATCTATCAATAGTCATATCTATTCCAGATATATGGTGCAGCCTTGTATTAGGATGGCTTTCTGAATCCTTGACTAATCTATACGTTTTCATATAAACAATTCCAGCAAATGGTTTAATCTCGGCCTCAAGTAAGAAATTGTAATCACTAATTGACCATGTTAAGCTAGTTGAATCTTCTCTTATGAATTTTATAAATCCTGACAATTGAGAGCCTGCATCTGCGCAATGCTGTTTAAACGATTCAAATAATGCTATTTTATGTTTCGCCAACATCTCATTGATTTTGTGTATTGCCATTTGCTTTTGGAGTTTGGTTCTTACCCAAAGATAAGAATTTGTAAAGGTTTTTTTGATAAGATTTATAACATTCATAGCGACAACATTAATTATATTTATTGTATCGCTATTGGGAATTGTTTCATTCAAAGAATTTTGACATCTTCTGTACATCCCATGAGGTAAGCAGGTCCTTACATTTTGGATAAATTTTATTCTGTCTTCTCACAATTTTTTCTCCGTAGGAAATGGGATCTCCATAAGTACCGAGGACATACTTGGCCTTGAAGTAGGTTGAATCATATCCTGCAATATTCCGGAATAAAGTAACACGGTAAGCATTGTATCCACCGATACCATTTGGTATGCTATCGTAGTTAGCTAACCTCATCACAAGACTATCTCCTTTGAAGACTGCAGTAGTATCCCAGTTCCAATAATTATAATCGAAATCACTGATACCTACGATAACCGAATCCTTAATCACATCAGTAAGTAGCAATACTTTAAAGCCACGATAGTAGTCATTGTCTACTAGAGTACCGGCAGATCTGTGAGCAGTAAGGATGCTGTCAGCATTGGTATCATAACAGAGACTTTGACTTGACACCGTTACCAGATTTAATTCATCAGGCTTAGGTTCCTCAGATTTCTTCTTACAGGAACAGATTAATAGAACAATTAAGACAATTGGGATCAGATTTTTCATAGGCATTGTTGGTTAGAAGTTGACCTTACAAAGATAAACAGGTTTTTCAAATGTGGCAAATTTGCCACAATCTTTTTTCCCGTTTTTGGTCAACATTGATGAATGAAACGCAAGGAGAAATATGTTAGGAATGAAGATGATCTGAAGAATTTTGGAGAGAAAGTTCGATTCTTCAGGAAGAAGAAAGGGATGACGATGCAGGAACTTGCCGATGAAAGCGACATCGAGTACAGTCAGATCAGTAGGATCGAAAGAGGCATCATCAACACCAGTCTGAGTAACATGTTCATCATAGCAAAGGTCCTTGGAATAAAGCCAAAGGAGTTCTTCGAGTAGACTTCTAATTGTACTTAATAAAGTATCTTCGGTACTAATCCAATTTTTGGCCCGATTTTGGGCTTGCTAGTTCGTAACCGGTAGGTGCGGATACCCTCAAGGTCTTAAAATGGCCACGAGGTATACCTTCTCCAATTTCAACAAACAATTTCCTGATGACAATGCCTGCTTAGACTTTCTATTCAGAAAGGCGCACGGGGACCATTCGGCATGTCCGGAATGTCAGTACAAGACTAAGTATTACAGAATCAAAGAAAGACGCTCTTATACCTGTGGAAGATGTGGTCATCAGATCTATCCAACCAAAGGAACAATCTTTGAACGAAGTACCACTCCTTTGAAAGATTGGTTTTACATCATTTATAAATTCAGAAACTCAAGACATGGGGTCAGTGCAATGGAAATCCAGCGGACAATTGGTGTAACCTATAAAGCTGCGTGGAGAATGGCGCATAAGATCAGAGAATTTTTGATAGAAAAAGACTTTCAGTTAGAGGGTACCATAGAGATGGACGAATCTCTGATTGGGGGTCGTAAGAATAAAAAGAAGTTTTACATTTTTGGAATGCGGGAAAGAGGAAAGAATGGAAGAATGAAAATCTTTGTAGTTAACGATCGACCCAGAGACACAGAATTGATTCCAATCATTAAGAAACATGTGAAAGCAGGCTCAACCATCTATACTGATAAGTATTGGGCATACCAAGATCTGAAAGAGCATGGGTATAATCATAAATCAATCTCACATAAGAAGACTTATGCAGCCGGTAAGATTCATACTAATAGCATTGAAGTAATCTGGTCACATATCAAAGGATCAATTTTCGGAACCCATAGACAGGTTAGTAAGAAATGGCTCCAGAATTATGTAAATGAATACACCTATAACTACAATAGAAAGAATCGAGAAATTTCATTTGATGAATTATTTGATTAAGATGTGGCCATCGTAATTGTATCTACTGATTGCTGATTGAGCATCTTGCTTGGCCTGTTCAAAAGATTCGATGCTATCCGGGACTGAGATGAATGGAGCGGTCTCTATAGGTACATCCTTGTGGAAAATTTCAAAACCAAATTTGCCTGATGGGGCCTGATGGATTTTGTACAAAAAATTTTCGTGTTCGTAAGTCTTGGTAAGATCAGGTTTAGAAGCAAACTCTTCTTCGAGAGATTCGGAAAGTCGTTTAAGCCTACGGATAATCTTCATAGATTATTTATTCCTGGGCTTGGCTGCCTTGTCCAGCGCATCCATAAAATCCTCCTTCGTACACTCACGGTAGTTACCTTCCTGCTTCAATTTCTTAACCCATTCATTGTGCTCCTTCTCCAACTGTTCAGGAGATTTCTTTTCAAAAATGGATTTCTTACGCTTTGCCATATATGAATTTATATTATTGATATACAATTAGTTACATAAATTTGGCACGTCGTTTGCTTTATTTTTGACACACAATTGTAACAACTCTGTAACATTGAAATTCTCAGTAACCGATTTCCTGAAGAGATACCCAGATGACGATAGCTGCATCGATGATCTCTTCCAAAGAAAGTATGGACAGATGGAATGCTGTCCGAAATGCAAGAAGAAAACTAAGTTCTATAGAGTCCGGAACCGCAAGTGTTACGACTGCGGAAGATGCGGGCATGAGATCTTTCCAACCTCTGGAACAATCATGCACGGCTCAACGACACCTATCAGGTTGTGGTACTTCGCAATCTTCCTGTTCTCTCAATCCAAGAATGGAGTAAGCGCCAAGGAACTTGAAAGGCAACTTGGGGTGACCTACAAAACGGCCTTCCGGATGGGACATAAGATCAGGGAAGCCATGGCTACGACACCGAAGGAACTGAAAGGGATCGTCCACATAGACGAGAGTCTGTACGGGCCAAGAGGTAAGAATAATAAGAGAGGATGGGCAGCAGAAAAGAAAACCTGCTTGTTTGGGATGATAGAGAAGGATGGTAATGTACGTGTGGTAGTAGTAAAAGATAGGAAAAATAAAACGCTGATACCTATCATTGAGAAGTATGTAAGCAAGGAAGCGGATGCCCTGCACACTGACAAATTTAAAGTTTACAAGATGTTGCCCAGCAAAGGATTCACCCACAAAATCAAAGATAACACCACCGTCTCCACAAACTGTATCGAAGGATACTGGAGTAATTTCAAGAAATCAATAGCAGGAACACATACATGGGTAACAGAGGGATATCTGCAGAACTATTTAAATGAATTCGAATTCAAGCACAATAACAGAAGACAAAAGCAGATGTTTGACGAGATACTAAAGAATGTACAAGGAACGTTATAAGGAAAGAATATGGTAAAGAAACGAACAAAACAATGCGCTAATTTGTATTATGTAAAGCAAAACTTGATAATGTCAAGAAAGTTCTTTATCTTTAATGCGAGGCTAGCGCATTAAAGATAAAGAACAAAAATTTGCAGATATTGCAATATTTCAATAGTTTTGACCGGGGAGGAGTTTTTATTGCAAACTATTTGAACCACTAATTAGTTACCAAGATCTTTGATATATATTAAAATAATAAACTGATACTGATCAGGTTAGTATTTTGTTATAAATAAAAAAGCCAGACCTTCTGTCTAACAGAGATCTGGCTTCGGAATCAAATGGAATATCAGATTTTTACTAGAAATCTGAAGTATTTCGCATTCACAGGGTACCGCCAACTTCCGTCACGGTTCCTAACTCGTCTGCAAAATATCCACTTGTATCCTGGGGGCGCTTCGATATGCTCCATGGTATTAAGTGTATTATAGTCCCACTGTTAGAGCAGTGGGATTTCTTTTTAACCTATATTAGAGTATAGGTTAAATATCTTTAGTCAGATGAATCTAATTCATCATCACCTTCTTCTTTTTCTCCCTCTTTTCGTGGCTTATTTCGATCTTCAGTCAAGATAAACATGTCTTTCCCTTCGTACTCACCTTTTTCTATTATAAACGAAATGGAATTGGCTTTATAGTCTAACCCTATCTTTTTAAGTAATGAGCTGAGTTTCAAATAGTAATACTTTCCTGCTTTGTAGACACGGGCTGATTGATCCTCCTCTTCAGTATCAACTAGATATAGTTTATTCCTCTTGCTGTTTATGGTATGTGCTATCTTGAAATACTTTCTGTTAGCCAAGCCCATATACTCTATCGCTTCGGTAGAAAATCCTATTTTTCCTGTAACATGTGCATTTGCACGATATTTAGAATCATTATTGCTTGCATCCAAAAACTCCAGCTTCATAATCATTGTTTTATATTATAAAGGTAAGTAAATTATGCAATGCTTCCAAATCCAAGCCATCACCATTTACCCATATTTTCATTTCCATTTATATTTCTTTTCACTTCTGTAATATGTTTCTTTTACGTCCATTTTACAAAAGTGGCCTTCTAAGCGGTTCTAAGCGCCTTTTGAGCGATCAAGAATTACTGGTATAAAGATACTTAGATCCAAAGAAATCCACAGTGCATGTGCATAACTTTTTGAACGGAATTAAATAATTTATTGAATTTAATAGTTATGAACGACCGATTGAAAAGTAGGAAGAGGTCGATGTTCGTGTACCAAGTACACAAAGGTGTAATTTTATTTTTATATCACTGAGTTTTACTTCCTATTTTTATTAACAAAATATAGGATTAATAAGTTTGCAACTAATGCAAAAAGCGACCATAAATTTTACAGTCGCTTTATCAGTATCTTTGGGAGGCTCCCTGCTTCGAGGGGATAATTACCTTAAAAAATACAGAAGTGTCGGAAATAAGAATGTTCAGGAGAAAGCCGGTTGTAGCCGTCTTTCTCCTGAAGTATTTTCTTTCATCACATTAGTCTTATATTATTCTCCCGGCAGATCGTCCGCATCTCTTCCGGCCATATAGAAGACTGCACTTCTCCGATATGAGCTTTCTTCAGCAAAAACATACTGATCCGGGACTGTCCAAGACCTCCCCCGATGGACAATGGCAAGGCATCGTTGAGCAACATCCGGTGAAAGGTGAAATTCCTCCGGTCGTCTTTCCCCGTAAGGTGAAGCTGCTTCTCAAGGCTGTCTTTATTTACGCGGATTCCCATGGAAGAAACTTCAAATGCTCTTTTCAATACAGGATTCCAGATCATAATATCACCGTTCAGTCCAATGTATCCATCCTCGTTCGGAGTACTCCAGTCGTCATAGTCCGGAGCCCGGTCATCGTGCTTGGCTCCACCGGAAAGCTCGTGACCAATCCCGATAATAAATACAGCCCCGTATTTTTCCGTGATCTTGTCTTCCCGTTCTTTGGGAGAAAGGTCAGGATACATTTTCAATAATTCTTCGGAATGAACGAAGGTAATTCTTTCCGGCAAGGTAGGTTTGATAGCCGGGTAAAGCTCCTGCACATACAGCTCTGTTCTGTACAGCACTGCAAAAATTCCGTTGACAACCTTTTTAAGATATTCTATTGTTCTGTCTTCCTTCCTGATGACCAGTTCCCAGTCCCACTGGTCTACATACAAAGAATGCAGGTTGGTCAGGGTCTCATCGGCACGAATAGCGTTCATATCCGTATAGATGCCCCGTCCGGGTTCCAGCTCCAGGTCCTTCAGTTTCAATCTTTTCCACTTAGCGAGCGAATGAACAACCTCCGCCACAGCATCTCCCATATCTTTTACCGGAAAAGACACTGGTCTTTCCCAGCCCCCCAGGTCATCGTTGATCCCGGTTCCCCTCAGCACAAAAAGAGGGGCGGTGATTCTTTTCAGGTTCAACTCCCTGGCCAGACCCTCCTGGAAAAACTCTTTTACCTGCTTGATCGCCACTTCGGTCTGATGTACATCCAAGGGAGAAGCGTACCCTTCTGGTAATATTAATGTTTTAGACATGAGCAATAAATTGTTTCAATACCAAAACTACTAAAAATCATCATATTTTAAAGAATCGTTACAGAAGGTTGCCTTTCTGTAAAAGATGTAATCTCTGTACATAAGCTTCTGAACCGCCACAGACCTTGGCGATACCACAGGTGGTAGGACTCAGGAATTTTTTAAAAGTCGCTCCATCGCTTCTGCAAAAGAAGAAACAAAATTGACCTGCCGGCCTTTATTGCTTTCAAAAATAAAATCCCGGAGGCTTTTTCCTGTATATGCTGAAAAATTGCCTACAATCGCCAGACGTACACGATAGTTGGAAAATTTCTGCAGAATTTCTCCGGCGATCCCGGTCTTCAGATCAAAAAAATCCGGTGAGATATTCTCCTCGTACAGAATGATCCGGTCCACATTCTGGTAATACAGATTGCCCAGCAAATCCAGTCCGTCTTCCGGTGTAGCAATGAGCAGGCCTTCTGCCCTGATTTCGGCCACAGGAACGGTACCGGGCATATGTATTTCTATTGTCATTGTCTGATTTTCTGTTTGGTGTATCAGAAGATAAGTTATTTCATTTTCCTCCCCAGAGATTCTACTTTCTGTATCCATCCGGCCCGTGTCGTTTCGTCTGCCGTTTTTACGATCCCTATGTAGGTTACCTTTACAGGCTGAACACCACAAAATTCCAGCGTAGATTTTTTGAGTTGATTTACGCTGGGCCTGCCGAAAAACAACCAGTAATACCAACCCGGCTGGTCCAGTGTAGTGATGATATGAGCGGATCTTCCTTTCAGAAGCTTATCCCACCAGACCGAATCTTTGCGGTACCGAAACGCCAGTCCCGGTAAAAAAAGACGGTCTATAAATCCTTTGGTAATGGCAGGGAGTCCTCCCCACCAGACAGGATGTACCCATACCAGATGCTCGGCCCATTGTATTTTGTCCCAGGCAGCCACGAGGTCCGGTTCCCAGTCTATACGCTTCTGGTAACCGTATTGAAGATTGGGATTAAAGTCCAGATCGGCTACCACAATCTCCTGTACTTCGGCACCGGCAGCTTCGGCTCCTTTGCGGTAAGCGGAAGCTAATCCAGCATTAAGTGCCTCTTTATTGGGGTGCCCGTTGATGATCAGTATTTTCTTACTCATTGTTTTTTGTTTTGAAAACAGAATAACTCTTCTCTTTTTATATTATCAGAATTCCAAAATCCCCTGAACTTCTGGCTTACAAAAAGTATCTTGTCAGGGGACAAGCCACGGGTAACACCATCACTTTCTTTTATATTTTCGAAGCTCTGCCGCAGGAGTGATAATCGTTCTGTTTTCCCACATCTGTGGGGAGTGTGCATATTCCCGGCGGAAGAGCATGGTTTCGGGCTGCGTAGTCCGCTCAAAACCGGAGGGAGCTATTACTTCCCGTTCCAGCACCAATACTTCGCAAGCCGTCTCGGTCTCCAGCGATATTTCCGCTTCCAGTTTCATTTCACTCAGCTCTTTGTCTATCAGAAAACGTCTTTGTTTTTTTACAACGGAAAAATTACGGTCTACCTTTATCCATTCTTTCTGCCGGACATACATATATTTTACAAAAGATCCTTTGTCGTCTTTTTCAAAAAGCACATGTGCCTGCCGGTTGCGGATCGCGTGACCCAATCCGAGCAGTTTGAATTTTTCGCTTTGCTTGCCTTCGGCATAGGCAAAATCAAGCTGCACAAGCGCATACGAATCCCGGGCAATATAGAGTGTTCCTTCATAGAGGCCTTTCTGGCGAGGGGTAAACGAAATCCGGTAGACCGCTTCTCCGTTAAAAACAGTAAGGTCTTCCAGTACATACCGGTAGTGAGCTGGCTGGTGAATAAACGTCCATTCTTTGCTGTCCATCTGACTGTAGCGGCGAAACAGCGAAAGAAGGTCTTCCTTTATTATTTTTGTTTCCAGAGTATAGTGCAGGCTATCGTCGTCATCTTCTTCCGCAGTAATAGATTTTTTATACCCGATCTTCTGGCCTATTATACCGGTGCGAACTTTGTAATAAATATCTTCATCAGCCATGCCTTTTTCAATATCGTCAAAGAAACGGCCCAGCCTGTTTTCCACTTCCTGCATTAAGGTCTGCAACCCTCCTTCTTCCAGTGAGATCCCTTGCACGGGAACCAGCTTATGTTGATCCTGGTAACTGTACAGTTCTACAAGCGCATCCTGGTAGTTGATGAATTCTTCGGGAAGCTTTCGAAACAGGTCTTCAAATGTCGCCTTATCGAGACCTGCAAAATCGGATTCTTTGAGTACGATCTTGTTTTCTTTTCCAAAAGGGACTTTTTCGTAGTTATGAAAAAAGATCCGTTGACGTTGTGTAGCAGCTCCATGGTTTTCTTTGTAATGTTCCCGCACCTGTTTCAGGATCTCTTCGGCAGAAAGCCTGGTGGTAAACACCTGTACCTCATTAAGGGCTAACGTAGCCGGCCGAAGAAAAACAGTATCCTTGCCGGAAAGAGAACCCGGCAGTACGCGAAGCGTTTCGTACCCCATGTAGCTAAACAGAAGGGTGTCCTGCGGTTGGACACCTTCCAGGGACAAAACAAAGTGTCCTTCGCTGTTGGACACCGTGCCTTTTTGCCTGCCTTTTACCATCACACTCGCATAGGGGAGAGGCTCCCTGGTCTCGGCATCCGCTATTACTGCTCTTATCGCTTCTTCGGAAGCTATAAGGGGAGAAGTGGTATATATACTAAAAAGGATAACAAGGATTTTTACGAAAGAAAACATTTCCCTTCTGTTCAGAATCGTCCAGGATAGTTGTTTCTGAATCAGATTCAAAAAAAGTATTTCTTTTGACCGGTTTTTAGTCCTGTACATCTATGATTTTTTTCTTCTGTATATTTCGTTTAAAAACCGGCTTTGATATAGCTCCACCCTTCTTCCTGTCTTATTACCAAATGTGCCACGGCAGCAGGAACCACCTGCGTATAGGAAGGCAACGTGCTTTCTTCTATATTTTTTGCCTTCAGGCTATTTCTACAAACAAGAAACACTACTCCATTGTTCCGGAGCCTTTCGAGTAAGGATGCCAGGGGAGAAGGGGATAACAAAAAATAAATTCCCGGACCATTGGTCACGACCTCTATTGATACATCCTCCAGCGCACTCAACAGGTTTTTCAGTTGCTGGATCAGGCCTTTATGAACCTCTGCATCCTGGCTGGACAAATGAATCACTACTTTATGTGCGGCAGACATTTTACTTTTTTATTTTAGATACAAAGTACAAAAATAGATCGGGGATACCAGAATCGGAATTTAAGATAAAATCATATTGGAATCCTGGAAAAGGAGAGAGAAAATACATTGGTCTGGATTTTTGAATCTTTTCTACAGTCACTGAATATCCTTCTATCGTTAATAAAACTAAGGTTTTCTGGCTGGTCCTCCGGGTAATGATATACTTTTCACCAGAATCGTTTGTGAGACACAAACGAAAGCTGAAATTTATTTCACCAGCTGGCTGGTCTGGGGACCAGCCAGGAAAAGGGACACAAATGAAAGCTGTATGTTTTTTGATTTTATGTAACCGATGATGTTTAGACTTGTTGTTTCCTTGTTTTTATTTTTTGTCTTTCAAAAAACGTCTTCATCATGATACCGGATCTACTCCATTGACTGTTATTCTTCCTTCTCCCAGTCAAAAGCTCCGGATTCATGCCACTCCCCGTTGCGGAAAATATTCTGATAGAGCACCAGTTCTTCGTTTTGACGATATGCTTTTACCGCCTGATGACTATGACTGTCAAGATCAATCTGGCAACGTTGAAATTTTCCTTCGTAAAAAGGACGTGTGCATAAAAGAAGCGTAACCTCATATTCATTTAACGGTTTGCCTTTTTCATGAGCATATAAAAAAAGTTTATAAGAGCCCTCATGACCCTCTTCATCGGTGAGGACCAGGTAGTAGGAGCGGGTACCGGAAGTCATTTTTCCCAGGCTGTATACCGTATTGCTTTCTCCCGTGGCGATCGGCTCTCCGGCCCTGGCAAGCAGGGAATCTTCCAGTTGCGGTGCGGCAACCTCCAGGTAAAACCCTTCGGTCAGTTCGGGAACGTTGATCAGCAATGAGGCCAGGGTTGGATAAGTTACCACTTCCACGTCAAACGGATTGAGCTGTTTGATCTTTTCTTTTACCAGTATCTTCCCCTGCTCGTTGATGGTAAACACGGCTTCTCTTCCGGCAATTCCTTCGTCTGTGGTATCGCTATAGTAGATCTTTGTTACGATTTTATCCGGGAAAATGGTACAGGTACTTCCGGGTTTTCCCCCGCCTTCGTATACAACCGCAAAGTCTAAGGTATGGTGATGCGAATCAGAGGTAAGAAGCCATATCTGGAAAGAAGTATCGTTGGAGGTTCTGATGAGGTAAACAAAAGAACTATGATCAGGGCCGGAGATCAGGCTTCCCAGCGGTTTTATTTCTGAAACAGCATCGAAATGCCGTTCACTGAACCCGATATAAGGGGCTTTAAAATCCAGCGGCTCCAGTTTTGACTTGAGTTCATTGGGAAGGGTCTGTCCTTCGGCCACGTATTCCTCATGTACCTGTATCGAATCCTTTACCAATGGGAAATAGGTACTCAATTCGCTTTGTGAAACAGGTACTGAACAGGCTCCTGCGGCAAGCATCCCTATCATTAAGACGCTGTCTTTAATTTTAGCAACCTTCCTTATATCTCGTATTCTGAACATCTTAATTTCTGCAACCAAATACCCCCTTCGTTGGCAGAATTTACTGGTTAATATAATTTTATAAATTCATTTTACGAAAGATATAGTCGTTTTTATCTTCGCACAAATTCTTACAGAAAGGAGGATGGGCGGGCAGAAAAAAGGATTCTGTTTTCCCTCCTATAAAAACTGAAGATTGTGATAGTTTAAGAATGTTACAGGTTCCGTTTTCTCTGTGTGAACAATTCTTCCAAAAGTATTTATCACACAGACGGGTTATACTGGCAAAGAATGATATCACTTTAATATGCTACACTTCTGTCCTCTCTTTTTCCAGATGGATTCAAATTGCGTAGGGCGAGAAAAGAAACTGCGGTTATACAAGTTTTTTTTCCGGAAGTGTCACTGCGCCTAAGGTCTTCAGCAATTCTACATTACCCCTCAGGTCTATAAAGAAACAATGTACCCCCAATTGATAGGATTCATTTCTACCGTCTTTTCCTTTTTCGGTCCAGACTTTTTTATGTATTTCAGTAGCCAGAGAAGACGCAAAAAGAGTATGACATTCTTTTTCCTTTGCTTTCGTGGAAAGATCCACCTTTGCAGGATCCAATAGGTTTGCATAGGCTCCGCAATCCTGGTGTTCGACAATGTATACATCTTTTATCTTATGAAGACTTATAGCCAGTTGAAGATGATCGTCAAGGCTTTTTTTCCAATGGCTGTACTTTGTATAATTGTCCTCGCTGAAAAGCGTTTTCAATTTTTCGGTGCACAACAAGGAGGTCCCTGCTAAAATAAAATGATCGTACCGGTTATGAAGATTATCAAAATGTAAAAAATCGACCAGGTTATCGGTCAATCTCAGATCCATACAGCTCAAAACCAAAATGTTTTTTCTGGGTAATTCGTACTCGTGTACTTTGGGATAGTTCAGGTTTTCCATAATTAAAAAGCGAATTAGTGAGTTTTATGTTTACTATAATTCTATTGACTCTAGTTACCTACATTATAAAATAACCCCATGGCCTGTCCTCTGAAAGGCCATTAAGTGTCTTGTCAGGGGAGAAGCCACGGCCCACACTCAATAATAGACTAGAGCCTTTTTACTATTCCGGACCGTAAATAAAAAAGGGATAACAGCAACCTCCAAAAACGCTGTGTGATCCGGGACACAAGAAATTAAAACAATCCGAAAAAACGATGGATACGGATGCACTTTTATACCTGCCCTATTTTAAGCACTCCTTTCCGAATTTCCAAAAACGAAGCCTCCGTATTTATACGTATCTTTTTCCCAACCCCAAAAACACCGTGCCGCTCCCCTGGTTTATGAGAAGAGCGGCACGGTAAAATTGGTCCGGCACAATCCGGTTTTTTAGATATGAATGGCACGGTTCTCGGTCGCCATCAGACAGGCTTCCTTGAAGGATTCAGTAAAGGTAGGGTGAGCATGGCTCATCCTTGCAATGTCCTCAGCAGAGGCACGATACTCCATTGCCACTACTGCTTCGGCAATCATGTCTGCGGTACGGGGCCCGATCATGTGTACCCCGAGGATCTCGTCGGTATTTTTATCGGCCAGCACTTTTACAAAACCATCGGTATCCATGCTCGCACGGGCACGACCGGAGGCTTTGAACGGAAAGTTTCCGATCTTGTAAGCACGGCCTTGCTCTTTCAACTGCTCTTCTGTAAATCCTACGGCTGCTACTTCCGGCCAGGTATATACCACACCCGGAATCAGGTTGTAGTTAATATGAGGTTTTTGTCCTGCCATCTGCTCAGCCACCAGCACTCCTTCTTCTTCTGCTTTGTGTGCAAGCATGGCTCCCCGGATCACATCGCCAATGGCATAGATCCCGGGAACGGATGTTTCCAGGTGATCGTTTACGGCTACTCTTCCTCTTTCGTCCAGCTTCACCCCGATTGCTTCAAGGTTCAGACCTTCTGTATAAGGCTTTCTTCCGGTAGAGACCAGACAATAATCGCCTTTAAATTCTGTCTTCTTTCCTGCTTTGTCTTCTGCAGTGATGATCACTTCTTTGCCCTTCACTACCGCTCCGGTCACTTTGTGGTTGAAGAAAAACTCAAACCCAAGTTTGGAAAGCGATTTCTGAAGTTCTTTGCCCAGTGATTTGTCCATTGTTGGAATAATACCGTCCATAAATTCCAGTACCGTTACTTTCGCTCCCAGACGTGCATATACCGAACCTAATTCGAGCCCGATCACTCCTCCTCCGATCACGATCATGTGTTTCGGCACTTCTGTCATTTCCAATGCCTCGGTAGAGGTAATGATTCTTTTCTTATCTACAGGAACAGTAGGCAGGGAAACAGGTTTAGATCCGGTAGCGATGATTACTTTTCCTGTTTTGATCTCTTTTGCTTTTCCGTCAGCAGCCGTAATTTTAATGGTGTTTTTATCTACAAACGAACCGATTCCCTGGTGTACGTCTATTTTATTTTTTTTCATCAGATAGTTGATCCCCTCACAGGTCTGCTTTACCACATCCCTTTTGCGTGCGATCATCTGTGCAAGATTCACCTTCAGGTCTTTCAGTTCTATTCCATGCGTCTTGAAGGTATGGCCGGCATTGTGGTAATGCTCGGAAGAGTCCAGCAACGCTTTGGAAGGAATGCAACCCACATTCAGACAGGTTCCTCCCAGGGTTGGGTATTTTTCGATCAGGGCCGTTTTCATTCCCAGTTGTGCACATCGAATGGCTGCTACATATCCTCCGGGGCCAGACCCGATCACGGTTACATCGTATTGCATATTAATATTGGTTTTGTTGATATTGATTCTGATAAATTTTTTGCTGCGGTTCCTGTACAGGCGCTTCGCCGGACTTTGGCTGTAAAAACGGCACTTTTTCTTTTGTGTATTTTAAAAACCGCTTCCAGTCCCGGACCAATACTACATTTTCCTCTGCCTTATCATAATACACCACCTCTCCGGTAGTGGCATCAAAGATCAGTTGCATGTAGTAAACGGTTTTTTCATAATCGTTGATATTTCCTCCGGAGGTACCCAAAAAAGATTGTCCTCTTGCAATCGGATCTATGTATGGAATAATATTCAGATAGGCATACGAAGTATCGCCCGAATATATTTTCTCTACGATTCCTTTCGGGTCGCTCAACTCATAAAGACAAAGAGAATCGTATTCGCTGCGGATGTACTCGTAAGACTTTCCCTGTTTATTTACACTATTGGAATCGGCCAGCAATGTTCTGTGAAAAAGCTTCTGATTGGCACGTTGTATTTTCAATTCATAATCGCGCGAAGAAAACTTCGGATTCTCTGTTTTTTCAGTCACCAGGTTTGACATGAACTGCACGGCGGTAATAAAATCATATTCGTTGGGTACCGAAGATGGCGTGACAAACGTGTAGACTGCCCCTCCTCTGAATTTTTCAATCAGTTTGAGGTCAAAATTTCCATATTCTTTTCTCCGTATCAGTTCTTTACGGGTAGTATACAGATTGGCGGTATCAGGTCTGAGCAGGTTCAGTTGTGTATTTTCTTTCTGACGAAACGAAGTATACTCCAGCGTAAGATAAGACTGGGAAGTATCGGCAATGGCCAGGCATTCTTTCAGTGTTTTATATTCTATTGCCCCTGCGTTTTTCCAGGAATGTTCGACCGCTCTCCGGAGAATTGTATTGGTGTAAGCCACCAGGTCTTTGTATCGCTGTGTTTTTACAGGGTCTTTTTTAATCCGGTTGAGAATCTCCGGTTGTTCTTCCTGAAGTACCACCATTAATTTTCTGCCGGGAAGTTTTGCAGCATCCCGGGGAGCTATGTCAAATAGCTGGGCATTCGAGCCGATCGACCACCCTAAAAATAAAAAGATACTATATAAACGAATTTTTCTCATCATAAACATTGAAAGACCAGTAAGGTTTGAACAACCTTACTGGTCTGTAAGTTCTGTTGAATTATACGCCCAGCAGAATTCTCTGAGGGTCTTCCAACAATTGTTTTACGCGAACAAGGAATCCAACAGACTCCCGGCCATCGATGATCCTGTGATCGTAAGAAAGTGCTACGTACATAATCGGACGGATCACGATCTGTCCGTTTTGTACTACGGCTCTTTCTACAATATTGTGCATTCCCAGAATAGCAGACTGAGGAGCATTGATGATCGGCGTGGAAAGCATCGACCCGAAAATACCACCATTGGTGATGGTAAAGGTTCCGCCCTGCATTTCTTCGATCGAAAGCTTATTTTCCTTTGCTTTGGTAGCCAGTCTTACTACTTCTTTTTCTACTCCGTCAAAACTTAATTTCTCTGCATTTCTGATCACGGGCACAACCAGTCCTTTTGGAGCAGAAACGGCAATAGAAACATCACAGTAATTATTGAATACGATTTCTTCTCCGTCAATATAAGCGTTTACAGCCGGAAACTCCTGAAGAGCCATACAACAGGCTTTGGTAAAGAACGACATAAAGCCGAGGCCTACCTGGTGTTTTTCCTTGAACGAATCTTTGTATTTCGCTCTCAGGTCCATGATCGGTTTCATATCTACCTCGTTGAACGTGGTAAGCATGGCCGTTTCATTTTTTACAGAGACCAGTCTTCTCGCTACGGTTTTCCGCAAGCTGGTCATTTTTTCTCTTTTCTGAACTCTTTCTCCTGTAACAGCCGGAACTTGGTTGTTAGAAGCAGATTCTTTTGCCGGCTGTTGTTTATTGGCATTCAAGACATCTTCCTTAGTGATTCTTCCGTCTTTGCCGGAGCCTTTTACTTCTTCCGGTTTGATTCCTTTTTCGGCAAGGATTTTATTCGCCGCCGGAGAAGGAGTATTCTCTGCATAATTCTTATTACCAGAAGAGGTTTGATTTTGCGGAGCAGGAGTATCTTTGGCCGTTTTCACCGGAGCGTCTCCGGTAGCGGCAATTTTACAGATCAACCCTCCGATCGGCACTACCGTTCCGGACTGTGCTACAATTTTTAATACTCCTGTAGTCGCAGCATTCAGCTCAAATGTTGCTTTGTCAGATTCCAGCTCGCAGATCACCTCCTCGGCCTGTACCAACTCTCCGTCATTTTTATTCCATTTTCCGATGGTCACTTCGCTGATGGATTCTCCTACTGTAGGAACTTTCATTTCTACTACTTCATTGGAAGCAGGAGTAGATTTGGTCTCTGAGTCAGGAGCTGTTTTAGTTTCCGAAGAACCGCTCTTCGATTCGATCTCACAGATCAATCCTCCGATCGGCACCACATCTCCTTGTTTGGCCACAATAGTTAAAATTCCGGATGATTCGGCTGTAACTTCAAACGTAGCTTTGTCGGATTCCAGCTCGCAGATCACTTCCTCGGCGTTTACGTAGTCTCCGTTATTTTTACTCCATTTCCCTATGGTCACTTCGCTGATGGACTCACCCACCGTAGGTACTTTCATTTGTATAATGCTCATTAGAAAAATTTATTTTGGTTCTTCGATTTATTTCCTGTTTATGTTTACCACAAAACGATGTCGTATTTCTCTTTGAAAGCGTGCTTTACCAACTCTTTCTGAGATTCGTTGTGAGCTTTCAGATATCCCACGGCAGGCGAAGCTGCTTCGTCACGGGCAATTACCTGAATATGAATTCCTGTATAATACAACCGCTTGAGGATAAAGCCCCATGCTCCCATATTTACCGGCTCTTCCTGTACCCAGCGAATAGTAGCTCCTTTGTATTTCTTAAGGATCTCATTCAGTTGTTTTTCCGGGAACGGATAAAGTTGCTCCATACGAACGATTGCAACATCTTTACGCTGCGTTTTCTGTTGTTCGTCCAGCAAATCATAATATACTTTTCCTGTACAAAGCAACAGAAGCTTCACCTCTTTTGCTTTCACATAGGTATCATCAATTACTTCTTTGAAACTTCCTTCTGTAAATTCAGAGATCGGAGACTGTACAAGCGGATGACGCAGCAATGATTTAGGCGACATTACCACCAGTGGTTTTCTGAACTCCCAGGTCAACTGTCTTCTCAGGGCATGGAAGAAGTTAGACGGAGTTGTAATGTTGGCCACTACGATATTGTAATCGGCACTAAGCTCCAGGAATCTTTCCAGCCTTGCAGAGGAGTGCTCCGGGCCTTGCCCCTCGTATCCGTGTGGCAGGAGCATCACCAAACCATTCTGCTTCCGCCATTTGGTTTCGGTACTGACTATAAATTGGTCGATCATCACCTGTGCGCCGTTGGCAAAGTCACCAAACTGCGCTTCCCAGATCACCAGTGCATGAGGATTGGCCATTGCATACCCAAACTCAAATCCTAGTACTCCGTATTCTGAAAGGAAGGAGTTGAACACCCGGAAGCTTTTCTGGTTGTCGCTGATAAAGTTCAGGCTGTTGTACGGTTCATTGGTTTCTGCATCTTTGATTACCGCATGACGGTGAGAGAACGTTCCTCTTTGTACGTCCTGACCGGAAAGTCTTACTATTTTTCTGTCGAGCAGAAGAGAGCCATACGCCAGTAATTCTGCATTGGCCCAGTTCAGGACTTTTGTTTCAAAGAATTGTTTATGTCTGTCTTTTAATAAGTTTTCGATCTGTTTGATCGGCTTGAATCCTTCCGGAATTTTGATCAGGGCCTCGGCTACCTTCTCAACGACATCCTGCGTAATTCCTGTTTCAGGTGATTTTTCAAAATCCTCCGGAGTAGAACTTTTTAGTTCCAGCCATTCTTTTTCCATTTTCTGGAAGGTATATGGAAGCGGTTTTTCTTTTACCTGATTCAATCTGTCTTGTAAAAGATTGCGGAAATCCTTGTCCATTTTTTTTGCCAGCTCTGCATCCACGGCACCTTTTTCGATCAGTTTTTTCAGATAGATCTCTCTCGGGTTCGGGTGACGGGCAATGATGTTGTACAGTGCAGGTTGCGTAAACTTCGGCTCATCGCTTTCATTGTGTCCGTGTCTTCTGTAGCAGACCATATCAATGTATATGTCACGGTTGAATTTCTGGCGAAACTCTACCGCAAGTTTTGCGCAGAACACTACCGCTTCAGGGTCGTCGCCGTTTACGTGAAGTACCGGTGAATCTACTGTTTTGGCAACATCCGTACAATAAATACTTGAACGGGCATCTTCATAGTCGGTGGTAAATCCTACCTGGTTGTTGATCACAAAGTGAATAGTTCCACCGGTAGTATATCCTGCCAGTTTTGACATCTGGGCAATCTCGTATACAATTCCCTGTCCGGCAATCGCCGCATCACCATGTATCAATACCGGCAATACTTTTTTCACATCTCTGAACTCACGGTCAATCTGGGCACGCATGAATCCTTGTACTACCGGATCCACGGCCTCCAGGTGCGACGGGTTAGGAGCAAGCTTCAGGTTGATGCTTTTATTGTCAGGGGTTACCAGTTGGCTGGTGTATCCCATATGGTATTTCACATCTCCGTCTCCCATTGTCAGATCCGGGATCACGGTTCCTTCAAATTCATTGAAGATCTGCTCATAGGTTTTTCCCATGATGTTGGCCAGCACGTTCAGTCTTCCTCTGTGGGCCATCCCGATCATCACTTCCTCTACACCCAGCAGGGCTGCATTGTTGACAATCGCATCCAGCGCAGGAATGGTGGTTTCTCCTCCTTCCAGGGAGAATCGTTTCTGTCCGATGTATTTGGTATGAAGGAAGTTTTCAAAAACTACTGCTTCGTTGAGTTTTGAAAGAATTCTTTTTTTCTCTTCGATGGTCGGATTAAAGGCCAGCGATTCTTTTTCGCTCTTGTCTCTGAACCAGGCCAGGCGTTCCGGATCGCGGATATACATGTACTCAAATCCGATGGTTCCTTCGTAGATGTATTTAAGAGAATCTAATATGGTTCTTAATGGAGCAGGCCCGATCCCTATTTCCGTACCGGCTTCAAATACGGTATCCATGTCGGCATCTGTAAGACCGAAGTCTTTCAGATCCAGGATTGGTTTACGGTCTTTTCTTTTTCTTACTGGGTTGGTGTTGGAGCGAAGATGCGCACGACTTCTGTAAGCAAAGATCAGAAAACGTACTTGTCTGTCCTTGTCACTTTCTGCCGTAGAAACATTTTTCGTGGTGGAAGTGCTTCCTCCATTTCCCGCACTGACACCTGCTTTTTGAGAGAAGTCAAATCCCTCAAAGAATTTTTGCCAGCTATAGTCAACTGATTCCGGGCTTTCTTTATAACTCTGATACAAATTGTCTATCGTTGAGACATCTGCATTCGCTACATAAGAGTATTTGTCCATTTTTAATTATTTTAATATCTATTTTCAAGAAACAAAGTTAATCTTTAGTTAATATGTTTATAACCTTGTATTCGCATAGGCAAATATAGGTTGATTTTCTTTATGTTGGAAAAATTATAATCTTATTCTAATTTTGGAGAAAGGCTCTGTTCTAATCTGTATCTAATTTTGTAGCGATACCGGTCAAACAAATGTGTACCGGAAAAAGTAATTTCACCAGCAGGCTGCTGGAGTGCGGAGAGTTGGAGAAAAGAAATACCCAGCAGATCATCATCCATAACAGCTTGATTAAGTTTGAAATGCAAGCTATCTGCTGCTAAAAAACGGGCTTTCTCCAGCATCTGGCGTAGAATAGCCACCTGATCTTCAATAGAACGTTCGGTATCGGACTCTATTAAAACGGAAACAAGCGTGATATCTTTAAACATTTGATTTTCAAAAGAATAAACCATTTCCAATGGTTTGAAAAAGTTGAGCTCTGTACGGTCAAAAGTTATGGCCGTTTGCCACTCTTTTAAAACCGCAGGGGTGGCGGTGTCTTGTTTAACCAGCCAGACAAACAGTTGAAGTTCATCGTTGCCTGTAATTTCTTCGCTAAGATTCTCTGTTTTTATTGCATTGATTTTAAACAGATAAGGGGTATTCCTCGAGGGATGGGTAAGTACTTTCCTTCCACAGGAACTTATCAGAACCAATAAAAAACAATAGAAAAGAATTTTTTGCATCCGTACTATCACTCTCCGTTTCTAAAGATAGTTTTTATGTACTATATACGCAAAAAAAGCATAAAATCGAGCCTAACCCCGGCCAGAAAAGCACCGTATAAGCGGTTAGATCTTACAAAACAGCCGAACAACATGAAAAAATTTCTTCTCTTTTCAATGGTATCCTTCTTATGTGTAACCTTAGGATATGCAGCACCTAAAACGGATAAACCGGAGGGATACCAGGTCTCAACAGGAGAAGGTACGCTACTGGTTTCTGGAATAGAAGGATCTAAAACAACGATCACCATCACAGACGAAGACGGAAAACTGGTGATCTCTGAAATAGGTTCTGATAATGGAAAACTACAACTTTTAGGATTGTCAAATGGTTTTTACGATGTCGCAATAAAAAACAAAAAAGGAAGCCGTGTGATTCGCGTAGAAGTGCAGTAAAGACTTTAGCAATAGAATACCTGACTAAGTGATAGTAAAAAGAAAAGCCCGCATATGCGGGCTTTTTGATTAAGACTGCTGTGCTTTTCTTTTTTTGGCTCTTAAGTTGAGAAACTCTACGAGGAGTGAAAACGCCAGTGAATAATAAATATATCCCTTCGGTATTTCCTGGTGAAACGCTTCGGCAACCAGCATGACCCCGATCGTCATCAGAAAGGAAAGAGCCAGGATTTTCACGGACATGTTATCATGCACAAACTGGCTGATCCCTTTGGAAGCAAATAGCATGATGGCCATGGAAATAAATACGGCAAGCGCCATAATGACCATTTCTCCGGAAAGGCCAACGGCAGTCAGGATGGAGTCGAAAGAAAAAACGAGATCCAACAATATGATCTGAAAAATAGCAGAGCCTATCGTGAGCTGCCCTTTTTCTCCGGAGTTTTTTTCTTCTTCTCCATTTATGCTGGCATGGATCTCCAGCGTACTTTTGTAAAGAAGAAACAAGCCTCCCACAAAAAAGATCAGGTGTTTAATCGCAAAATCTACTCCGTAGAGGGTAAACAAGGTGTCCTCAATATGAGAGATCTTGTTTAACAACGCAAGTAAAACCAGTCGCACAAACAGCGCCAGCCCGATCCCCAGCAATCGTACTTTCCGCTGCTGGCTCTCTTTGATCTTGTCTGTGATAATAGAAATAAAAATGATGTTGTCAATTCCCAATACAATTTCCATTACGGTAAGGGTAAGGAAACTGAAGAGAGTGCCCATGGTTAGAATACTTTCCGGCATTGTTGTAGTTATTTTATTTTAGGTGAATGAATGGTTTCGATTTGATAATCGTATGCTTGAGGTTTTTTTATTATTCTGTTCTACTACATCATATGTCTGCCTGTTTGGAGTCTAACTGTTTATTTTCCGGAGATGCATTCTTCTTTCAAAAAAGAATATTCAACGTTTTTTTCTGTTAACAACTGTTTCTCTTTCCACGGCTTTTACTCAACAGCCGGCATTTTGCTCTTCTGTTTTTGTGACCGCTTTTTTACAGAACTATTTTGTTTGCAGAAACAACCATCTAAGGATAGACCATATTTTTCTTTCCGGAAAAGAATACCGGAAAGGCACACTGTTTGGTGGGGACCAAAAAGCTGATCGTTAAAATTGTGGATACCGGTCGCATTTTATTTGTCTGCAGAGGTTTCCGAACCAATCCGCCGATGAAAGAAACGACTTCTAGGACAACCCGTTTTTTCATTTTCTTTATTTCAAAGAGGTTCTATTTATATCCCTTCGTCTCTATTTCCCTGACAGAGTCAAGTACTTTATTTTTCAGAGACTCTTTATATTCTTTTAATTTGGCAGCTACTTTTTCATCAGACGTTCCGATGATCTGAGCCGCAATAATTCCGGCATTCAATGCTCCATCCAGTGCTACGGTAGCCACGGGTACACCTCCCGGCATCTGAAGGATGGAAAGAACGGAATCCCATCCGTCAATGGAATTGCTTGATTTTACAGGGACACCGATGACAGGAAGAGTAGTAAGGGATGCTACCATCCCGGGCAGGTGTGCTGCGCCTCCGGCTCCGGCAATGATTACTTTCAGTCCTCTTTCTCTTGCCGTCTGTGCGTACTCCACCATACGTTCCGGAGTACGATGAGCCGAAACAATTGTCAGTTCAAAGGCAATACCTGTCTGTTCCAGAAAATCTGCCGCCGCCTTCATTACTTTCAGGTCAGATTGACTGCCCATTATTATTCCGATCATGATTTTTGTGTTTGTGTATTTTTCTATTGGATGAAAACCTAAAGTTAGTGAAATCCTCAAATATGTGCTTCAAAACACAATAAAATAAATAGTTTCCCTTTTATATGAAAATGCTATCTTTGGCTTCGTTTTCACTTGACCGAAGGAGAGGTAAAGGACCTTATCCAGACAATTTTATGAAAAATTATAAAAAGAATATTCTTATCACCGGCGGAGCCGGTTTCATCGGCTCTCACGTAGTCCGGCTGTTTGTCAATAAATATCCCGACTACCGGATCTTTAACCTGGACGACCTGACGTACGCAGGAAACCTTCAAAACCTGACAGATGTAGAGAAAAGCGCTAATTACACATTTCTGAAAGGAGATATCGTAGACGCTGCTTTTTTAAGAAGAATTTTTGACGAATATAAATTTGATGCGGTCATTCACCTGGCAGCCGAATCGCACGTAGACCGGTCGATCACCAACCCGCTGGAGTTTGTGATGACCAATGTAGTAGGAACGGTAAACCTTTTGAATGCAGCCAAAAACCTGTGGCTGGCCGATGGTAAAAAAGCTACGGATAACCTTTTTTATCATGTTTCCACTGATGAGGTTTACGGCTCTCTGGACAACGGTGGTTTCTTCCTGGAAACAACCCCTTATGATCCGCAATCCCCTTATTCCGCTTCCAAAGCCTCTTCCGATCACTTTGTAAGAGCCTATCACAATACTTATAAACTACCGGTCGTACTGTCCAACTGTTCGAATAACTATGGTCCGAACCAGTTTCCGGAAAAGCTGATCCCGCTCTTTATCAATAATATTCGCCACAACAAACCTCTTCCTGTATACGGAAAAGGAGAGAATATCCGCGACTGGTTATATGTGGTAGACCACGCCAGGGCCATTGACGATGTGTTCCATAAAGGAAAAGTAGGGGAGACGTACAACATCGGCGGATTCAACGAATGGAAAAATATTGACCTGATCAAAGTGATCTGCAAAGTGATGGACCAGAAGCTGGGAAGACCGGAAGGAGAATCGGAAAAGCTGATCACCTATGTGACCGACCGGGCCGGACACGACCTGCGTTATGCCATTGATGCCACCAAGATCAGCGAGGAACTGGGCTGGAAACCTTCTCTTCAGTTTGAAGAAGGAATCGCCAGCACGATCGACTGGTACCTGACCCATCAGACCTGGCTGGACAATGTAACATCAGGAGAATATCAGAAATATTATAAAGCACAGTACAAATAACAGGCTCGTGGGCGCTCACACTTGCAGAATGGTCCAACTTCCAGGACTTTTCCTGCCAATGGATCGCCGAAACAATTAGCGGTCTTTGCATAAAGAGCAACCGCTTACACTTAATTATTTTGAACCTTAAACATTAGTTCTTCATTATGAAGGGAATCATTTTAGCCGGGGGATCGGGCACAAGACTTCACCCTCTTACGCTTGCGGTGAGCAAACAATTAATGCCGGTATACGATAAGCCGATGATCTATTATCCGTTGTCCTGCCTGATGCTGGCAGGCATCCGTGATATCCTGATCATCTCCACTCCACACGATCTGCCAAACTTTCGAAAACTGCTGGGCGACGGAAAAAACCTGGGATGTAATTTTGAATACGCTGTCCAGGAACAACCGAATGGGCTGGCTCAAGCTTTTGTGATCGGTGAGAAGTTCATCGACAATAATCCGGCGGCTCTTATCCTGGGCGATAACATCTTTTACGGAAACGGACTCAGTGATGTATTTCAAAGCTGCTATAACCCGCAGGGGGGAATCGTTTTTGCCTACCACGTACACGACCCTGAACGATATGGAGTGGTTGAGTTCGACAAAAATAAAAAGGCGATCTCCATCGAAGAAAAGCCAAAACAACCCAAGTCACATTATGCCGTGCCGGGAATCTATTTCTACGACAACGAAGTAGTCGAAATTGCCAAAAATGTGAAGCCCAGCCCAAGAGGCGAATACGAAATCACGGATATCAACCGGTATTACCTGGAAAAAGGAAAACTACAGGTACGTGTTTTAAACCGGGGTACTGCCTGGCTGGACACCGGTACCTTTGCCTCACTGAACCAGGCAAGCCAGTTTGTACAAGTACTGGAAGAGCGTCAGGGCCTGAAAGTAGGTTGTATAGAAGAAGTGGCTTTCCGCAAAGGGTTTATAAACAAAGAGCAACTGGAAAAGATCGCTCAACCTTTGCTAAAGAGCGGCTATGGTGAATACCTGCTGGAACTGTTGAAAGAATACTAAAAATAAACAAAGACCTCATCAGACGGCCTTGAAGAATTGAATAATTTTTCAAGGCCGTCTTCGCTTAAAAAAGCTCCTTAAGAGCCGGCAATACCTGATCTTTCTCGGAAACCAACGGATTGGCGTATCCCCAGTCAATGTTCAGATCCTTGTCATTCCAGATAATTCCTGACTCTGATTCTTTGTTATAAATATTAGAACATTTATAGGAAAAAACACTGTCTTCAAGGGCCACAAAACCATGTGCAAACCCTTCCGGTACGAGGAACATATTTCTTTTTTCCGCTTCCAGGATTACAGAATAGTGCTTTCCAAAAGTAGGAGAGCCTTTGCGCAGGTCTACTGCCACGTCCAGCACCTTTCCGGAAATAACGCTTACCAGTTTGGCCTGAGCATACGGCTCTTTCTGAAAATGAAGTCCCCGGAGTACACCTTTGGTAGAAAATGATTGATTGTCCTGTACAAAATCCGTTTTTATACCCGCCTTTTCAAATATGCTTTTATTATAGGTCTCCAGAAAAAAACCCCGGTCATCTTTGAAGATCCTCGGATAAATTTCAATCAATCCTTCAATAAATGTTTCTTTTATTTCCATAAATTCTGTGTTCCGAAACCAATTAAATACTCCCGCAAAATAAATAGATTAATTTATATTTTCCCGAAAACTCGTGTTTAATACATAGACTTTCCCGGATTAATAGTTAAGATTAATTTCAAAAGACAAGATGCCCGATACCAGATCCCGGAGAAATAAGCCAAAACAATTAGATTAGCCCATTCAGAACAGACCTGATTTGGGGGAGGAATAAAGGACTATTCTGTGGTAATTTCATAAACTTAGCTGTCTGAAAATCGAGAATCCAGAAATCGTATTAACATTAATCCGGGAAAGTCTAAATATATAATGCCACAGATTTCCTTTTACCGGGAAAACGTTTAATTGTGCCTTTTTTCGTTTTAGCAAATAACTCCTTTCCGAAAAAACCCTACTTCCTGCTTAATAAAAACAAAGATTTCTTACTAATATTTCCTAATTATTCAAAAATTAGGAAATAATTAAACCTATGAAGCAACTGGAAATAGCTCCCTCCTGGTATCAGGAAAATCTTTATTACGAGGCATTGAAACATCGTGATCTATTGGATTCCGAATTTATTCAAAAAATAAACGATCAGTATCTCTATTGGGATAAAGTGAAATACCAAAAAACGACGCCTCCGGTTAAACCCGAAATATTATGGACGATGGTTAAGATAAGCCGGAAAATAAATGCTTCCCAGATCAAATTAGGACCCTACGAATTCTTTTATAACTCAACGGATGCCATACAAAGAGGTTTGCATTTATTTGATCTTAACATAGGGGGAACGTTGGAAAGCAATAGTCTTGTGCCAGAAGCAGAGAAGAAAAAACATCTTATCAGTTCCATTATGGAAGAAGCCATTGCTTCCAGTCAGATTGAAGGAGCTGTGACTACCAGAAAGCAGGCAAAAGAAATTCTGAGAAAAAACAGCAAGCCAAGGAATAAATCCGAACAGATGATCGTCAACAACTATCAGACGATACGGCATATTATGGAAATTAAAGAAAAACCATTAACAGCCGAAGCTCTTTTTGATCTTCACACACTGATTTCTTCTCAAACGTTAGACGACCCTGAAGACGAAGGTCGTTACCGGATCAATAATGAGATCAATGCGGTAGACAGCCTGAATGGAGAGATCGTTCATTCTCCTCCTCATTTTGAAAAAGTACCGGAATTGATGAACAGCTTTTTTCTGTTTTTCAATAAAAATGATGACAGGAAATTTATTCATCCAATTATCAAAGGATGTATTATTCATTTCATGATTGGTTTTATTCATCCCTTTGCGGATGGCAATGGAAGAACAGCAAGGGCTTTATTTTATTGGTATCTGATTAAGAACGGTTATTGGCTCACAGAGTATTTATCTATTTCCAAAATAATCCTAAAAAGTAAAAATCAATATGCCATGGCCTTTCTGTACACCGAACAGGATGAAAACGATCTCACTTATTTTATAAACTATAAAATCAAAACCATGCAATTGGCCTTCAATGAACTAAAGGGCTATATCCAGAAAAAAATAAATGAGAAAAAACGGCTTTCCGACTTCCACAAAATAACCGGAATAAACGAAAGACAAGCTCAGATCCTGAAATGGGTAGACGACGAACCGGATATTTTATTCTCAATAAAAGAAATAGAGATCCTATTCAATATCTCTAACCAAACGGCAAGAACCGATCTTTTCGGACTTCAAAAACGAGGATTTTTAACTGGAATCCGGTTAAATAAAAAAACAAAGGCTTTTCACAAATCTGATCGTTTTGATCAGTTGCTTTCCGGAAATTAAATCATTTCCGGATAAAGATCCGGATTGGTATTGGTCCTTTTAATTACTAATTTTACGAGGATAAAAGGCCAATCACCCGCAAGAGTGGTGTGGGTCTTACAAGTACGATAACTTTTATCCAAATATATTTCCTCGTGCACAACGCAGACGCAAAAGAGATGTCCTTTCTGGACCATCTGGAAGAATTGAGAAGGCGGATATTCCGGGCTATGATCCCAGTAGTGATCATGACCATCGTGGCCTTTGTCTACATGGACAATATCTTCAAACACATCATTGTGGCTCCGGCCAAACCTGATTTCTGGACCTACCGGATGCTTTGCCGGCTAAGCCCGGGCCTGTGCGTGGAATCCATTGATTTTGCCCTTCAGAGCCGTACTCTTACAGGACAATTTACCATGTACATGACCTCTGCTTTTGTAACCGGTTTCATCATGGCATTTCCTTTTTTCTTCTGGCAGATCTGGAAGTTTATCGAGCCGGCCCTGAATCCAGGGGAACGAAAAAATGCACGGGGAGGTATCTTCTTTATTTCTCTTCTTTTCTTCACCGGAGTGCTTTTCGGATACTATGTGGTATCGCCACTTTCAATAAACTTCCTCGCCAATTTTAAGCTGGATGAAACAATTACCAACCAATTTGACGTAACATCTTATATATCAATGCTTTTAATGATGGTGTTAGGTTGCGGCCTTATGTTTCAGCTACCGGTGGTGGTATACATCCTTTCCAAGATCGGGATCATTACACCCGGGTTTATGAGAAAATACAGAAGGCATGCCATTGTAGTCATCCTGGTCATTGCCGCCATTCTCACTCCATCACCGGATGTACTCAGCCAGATGCTGGTAGGGACCCCGATGATCATTTTATACGAACTGAGTATCTTTATCTCTGCAGGAATAGACCGGAAGAGAAGAAATCAACTTGTCAAAACAAACTTAACCTAAACACAGAATATGGCACTTAAAATAGCATTAGGCGGCGATCATGCCGGATATTTATACAAAAAAGATCTGATTGATTTTCTGGAAAAAAAAGGACACCAGGTCAAAGATTTCGGAGCATTCAGCGAGGCCTCTGTAGACTACCCGGATTTTGCTCATCCACTGGCAATTGCTGTAGAAAACAAAGAGTTTGATTTCGGGATCCTGATCTGCGGGAGCGGAAACGGGGTAAACATCACGGCAAACAAGCACCAGGGAATCCGGTCCGGACTGGCCTGGAACAAAGAAGTAGCCGCCCTCATCCGC
>CAYTGJ010000004.1:66770-83927 GCA_964437245.1 uncultured Chitinophagaceae bacterium
CGCCAGCACAACAATGCCAATGTAATCGCTCTTCCGGCCCGCTTTATTTCTTTAGAAGAAGCAAAAGAGTGTGTTGAGGTATTTCTGAATACACCTTTTGAAGGAGGCCGCCATCAGGCACGGGTAGATAAGATCAGTTGCTAAAATCCTGTCTCAGAAACAGGTCCCGGATAAACTAACTCAAGATCTTGTCCGGTAAAAAGCAAAACAATACAGGGGAAGACCGGAAAAACGCCGGTTTTCCCTTTCTTTTTGAATATAAAAAGCAGGGGGGGAGGACAGGCTTGAACGTATCCCTCAAAAGTGATTTACGGCTTTCTCTGGTAAATGCCGGTAGAATCAATCAACTGATACCGGTTCTTCAACTCCGGAATAACAGCAGAAACGGTTTCCATTTTTTTATCCCGATCGATCACATATTCCGGGTTGCTGACCTGAAACATTTCATAGATTATAGAGACGTATTCGTACCTTTTAAGATCTGCAAACAACCACCGGGAAGAACGCCAGTTTACATAAGGGCCTGATATAGTATTGTTTATATAATATTCTTTTTCTTCTCCCAGCACAAGTATTCTTTTATTGATGATATCCCGTCTGAGTACTTCTTCGGGGACCACCTTGATCAGACGAGCCTTTGTATAAGGATCGGGTTTACGAAGGGCATAAAAAGAGATCAGCAAAATTCCTCCGAACATGGCAAAGAATATCACTTCTGAAATGAGTTTATTCTTAGAGGAAAGCAGAAAGAAGTGAGAGGCAAAAAAAGTAAGTGGGGGAACAAAGATCATGAGAAGGGAAGGAGAGATCACTTTTTCTGTAAGTAAAGCAAGAAATCCGGCAAACAACCATATCCCGGCAATTTTAATGATCTTGTACTGGTAGTGGATATACCGTCCTCTAGCCACAATAGAAACGATGGAGGCAACCAGCAGCAGCACGGGAAGAACTATTATTTTAACGATCGTCGGAAGATCGATCAGAAACAGGGGAGCAAGATCCAGCAGGGGATACCAGGCATATTCATAATAATTCCAAAGATTGTCTATCCAGAAAAAATAAATAAGGACCAGCAAATGGGGGAAGCAAAAAGCAAGCAGCAACACCACCTGTTTCTTTAAATTAGAAACAGAATACAGGCCCAGTGAAACCAGGGAGAACAGCAGGAACAGGGTAAACGGAAAATAAAAAAGGGAGGCGACCCCGGTAAGAAATCCTATGTAGAAAAAACGATCGTCGCCGGACATCACACGCGTCTGAATACAGATCATCCGGAATGCCATCAGCACAAACGTTAATCCTAACAGTACCGGAGACAATGTATAGAAATCAAAAAACAGTGAAGAGAACAATACATACAACAATGCCGGCAATGCCGTGGGCTCTCTGAATATTTTGTTCTCGTTCAGTCCAAGAGTAAAGATCAAAGCCTGAACAGCCACGAGCAGCAGGGAAACGATAAAATAGACGAAGGTAGATTTGCCAAATAAAAGATGAAGGAAATAATAAACACCAGCCGAAAACGGCTCCAGATCTGTCCAGATATCTTTGTACAATGTATGGCCTTCTGCCATACGCTCTCCGACCAACAACCAGGTAAGTTCAGGATCTGTGAGTGGAAGGCCGATTGTATAGGCTACCCCACGGATCAAAAGCAGTATTATAAATACCAGAAAAAGTTTGTAAGGATTATATTTTAAAAAAAACTGTACCAAAGGACTTCTTTACTCCACGTGAAAACAAAAATAAGGAATGCAGGAGATTTATTAGTAATTTTGCCTAAATATTTGAACATATGGAAAGTAAAAGGCAACAGAAATACGGAAAATTGATTCAAAAAGAACTGAGCGATCTTTTCCTTCATGATATCAAAGGGCTTTTTGGGAGTGCCTTTATCACCGTTACGACCGTCAGGGTAACTCCGGATTTGGGGCTTGCCAAAGTATACCTGAGTTTTATGATGACCGAAGACAAAAAAGGAGTGCTTGATATGATCGTACAGCAGACCAAACCGATCCGGAAAATGCTCGGTGACCGTATCGGCAAGCAGGTAAGAGTCGTTCCGGCCCTGATGTTTTACCTGGACGATACCATCGACTACGCAAATAAAATGGACGAGCTTTTTTCGAAAATCGTTATCCCCAAAGAGTCTAAAGACGAGGACAGCGATCCGGAAAAATGAAAAGTATTTCGGTTGTTCTCCCAAACTATAACGGGAGAGGGCTCCTGGAAAAAAACCTTCCGGGCCTTTTTTCTGCCCTGCAAAAAGCCGGCTGTGATTTTGAAGTAATCGTTTCAGACGATTGCTCTTCTGACGACTCTGTCTCTTTTCTCAAAGCACATTATCCGGCTATTATTCTCCTTGAGAACAAGCATAACCAGGGCTTTTCCGGCAACATTAACACAGGAATCCGGAAAAGCACCAAGGAGCTGGTATTTCTGCTCAACACAGATATTGAGCTTACCGACGATTACTTCCTTCCTTTGTTCTCTTACTTCGACGATCCTGCCACCTTTGGGGTCATGGGAAGGATTATAGCCCTTGATTCGGAGGCCATTCAGGACGGAGCAAAGTATCCTCTCTACCGGAACGGAAACCTCACTGCGACCCTTAATTTTCTCCCGAAAACTATTTCCGCAGGAGAACACATCCCGAAGATCCCTTCACTGTTCTTATCAGGTGCCAATGCATTGGTAGACCGGAAAAAGCTTTTGGAAATAGGCTGCTTCCAGGAGCTTTTCAATCCCTTTTACTGGGAGGACGTAGAGCTTAGCATAAAAGCCTGGCGAATGGGATATGCCTGCTATTACGAACATGCTTCCATCTGCCGGCATCCGGCCTCTGCTACGATCGGAAAACACCATAAGAAAAAAACCGTCTCTCTTATTGCCCGCCGAAACAAGATTCTTTTCCATTATTTACATCTGGAAAACACCGTACTTTTTCAATGGATGCTGCTGTATAGCCTGAAAGCATTGTTCCGGTGCTTTACCTTTAATCCCTCTTATCTGCAGTCATTGGGTCTTTTTTTCAAACAATACAAGAACGCTTCTATCGAAAAAAAGCTGTTCAGGGACCAACAACGATCGGCCGGAACAGAGCAGCAAAGCTTGAAAAACGTTTGTCTGATGATCCGGAAACAACTGGGAAATACTCCTCTTCAAACCTTCTAAATTCCTCTTATTACTTTCTTGTCAGGCTCCTGTTTCGGAAAAATATTCACAGGTTATCCCCCTATGCACCAATTTCATGTGCTTATGATGTGAATAGAAGGCTATTTCTAGCTTTTTTATGTTTAAATCTGGTAGATAATCCGTGCAAAAAATGTGGACTACTAATTTAACACTGAAACATCCTACGCCATCCTTCTGATATTCCAAAAACCGGCGAACCAAACGAGGTTTTTCCTAAAAGATTTTTCATGAGAATAGACAAGCTATCTGCTCTTATTTGACTACCTCGAGAAAGAATAAAACAAATTCCTTATTGATTCCCAGACCAGGTAATAATTATACTTTAATGTGCCAGCTCACCAGGGTCCGTTTGTGAGACATAAACGACGGTTAATTTTTAGCTGAACGGCTCCTCGAAGCTGCTGTTTGTGTCCTCACAAACAGCGTGTAAATATTGGGTACATTAAAGTATACCATTGTCCCGGGGAGCCCAACCAGGAAGGGGGGCAACAAATGGTCAAGGGAAAACTCACGATTCGACCAATAAAATCATGAGCGAAGACAACCCTCAAGACCAATACTTTTTATTTCTTTTTTCATGAAGACATTGTCATGATTCTACAATAGCTTTCCAGCTTCAATTGTCCGGCTCCTGAATGATTAAGCTCTGGTCACAAATTACGTCACCGGAAAATGGTTAGGTTTACCGAAACAAGGGCTTTTCACAAAACAGGTCGATCCCCTTTTTTTCTTTTTACAATGGCAGCAGCTCTGCAACCATCACCCTTTTTCGATATTTCTTTTCTTCCGGCAAAAACAGGATTCTTTTATAAAACAGTCATTACTTCTTTAGAGCAAACGGTTAAATCTCGAATAGATGGGAAGTTACAATGTTCCACGTGGAACAGCCTTTTCTTTCTTTACAAACGAAACTCCACGTTCCACGTGGAACATTCATAAATTCACAAGAAATAAACAGGATACAAACATTTGCAGGACTCTACTCATTATGCACCTACTTATAAAGAACAAAAGGGGAGATAATAACAGCTTACCCACAAGAAGTAAACATAAATACAGTTATTCATATAATAGTCACAAGAAACCCACAGGATATCGATAAAACAGACAGGAGGAAAGCAGTCGTAAAAACAAAGCAGACCATTCTATCCGACAACAAATTCCGAATTCCACACGCTATACACAGAAAAACCATTCAATCCACATTGTGGCAAAAAAGAACAACAGATAGGTTCAACTATTCAACACAAAATACACAGACTATAAACATATGCCTGGTTCTGTCCAAACCACAGTCTTTTGCAATTAAGACGAAAAGACTGTTCCACGTGAAACCCACAAAACAGCTATCATTACCCTTTTCTAAATTAACACATTTAAACAAGTATCCACAAGCATATAAACTACCTATAAACAGAATCAAATCAATATACACAGAGATAAAAACATGTTGTAAACAGTTACGCTCTTCCTTCACAAAAAACCAACACGATATCCACCTACTTATATGATATATCCTCAAATAACATATAATCCACCTGTCAATACACAGTTCACCTCTTTTCCACTCTTAATCAACTAAGGAACTGGAGTATTCAAACATTTATTAACGAATTTCATACAGTATCCAGAAGGATATACACTGTCCACCCTTTATACACATATTTACTAACAGAATAAAATATTCTTCCTTATCTTTGTATAAATCAAACAAAACTGTTCCACGTGAAACAGTAATGCCTCAACATTTCTATTCTGGTCATCAGGAAGGAAGAGGGGAAGAACAAACAAGAGAAAAAGAACTCTCTATGTTCCACGTGAAACAATCTTATTAAAAACGTAAGCATGTTTAAAGAATATGATGTGATCGTAGTAGGAGCAGGCCATGCAGGTTGTGAAGCTGCCCACGCTGCTGCTACTATGGGTTCAAAAGTCCTGATGATAACCATGGACATGAGCAGGATAGGACAGATGTCCTGCAATCCTGCAATGGGAGGGGTGGCCAAAGGACAAATCGTAAGAGAAGTAGATGCCCTGGGAGGAATGTCTGGTATCGTCACCGACAAAACCATGATCCAGTTTCGCATGCTAAACCTTTCAAAAGGACCAGCCATGTGGAGCCCAAGAGCTCAAAATGATCGCTGGAAGTTCGCAGAAGAATGGAGACTCACCCTGGAAAGGAATCCAAACGTTGATATGTGGCAGGAAATGGTAAGCGGACTCATTATAAAAGACGGCAGAGTCTGTGGTGTCAGAACAGGGATGGGAATAGAAATAGCCTGTAAAGCAGTAGTACTTACCAACGGAACCTTCTTGAACGGAGTCATTCACATAGGAGAGAAGCAATTTTCCGGAGGCAGAACCGCCGAAAAAGCAGCAACCGGAATCACTGAGCAGCTAATCCAATTAGGGTTTGAAGCAGGAAGAATGAAAACCGGAACCCCTCCAAGAGTGGACGGCAGAAGTCTTGATTACTCTAAAATGGAAGAACAAAAAGGAGATGAGAAATGCGGAAAGTTCTCCTACACCAATACCAAGATCCCTGAAATACAAAAAAGCTGCTGGGTAACCTATACAAACAAAGATGTACACGAAGAACTTAAGAAAGGTTTTGATAAATCCCCCATGTATGCCGGAAGGATACAGGGAAGAGGACCTCGTTATTGTCCTTCTGTAGAGGATAAAATAAACCGCTTTGCCGATAAGGAAAGACACCAGATCTTTGTAGAACCGGAAGGATGGGATACCATCGAAATCTATGTAAACGGTTTTTCTACCTCCCTGCCGGAAGATGTACAACAAAAAGCAATGAGCCTCATCCCAGGCTTTGAGAATGTAAAAATGTTCCGGCCAGGATATGCCATTGAATACGATTTCTTTCCTCCTACACAACTCGACCTTACTCTGGAGACAAAACTAGTGAAGAATCTATTCTTTGCAGGACAAATAAACGGGACTACAGGGTATGAAGAAGCCGCCTGCCAGGGACTTATGGCCGGAATAAATGCTCATAATAAAGTAAAAGAACAAGAGCCTTTGATCCTGAAAAGATCGGAAGCCTATATAGGAGTACTGATCGACGACCTGGTAAATAAAGGTACTGATGAACCATATCGTATGTTTACCTCCAGGGCAGAGTTCCGCCTGCTCTTAAGACAAGATAATGCCGATATCCGGCTTACCGGAAAAGGTCATTCAATAGGACTTGCTTCCCAGGAAAGACTTGAAACCATGAACAAGAAACTGAAGCGTTCTAAAGAACTACAGGATCTTCTGAAAAAGGTAAAAGTAAATCCGGAAGAGATAAACGGATTCCTGGAAAGCAAAGAATCTGCTGCTATCAGGGAAAAAGCACCACTCTTTAACCTGATCAAAAGACCAGGTATTGAGCTCACAGAACTTATGAAAGCCAGTACTCCGGTGTATGAAATAATAAACCAGTTTACCGAAGAAGAAATCGAACAGGCTACCATAGAAACCAAGTACTTCGAGTATATAGAAAAAGAAGAACAAATGGCTGAAAAACTTCAATCACTCGAAGACTACAAACTTTATGACAACCTGGATTATGACACGCTTTCCGCTCTTTCCACCGAAGGCCGTGAAAAGCTGAAAAAGATCAAACCATTTACGCTGGGGCAAGCCTCCAGGATAAGTGGTGTAAGTGCCTCCGATATATCCGTATTAATGGTATACCTGGGAAGATAAATTATTCTAAAGGGGAAAGAGAAGATTCAGAAAACCTCTTTTCCGTACTGGTTTTAGAAACATAATGTAGATAAATCCGAAATCCTCATTTGTTGATTTGTTGAATTTTTAAATAACCCGAATTAAAAAATCGTGCTAACCGAATTAAAAAACTGCCCTGTATGCGCAGGGACAGAATCTAAAAAATTTCTCACCCTAAAAGACCACAGTATTTCAGGAGAAACTTTTCAACTCTCTCAGTGTACTTCCTGTGGATTCCGGTATACAAACCCTGTTCCCGATGAAACAAGCATTGGCAGATATTATCAATCTGAAAATTACATTTCACACAGTGATACCAACAAAGGCATTGTCAACAAATTATATCATCTGGTCCGGAAGCGATCACTAAAATCAAAACTGGAGCTGGTAAACCGTTTCTCCGGATCAAAAGGAAACATCCTGGACATAGGTTGCGGCACAGGATATTTTCTCCAGACCTGTAAAGAAGACGGATGGAAAACCGATGGAATGGAACCGGATCCTCATGCACGAAAACTGGCAGAGCAAAACACCGGTCACAGTCTTTATTCCGACCTTTTTTCCGTTACTGAAGAACAAAAATACGACGTTATCACTCTATGGCATGTATTAGAACATGTGCATAAACTCAACGAAAGTATTCAACATATCCACAAGCTTTTGAAAAAGAACGGAACACTTATCATAGCCGTTCCGAATTGTAATTCTTATGACTCAAGTATTTATAAGGAATTTTGGGCAGCGTATGACGTACCCAGACACCTTTACCATTTCACTCCTCCAGATATGGAAAACTTGTTGATTAAGCACAGTTTTCAGAAAACAGCCATTCTTCCCATGATGTTCGACTCTTATTATGTAAGTATGCTCAGCGATCAATATAAGTTTGGAAAAACCAATTACCTCCGGGCGTTTTTCAACGGATGGAAGTCAAATCTGAAAGCATCCAAAAACAACAATTATTCAAGTCTTATCTACATTTTCAAAAAAAATGGTTAAACCAATTTATCTATATCTGCTCCTTGTTACGGTAGTGGTACTAATGATGGAATCCTGCGCCAACATCAAACCTCCTACCGGTGGACCCGAAGATACTGCTGCTCCCAAACTGAAAAAATCATATCCGGAAAACAACAGTCTCAACTATAAAGGCAGAACAATACTACTTGAGTTTGATGAATATGTGGACGGACAAAAAATAAATGAAAACATTGTAATCTCTCCTTTGGTAGAAAGCAAATACGAGATCATCACCAAAAAGAAAACAGTGATGATCCGGTTCAACGAGCCTTTTAAAGAAAATACTACTTATAATATTAACCTGGGAGAATCTGTCAAAGATGTGACCAAAGGAAATTTTGTCAAAAATATGAACCTTGCTTTCAGTACTGGTCCATATATCGACTCTCTTTCCATAAAAGGATTCACCTATGACTTTATAAAGGGAAACGGACTGAAAGATCTATCCATACTTGTGTACAACAGCAATGATACGAACACCGTAAAAAACAGCAAACCTCTTTACTTTTCAAGAACCGATCCTCAAGGAAATTTTGTCATTAATAATGTAAAAGAAGGTACTTATAATATCTATGCACTCAACGATCTTAATAAAAACTTCAAGTACGACAACGAAAAAGAAGACATTGCTTACCTCCATCAGGTAGTGGTAGACAAACCTGTGGAAAACCTAAGATTCGGAATCACCCGGATAGACAAAACCGGACCGGAGATCATAAGTTATAAACAAGAATATGAATACTATCTTCTGAGTATGAACGAAGGAATAGAAGAATACCACCTCCGCTCAGACAATACTCCCGTGATCAGTGATCTTTCTGAAGACAGCAAAACAATCCGGATCTTCAACAATTTCAATACGAAAGACAGTATCTCCCTTTATACTCATTTTACAGATTCGAGTGGAAATATTTCCAGTGATACAGTTAAAATCCTTTTCGAAGAATATAAAGACAAAAACAAGAAAAATACCTTTTCTGTCCAGGCTTTTCCAAAAAACCTTGAAATAACTTCCAATGAATCCATCAGAATAAACTTCAACAAACCTGTGGAAAAGATCAACTATCCACAGATCTCGTTAAAACAGGACAGTACTCTTATCTCTCTTGAGCCTGAAGAATTTACCCTGGACAGTACACTCCTCAATATCCGGTTTATAAACAAATACACCTTTAGCGATAGTCTTACTTTATTCCTGGAAAAAGGAGCCTTTATGAACATAAACGGAGACAGCAGCCAGGAAGCAAAATTCAAATTCATTCCCAAAAATGAAGAAAAATACGGCATTCTCTCGGGTACCGTTATATGCCAGGAACCTTACTATATCTTCCAACTTCTGAACGGCAAAGGCAAAATAGTGGACAGCAAAAAAAACGCTACAAAGTTTGAATATAAAATGCTTGAACCAGGTGAATATCAACTAAAAGTGATCATTGATGTGAATAACAACGGGCGATGGGACGCCACCGATCTGGACAATGAAATTCCTCCCGAGCCAATTCATTATTATAAAGAGAAGATCAACCTGAGAGCCAACTGGGAACTATTGGATATTAAATTTGAAGTTAAATAATTAATTATCAAATAATTAAAATTAAAAACTAAAAAGATCAGCCGGCTGGCCGTAGATATACACATTATATATATGTAAAACCTCCTTTATTATCTTCTGAAGATCTCTTCTCAAATAATACATACTAAATTGTAAATCAATACTATAATACTATAAAAGAATGTTTTTTTCCTTTTTATATCAATTTCCTTCCTGTTATTCAAATTCCAAAAGAAATATAAGTCCACAAATCCTGTTGATTAATTCTCCTGAGACGTTAATCTGTCAGCTCATTTCTGTGTAGAACAAAATAACCCACAAACCCTTCCTAACAAGCTGGCATAAAATCAACTTTATTCATACAAGATCAACAGTGTGAATAATCCAAAAATAAAAGGGGATATCTTCACTTGAATGTTAACTTAAGAAGTAATGTTCTACTAATTAATAAAATACAATATTAATAAAATGTTAATTGAAGTGGATTCAAAAATCACTTATCCATTTCCGAAAAAAACAAGCGTGCAAAAGTAAACTTCTCAACCAATCCACAGCCTTAATAATATATAATAATTAAATTTTTAATTTTTTATATTATTAAACGATGTGTTAAAAAGTACATCTCTCTGTGTTCCTTTTGACAAAATCGATTTCGTACCGATTAAAATTTCACTAACTTTACCTCTTTACGAAGAATATGTGGTATAAGATTTCGAGTATTGTAATAAAAAACCGGCTGATTTTTTTGGTCATAACTCTGTTGATATCGGGGTACATGGCCTGGCAGTGCAGGAACCTGGAGATATCCTATGATTATGTGCAGATCGTGCCGGCCGATGACCCTGAATATGTTTACTTCAAAAATTTTAAAAATACGTTTGGAGAAGACGCCAGTATCTTTGCCATCGGAATGCAGGACAAATCAGTCTATACGCTGGAAAAATTTTCAAAGCTTCAACAGCTTTGTGAACAATTTAAAAATACGGAAGGCGTAAAAGAAGTTATTTCATTACCCACTCTAAAAAATCTTGTAAAAGATACTGCCAATAAAAAATTTGATCAGAAAAATATTTTTCCTGCAACTATCAAAAGCCAGCGGGAACTTGACAGCCTGATCAAAGAAGCTAAAAATGTAAAAATATACGACAAGCTTCTTCTTAATGAAAATACAAATGCGTTGCTGGTAGCCGTTTCCCTCGATGCAGATTATCTGAATTCAAAACGTCGTGCGGGAGTGATGAAAGAGATTCTGGAATTATCCGAAAATTTTTCAAACGAAACGCAGATCAAGCTTCATTATGCAGGGCTTCCTTATATAAGATCTATAATGGTGAGTGAGATGAAATCCGAGCTGATCACACTTTTGTGTCTATCAGTGTTGGTAACTTCCGCTACTCTTTTCCTCTTCTTCCGTTCACTTTCTTCTGTGGTGTTTACTTTTCTTGTTATCCTTACCACACTTATTTGTACAGGAGGTACCCTTGTTTCGCTTGGCTATAAGATCACCGTTCTGACCGGAATTCTTCCTGCACTCATTATTATTATAAGTATACCCAACTGTATTTATATGTATAATAAGTACCATCAGGAATACAAACGGCATAAGAATAAAATAAAAGCGGTCAGCAGAATCATAGAGAAAATCGGTTTCCTCACTTTCATGACCAACATAAATACTGCTGTAGGATTCTTTGTACTCTATTTTACAAATATTGTAACGATCAAACAGTTTGGTCTTGTGGCCGGAATTCTGAGTGTGGCGACTTTCCTTATCACACTGATCATTATTCCTACCTTCTTACTGTTCCTTCCTCCACCTACAGCAAAACAACTGAAACATCTTGATCTTGGTTTCCTTTCCAAGATCAACCAACTGCTGGAGAGAGCCACTCTTTACCATCGTCCGTGGATCTATGCCGTAACCGGAATTTTTCTGGCCATTTCAATCTATGGAATTACGAAACTGAAACCAGTTTCCTATATGGTGGATGATCTTCCCGAGCGCAGCAGTATCCGTACCGATCTTTCTTTTTTCGAACAACATTTCAGCGGTGTAATGCCACTCGAAATCATTGTAGACCTGGGAAAGAAGAAAGCCGTTTTAAAACTTTCAAATCTTCAGAAGCTGGAAGATTTTGAACAATACTTACTCGGATTCAATAATATTTCTCCTCCACTTTCCATTCTGAATGTGGTGAAAGGAGCTACCCAGGCATTTTATGGAGGAGATCCGGAGTTTTACAGATTGCCGAGCAACAACGAGCGTGCATTTATTGTTAATTATTTTGGAAATAAAGAAGAGCAGAATAATCTGCTCCGGACCTTTGTGGACAGCACCGGACGCTATGTGCGTTTTACCTGTAAAGTAGCAGACCTCGGTACCGTTAAAATGAATGAGCTTGTAAAGCAAAATATTCAGAAAAAGGCCGATGAGATTTTCTCGAAAGAGAACGGTTATGAAGTGAGGATAACCGGTACCACACTGATTTTCCTTCAGGGAAATGAATATCTTATCAACGATCTTACCGAAAGTCTTATTTATTCTTTCATTCTGATCTCGCTGATGATGGCCTTCATTTTTACCAGCCCGAAAATGATCCTCATCTCCATGATCCCGAATGTGATTCCAATGATGATTACCGCCGGAATTATGGGACTTTTCCACATTCCTTTGAAACCCAGTACAGCACTGATCTTCGGAATATCGTTTGGTATTTCCATCGACAGTACTATTCACTTCCTCAGCAAGTATAAACAGGAGATCGTTTTCAGCAAAGGAAATATTCTTGTAGCGGTGACCCGGAGTATCCAGGAAGCAGGAGTTAGTATGATCTATACTTCCATCGTTCTGTTCTGTGGTTTTATCATCTTCGTATTTTCTAACTTTGGAGGTACTGTTGCTCTTGGATTACTGACTTCTCTTACATTGTTTTTTGCTATGTTTACCAACCTCACAATTCTTCCGGCATTGCTTCTGACGCTGAGCAAGGGCGATCATAAGACGCTTCCGAAGGAAATGAGAAAGAAGAAAAAACAACAGGCGGAGAAAATAGCAGATCTTTGATTGTTCTTCTTTCAAGAAAAACAGAAGGCTTGTCATCCGGCAAGCCTTCTGTTTTTTTACCTATCTGGAAAGATGAGCCAATTAGGGAGCCCTTTCAGAACAAATCTGATTTTGCCGGGGAATACGAATATTCTGTAGTAATTTCATAAACTCCTGTATATTTCTTGTATCTAGCATATTGATTCGGGCATCCTGGAATTCTTTATTAAAATTAATCCGGGACAGTCTAACCGTTTATTATAATGATAAAATACATGGCTCCAAATCTGAAATCAGAAGAACGCGAATTGATCCGCCTGGTGAATTTTTTTAAGAGAAAAATAAAGGCGATGGCAGATGCGAAAAAAATTACCGACGATTATACAGAGATCCTCGCTACCTGCGAAAAACTGGTAGAACAGATTTCTATCCATGCAAAAAATCGGGAGGCAGTGCTGGAAGACCGGAAAAGACTGGAAGGTTTGATAAAAGAACAAGCCCTTTGTCCAAAATGTGAAAGAAATGCCAACCTGAAGTGGGTCGGAACAGACAGAAGCCCCGAAGGATGGAAGAGTAATAAATACCGTTGTAAAAAATGCAACATCGAATTTGTCTGGAATACTCCGAATAACCCATGGGACATGGTCCCTTATGTAGAACATTATATTGCGACACTCGAAGTAAAACTGAAGGAAGAAACAGATGAACTAACCAGGCAGGAAAACCAGCAGGTGATGGATCAGCTAAAAGAAAATCTGGCTAAACTAAAACCGGTGGTAGAAGCTTCCAACCTGGATCTGGCCGAAATGGAAGAAAGGGAAAAAGAAATGGCCGTGATCGTCCGTGATTTTACCAAACACCTCCAGATCGAAAAGATCCGTATGCAGGAGTAGCAGGCTGCTGACAGGCAGGAAAACCGATCTTGTGTACGTTCATTCTTTTAAAGCCTCTTTCTATTTTGTACCTTTCCCTTTCTATTTATTTTATCAGAATTGTCGCAGCGAGCAAAAAATAATTCTACCGAAAAAAAAGAACTGCATCCGCGGAACAAACATCGTGAAGGATACGATTTCCGGAAGTTGTCACAGTATTGCCCGGAGCTGGAAGCATTTATTATCCTTACAAAATATCAACAACAGTCTATTGATTTCAGCAATCCGGAAGCAGTAAAGTTCCTGAACAAAGCCTTACTGAAACAGTTCTATGACCTGGATTATTGGGATATCCCTCCCGGCTATCTTTGTCCTCCCGTACCGGGCAGAGCCGATTACCTTCACTACATGGCCGATCTGCTGGCGGCTCGTAATGCAGGAAAACAACCTCCGGGTCATTTAATAAATGTTTTGGATATAGGTACCGGAGCAAATCTTATCTATCCCATTCTCGGAGTAAGTGAATATGGATGGAATTTTACCGGAGGAGAAATTGATCCGGAAGCTCTTAAGTCCGCCGGGAAAATTATAGAAAAAAACAGCCGGTTGAAAAATTTGGTAAAAACAAGATTGCAGAAATCTCCAGCCAATATTTTCAAAAACATTCTTCAGCCCGGAGACCGGTTTGACCTTACGGTCTGCAATCCTCCTTTTCATGCTTCTGCAGAAGAAGCCAACGCAGGAACCGAGCGGAAGTGGAAAAACCTGGGTTATCAAAAAAAGAACCGGCCGAAATTGAATTTCGGAGGACAGCGGACAGAGCTCTGGTGTGAAGGAGGAGAGAGGGCTTTTGTCTACAAAATGATTACAGAAAGCGCATTGTTTCCTTTGCAGTGTTTCTGGTTTTCTACGCTTGTTTCTAAAAGTTCTAACCTCCCTTCAGTATACGGAGCGCTAGAAAAAGTAAAAGCCTCGGAAGTAAAAACCATCGAAATGGTACAGGGGAATAAAACAAGCCGTGTGGTTGCCTGGACTTTTTTGAAAGAAGCAGAGCAAAAAGAATGGAGGGAAAAAAACTGGAGATAAAATTTAAGCGACGACTGGCCTTCGTATTTTCAGACATCAGAACAAATTTACAAAGATGCAGCTTTAATTAGAACACCACTCCCGCTCCGGCATTGAATGTAACGTAACGGCGGGAGGGATTCACATTTGCTTTAAAGAGAAAATGTTTCCATCGCAGAGTATAACCCAGAAAAACAGCCGGTATAAATTCTTTTAAATTTCCGGAATTGCCCTCTTCTGTTTTTCCAGTGGTTTGGAAGAGAAGCAGACTTCCTCCACGCACTTCTAAAAAATGCGTTTTTTTTCCTACCAGGCCAGATAATGTTAAACCAGCTTCCTGGCCGCCCCCGCCCCAGGAATTCCAGATTCCAAAAGAACCTTGTGTTCCCAGGTGTAACCATTTACCATTCACAAAAAAATGTTCTGCATTCAGATTTGTCCGAATGTATTCTCCACCACCCATTTCTGCATAGATCCCCGTGCGCCGGAACACACGTAAACTGTCTTCTGCCATGATTCCCGTGGCCATAAACAACAGAAAAGAGCATAAGATTGCGGATCGTTTTTTCATAATGATCGGTTGTTAAATGAAGTAAAAAATTGTTTTTTAATACGTTATAAAAGGTACAAACTTTTTCATCCAGGGAAAGCCCTTTCGCTGTTAAATTTTTTTGAACAAAAAATCTTTCTCAAATAACAGATGGCAAAAATCGGTCTTCATTTTTATAGTTGACCCTTGCTGTTTTAATTAGTAAATTGGGACGTTGCTGGTACAAAAGGAAACAACACCTGATAAAAATTCACCGTCAGGTTACCCGAAATTTAGTTTTAAACCACACTCAAATATATAAATGGAAGATTTTATTGTAAAAGACAGCAATGGTACTGCATTGAAAGACGGAGATTCCGTAACCGTGATTAAGGACCTGAAAGTGAAAGGAACTTCCGCTACGCTTAAAAGAGGTACGCTGATCAAAAATATACGTCTTACCTCCAGTGAAGAGGAGATAGAATGCAATGCAGAGAAAGTAAAAGGACTGGTTCTTAAAACCTGTTTCCTGAAAAAAGCCTGATAGTTATCAGGTCTTTCTGAAGGAAACTCGGGAAAAACAGCTGTTTAATCCTTTTTCTATCGTAGATATGAACATTGCCGATACCCCTTCGACGCCGTATTATGCGGTCATTTTCACTTCTGTACGTACCGAAAGCGATCTTGGCTACGAGGAAACCGGCGAGAAAATGGTCGAACTCGCTGTCCAACAGCCGGGTTACCTGGGACATGAAAGTGCAAGAGATGGATTGGGGATCACCGTATCCTATTGGGAAAGCCTTGAAGCCATACGTCGCTGGAAGGCCAATGCCGAACATCTTCTGGCTCAGGAAAAAGGGAAAGAAACCTGGTACCGTCAGTACAAAACAAGAATTTGTAAAGTAGAACGTGATTATGACTTTGATAAAGAGAATCATCACGATTCTTGATGGGGTAGGCAAACGAAGTATCTTCTGACCCCTGCAACTTTTTAGCCCGTTTTTTGTTATCTTGGATATTGATAATTGTATACGGACATGGTTTTTTTATCACTTCTTTTCTACTGTTTCTCCTTTTTTTCTCCGGAAGAGAAAACAGGATCTGTAGAATCCATTACCCTTAAGCAATTGCAAGCCAGGGTTATTCAGCCTCAGAACGATACCTTGTATATTGTAAATTTTTGGGCTACCTGGTGTAAACCATGTGTAGAAGAATTGCCCTATTTTGAAGAAGCCGGTAAGAATTATGCTGGTAAAAATGTTAAGATCCTGCTTATAAACCTGGATTTTGCTTCCGAAAAAGAAAAAGTAGGGAAGTTTGTACAGAAAAAAAACCTTCAGAACCAAGTATATATGCTTAACGAAGGAAATCCTAATCACTGGATCGATAAAGTAGAGCCTAGTTGGGACGGAGCTATTCCGGCAACAATCATGTACCGCAACGGACAGAAAGTTTTTTTCCATGAGGGAGATCTCAGTCAGGCAGAGTTAAATTCCATTATTCAAACTAAAAACCCATAAACTGTTTCACAAACATGAAAAAAATCCTTTTTTTAATCGCTTCAGTGCTGGTATTTGCTTCTTTTACCCAAGAGGGAGGTTACCAGGTAGGAGACAAAGTGGCTGATTTTAAGCTGAAAAACATCGATGATAAATACGTGTCTCTGGCAGACAACAAAGAGTCAAAAGGCTTTATAGTAATTTTTACCTGTAACCATTGTCCGTATGCTGTAAAATATGAAGACCGGATTGTAGCACTTCATAAAAAATATGCCAGCCAGGGGTATCCTGTGGTAGCCATTAATCCTAACGATGCGGTGCAGTTTCCCGCCGATAGTTATCCCAGCATGAAAAAGCGGGCGAAGGAAAAATCCTTTACATTCCCATACCTCGTAGACGAGACACAGGAAATCGCCCGGACATATGGAGCCTCCAAGACCCCTCATGTATTCATTCTGCAAAAAGAAGAGAAAGAGCTGGTTGTGAAATATATAGGTGCGATAGACGACAACACTGATAATCCATCTGCCGTAAAAGAAAAATATGCAGAGGATGCCCTCAATGCATTATTGGAAGGAAAACCGGTAGCTGTTACCCAAACCAAAGCAATCGGATGCGGGGTTAAATGGAAATAATAACCGGGTAAAACCTGC
>CAYTGJ010000005.1:0-12241 GCA_964437245.1 uncultured Chitinophagaceae bacterium
GCTGCAACAGGCAACAAAACGGTTTCTTTGGAAAGCAGGGAAGAAATGGTACAGACGGATTCTATCGGAAGTTGCAATGTATGTGATAATCTTCCTGCTAATGTATTCTGTGATGATTTTTGCGGTTCTGCGTTAAACCTGGAGAAATGGTGGTACGGAAGGATGCATTGGGGGAATGGGAAACAGTATAAGAATCATGGAGTGGTCCCTGAAAATGTGATCATAAAAAATAATAAGGCATATTTTGGTGCCAATGGAGATCTGTACAGCGGTCCTATAAAAGGAGTTCGGAAAAATAAAGCAGATATCTACCAGGACCAGGATGGTAAAAGAGTAGGAGGGATTCTGATCACAGACCAATATTTCGGATCGGGTAAATATGAAGTAAGAATGAAGCTACCTCCTAAACTTGGGGTGTGTACGGCTATCTGGACCTTTCACTACCAGGAATTGTATCCGGATAATCCTGACTACGACAAATATGTGGCGCAAGGACTTACTCCTATGGGCAATGAGGAAATGGGATATTACCTGACGGTCAATCATGAGATCGATATAGAAATTCCAAGTTCACTGAAAGGACAGGATGAGATGAAAGATTGCTCTTATCAGAATGCCCGTTTGAATACCTGGATCAGTGAGGTAGATTATACAGACGATTTTCATGACATGGGCTTTAATCAAAGTGACGGAAAATTTCATACTTACCGGTTCGACTGGCATACAGGAGGCAACGGGCAGGAAGCAAGGGTGGATTTTTATCTGGATGATTCGCTGGTGCATACCAGTACAGCTCATATTCCTACTATCAAAGGTAGACTTACGATCGGTACCTGGTTTCCCCAGTGGGCCGGAGGAAAAGCAGATTTTGACCGGATATTTCTGGAGGTAGACTGGGTAAAGTTTACGCCTTTCAATGAACCGAATGATAAAGTAATAAAAGAGAGCTTTAAAAATTCCGGGATGACCAAATGCCAGGATAAAGCAGAAAATGATAAATTTTTGAAGAAGTGTAAATTGAGTACTTATTAGGTTTTACATAATAGCGTTAGTTGATTGGTTTTGTTCTGGCCGGAAAGATTGTGATAATCTTTCCGGCTTTTTTATGGAGGGAAGCAGCTACTGTAAAATAACTCCATGGCGTGTCCTCTGACCATAGCCGTCAACTTTATGATTAACCGGTAACGTTATGAACCTCCCCCTACCCCCCTCCGCTTACCCTCAGAATCTATCGCACAAGGGGGAAAGAGTAGTCCTAAATATTTTACCATGTGTCATTCAAATAAGCGCAACATTTCCCCCTTGTGCGGCTGTTTGTGCGTTGGCGGAGGGGGGTAGGGGGAGGTGATTCTTTAAGTTGAGAGCTATGGTGTCCTGATGGGCGATAAGTGTCTTGTCAGGGGACAAGCCACGGAGTACACAAGCCACAGAGCGGTTCTGTTATTGTTTACCATGTGTCCAATAACCGAAGCATTTCTCCTTTGTGTGCTTGGAGTCGTGCGATAGAGAAGGGGGCAGGGGGATAAAACTAGTCTGAAGATGACGGACAACAAGGAAACAACAGCGAATCTTATCTAGCATCTGGTATCCTGTATCCGGCATCTTTAACATAAAAATAGAAACGGTCAGAGAACATTCTCTGACCGTTTGGGTTGGTGGTATAAGGAGGATTGCTTATCGCAGAAAAACTTTTCTTGCCACGGTAGCGTCTCCCACGGTAATACGAACGACATAGATACCGGAAGAAAGTCCCTGGGAGGAAAGAACCGTTTTGCCTCCTGAAATTTCTTTTGAGAACGAAAGAGTTCCTGAAGTATTCAGCACTTCTGCTTTTCCTGCCTGGGCAGTGTTGTTTTCAAGAACGATTTCATTGTCTGCATTGACAAATACATGAGTTTGGGCGAGAAGCTCCTGATTTTTGGCAATCGAAGTTCCGATGCCTTCCCCAGCCACAAGAGAGGTTCCTACGGTAGCGTTGTAGGCCATATCCTTGATGGTAATGGTATTGGTAGAAGTAGTCAGGTTAATACGTACCCACCCATACGTGTAAGTAAAAGAAGGACTCACCCCGCTTCTTAAGCGCAAGCCTATGTATTTGTTGGTTGCGTTGTGGAAGTTTCCGTAATCAGATCCGGAACCTGGGACATTTACGGCCAGCATGGCGGAACCTCCCCAGTTCTGACCGCCTGTAGGAGTAACGGGAATAGCATCGTTATCAGAAAGTCTTACCGCTTTGTATCCGGAAGAACCCCAGGCAGAACCAAGGACAGCGGCTCCGGCCATAGGATTAATATATAAAGGAATCTCACCGCCTGACCATGCTGTTCCTACGGAGAACGTAAAATCATCGGTCCCGTCGTTGTTCAAATCGATGATATAACTGTCGCCTTGTCCGCTCACCACTTCATCCGGGTTGATGTCTGTATAAGTTACCTGTGCTTCTGCATTTCCGGTGGCCATTGCGATAGCTCCCGAAGCGAGTGAGTAGAGGCCTAATTTTTTTCGTAGTTCATTTTTGATCATAGTTATTGTTGTTTTAGGGTTATACGTATTTATGTTTATGAGTATTATTTCCATACAGGGTTTTGATTCCGGTAGAGCTGTTTGTCTACGGCACCGGCCATGGATGCTGTATTCAGGTCTGTTCCCAGAAAGGATTCGATCTTCTGCGCATATACCAGAGGATCCTGTACGACCGATGAATAAGGAAGGTATAAGATCTCTATGTTGGGCTGCATTTCCAGCCAGGAGATAATCCTGGATAATTGTTTGTCAAAAGTGCCGGCCAGCATAGCAGGGTAGGCGTTATTCAGAGTTTTGCTGCTCCCTGCCAGCATTACCTGCTGTGATTTCAGCACTTCGTCCATTTCCCTTTCCATAAAGATTACTTTGTATCGCTGACCGGGAGGCAGGTGCGTAAGAAGCTGAGCGATGACCTTAACGGTTTTCCCAGGATGCTCGAGCAACCATGCAGCGTCAGAGGCCAGTTTTTTTACCGGCTCATATTCAAAATATCCTTTGGGATTATTCTGATCTGCCTGCCGGATGTTATCGGAGAGGATTTCTGCTCCTCCCATGTGCAGCATCTGCATCATCATGGACGTTCCTGACCGTGGAAGACCGGAGACCACTACCACTGGTTTTTGAATGTTATTCCGGGTGAATTGATCGTGTTTTTCTGCCATAGCGGTATTGCCTGTTTTAGTGTATAGTTTTACCAGCCAGTTGCGGGCTTTGCTCATCCCCGGGCTTAGTACAATCGCATTTTCGAACGCCTGGATCGCGTATTCGTTTTCTCCCAGCATAGCCTGCGCTTCTCCCAGGTAGTAGTGTGCGGAAGGATTGAAATAGACGAGTTCTACAGACCGCAGGAAATATTCAGAGGCTTCTTCGTATTCTCTCCGGTTGGAGTGGCAGCGTCCCCGGCCAAACAATGCACTGGCATTTTCAGGATTGTATTCCAGCGCCTTGTTAAATGAACGGAGAGCTTCTTCTGTATTCTCAAGGGTCAGATGAAGATTTCCCAGTTGTATATTGATCCCGATGACGTTATGATGATGAGCCGCAAGATCGTTCAGGATGGCAAGGGCTGTACGGTATTGCTTTTCCTGGATGTACAGACAGGCTTCGTGGTAACGGAGAGAAGGCGGAAGATTTTTCATCTTTACCAGGAGGGTGTTCAGAACTGTTCTCGCTTGTTCTCTTTTCTGAAGCTGCAGCAGACAGTTCAGGTAGTGCGAAGAAAAACGGACCTCTCCGTATTGTTCGTGAAGCTGCTCAAAGATCGGAAGCGCTTTTTCAAAAGATTTGGTAAACAACAGTGAACGTCCCAGGTTGTACTGAGATTCTTTGATGCTTTTTTCACTGGCTTTATTCTTGTCTTCTCCGGGATCTTCGATGTATCCCAGTTGTACCAATTGCATGAGGGCTGCATGGGCTTCGATCGGGTTTTCGATCAGATCATCCGGGTGCATGCCTGTGTTGCCGGGTACCGTTTCCCAGCTTTCCAGGTATTGGGGAGTGACAGGCTCCTCAAAGGCTGCCAGCAAAGGTTTTCCTGCCATGTCTTTTCCGATCGGTAATCCGTATAGGAGAAGAAGGGTAGGGGTAATATCGGCCAACGAGGTTCCGTAGAGTTGATGATTTTTCCGTATACCAGGACCTTTCATACAGAAGATCCCGTATTCTCTGTGTTCGTACGTAGGGCCTGCCGGTTCATTGGGAAGGCGCAGCGGACGCATGTGGTCGGAATGAAAGCCGTGATCAGATAAAATGATGACCGTTGTATCCTCATCGGTGAGTTCAAGCAGCCGTTCGAGCATCATGTCGTGAAATTTGTAGATGCCTTTCACCACGTCTTTGTACAGGTTGAACAGTTCATCCGGCATTTTGTCGGAGAGACGGGGAGGGTGGTATTTCATAAAGGCATGACAGATATGGTCAATGCCATCGTAATACACGGCAGTGAAATCGGCCGGTTTGTGTTCCATCGCCCAGGTCACGGCAGCGTGCATGGTGGCCGTTTCTGCCAGGGTAGTGGCGAGAAAGGTAATATGATTGTCTTCTTCTCTTGCGGAAAAGGCATCCGGTACGAAAGGAAGAATATGCTGTTCGGTGAGTTCTCCGGGATGGATCCTCAGGGAAGCAAAAGTTTCTTCCAGCGATTGAGGATGTATCGTGCCTGGCTTTAAAGGCCATGGATCGTTTGGTGTTTTGTCGGATTTCTGGTATAGGTTGGACACCATGATCCCGTTGATCGGTTCTGCGGGATTGGAAGGCCACCATCCGATTACGTTGGATGTTTTTTCGTTCTGATTTAAGATGTTCCAGATCGCTTTTGATTTGCGGGAAAGGCTGGAAACCGGCTTGATTCCGCCGTTGACATTATCGGGTTCAATGAAGTTGAGAATACCGTGCTGCTCGGGTAATTTTCCGGTGGCAATGGTGGTCCAGAGAATAGGAGAGAGAGGAGGATCCATGGTCGAAATATTTCCATAGACACCTTCCGAGAGGAATTTTTTTAAGGTAGGCATTTCGCCGGCATCCAGAAGAGGCTGGATCACTTTCCAATCGGCGGCATCCCATCCGATCACCAGAACTTTTTTTGACATAGGCTTACTTCGTTTTTCTTGATCGTTTTTCTTTTTCGGCTTCTGCTCTTTTTTGCCTCCAGGCCACTAATCCTGCTGCTCCGAGCGCCAAAAGTCCTAAGGAGCCTCGTTCGGAAACCTCTTCCAGGCTCATTTTAGGTAAATCTTTATTCGAAACACTTTTGTCTTTCATTACCTTTCTTTTTGTTTTACTAATTTACGAAATGTTATTTTAATATTGTAATTATTTGCAATTTATTTTTAGAATCGTTGAGAAATGATACATTTTACGTAAAAAATAAAGGATATGTTGAGGTCTTTTGGTTAAAAATAGATGTGGAGAGTATAAAAAGAGAAGAGAATATAGGAGAGGGACTGTAAAAATAATGATGGTTGAGTAAAACTTAGCTGCTAAAGGGAATGAGAGGGGAAAACTCCAAGCGCTAATATCAGGTTAACTTTCAAAAGCTCATCAGGTACCACCAGCTTATGATCAATATTCCTGCCAGGAGGAAGGATAAAATGATGTCGGTGGTTTTGCGGTCGTTCTCTCCCGCTACGTAGGTCAGGTTTTTATAAACCAGGTTATCGCTGCGGAAAGAAATATTTTTCTTGCCGGCCAGGCTGATCAGGATCATCAGGCATACATAAAAACAGAACATGATAAAGGCTTCGTAGAGGAAATTGACCTGGTACAGATACTGAAGCAAGGAATCCTGGGCGAGGGAATGTTGAAAAAGGTCCAGTACAATGCGGAAGATTCCGACGAAGCATCCTATGACCAGTACGGTAAAACAGGAACTTGCCGTTGCGCCGGACCAGGTCATGCCTACCAGGAAAACGGCGGTAAAGGGGGGAGCAATATAGGATTGTACCGCCTGGAGGTGTTTGATAATGTTTTCTGAAAAGTAGCCAGTAAAGGAGACCCATACGATGCCTAGGATCACCAGTACGAGGGTAGCGAGTTTGCCCATGGTTACGATTTTAAAATCATCTACTCCCGGGTAAAGCCGGGTATACACGTCAAGAGTGAAGAGTGTGGCAGTACTGTTGAAGGTGGCGGCGAGCGAAGAGATCAGAGCGGAAAGCATGCTGATGATGGCCAGTGCTTTGACTCCAGGGGGCAATACTTCTGTAACGATAGAAAGATAGGTATGTCCCTGTACTGCTTCCGGTCCGAATTTTATATAGGCGACCAGGCCTGGAATGATCAGCAGGAAAGGAACTAGGAAGATCAGGAAGCCGGAATAAAGAGCTCCTCTGCGGGCATTGGGAATGTCTTTGGCACTGAGTACCCGTTGCATCATAAACTGGTCGGTGCTCCAGTACCATATTTCGAGGATAGGAGCCCCCAACAGTATGGCCGGCCATGGATAATCAGGATCGTTGCTTTCTTTGAATACATGAAAATGTCCGGAAGGAATTGATTGTATCAGGGTATCCAGACCACCGATGCTGTTCAGGCATACGATCATGACCACGAATGCGGAGAAGAAAAACAGGTAGGCATGAAATACATGTGTGTACAAGGTTCCCTTGAACCCTCCGGCAACAGTGAATATTCCGGTAAGCAGTACGAGTACAAGAGAGGAGGTATATTTATCCCAGCCGAGCAGGCTTCCCAGCAACAGAGATCCTGCAAACAGCGTGATTGATATTTTGGTGATAATGTAAACGGCGATGGAAAGGCAGGAGATCAGTACGCGGCTTTTGGCATCAAATCGTTTCCCGATATATTCGGGCATGGTAAACAAGTTGTTCCGGAGAAGTATCGGAATGAAGAACCAGGCCATCAGAATGACGACCAGTGAGCCGCCCCAGGCAAAAATACCGGCTGCAAATCCACCTGCATATCCTGATTCGGCATAACCGACCACATGTTCGCTGGATACAGTTGTAATGAGGAGGGAAGTCCCTATGAGAAACCATCCGGAATTTCTTCCGCCGAGGAAATGACCGGATAATCCTTTCTGGCTCCGGGCACTGATACCTGCTACGATGAGTAGCAACAGGTAAATACACAGGATTACATAATCGATGGTCTCAATGTTCACAAAGCATGTAAGGCTTATGGTATATAGATATTGATTATGGTATATGTACGATAGAATATCTGTTCCGGCTGAAAATAGCCGGTTTTTTTTATATTTTATCAGGAGGGACCGTTGCTACAGGAGATTGGATCTGGTAGCCCTTGGCTCCGTAGTATACCAGGAAGGCATAGCAGGCAAAGGTCACCAGAAAAGAATGTTGTAGCCCTACACTGGTATCGGCGAGTGCTCCCTGGATCATCGGGATGACGGCACCGCCTACTACTCCCATGATCAGGAAACCGGAGGCTTGTGTTTTGTATGTCCCTAATCCGTCAAGAGCGAGGGAAAATATGATCGGCCACATCACCGAATGGCAAAGCCCCAGTGCGATCATGGTACCGAGCGACCACCATCCTTCGGTGAGCATGGAGTTGGTGATGAGCAACATGGCTGCTACGGAGGTACAGACAAGTGAATAAGCAGGTTTTACTTTTTGTAAAACGGCGAATCCGATAAAACGAGCCAGTGCTGCTGCTCCCCAGTATAAGGTCACGTATACGGCGGCTTTTTTCTCTTCAAGACCCAGAATGTTTTTCATCCCGATGTAATTGATCAGGAGGCTTCCTACTACCACTTCGGCACCCACGTAAAGAAAGATCGCCAGAATCCCCAGGCGGAGATGACGGAAGGCAAGTGCGCCGGATTTGTTCGGATTGTCTTTAGACTGGCTGGTTACAATAGAAGGAAGATTTACGCGGGAGAAAATGAAGGCTACCAGAAATACCAGTATCGCAAGCATAAAATAGGGCAGAGGGACGGCATCTGCTTTGGCAGTGTTGATCTGTTGGCGAACGATTGAGACGGCGTTGGATAACGCTGCTTTATAGACTTCGTTTTCTTTGGTGTAGGTGACCGTGCTTTCGAGGACCGCTTCTGCTTTGATCAGTTCCTCTGAAATTTCAGGATTACTGTTTTGTACCTTGGCCACCATTGCTTCGATCCTAGCAGGGGTAAGGGTAGTATCTGCTGCGATGAGCATATTGGTTTTTTCGGTTATATTGTATTCTTTGACCGCTGTATTTTCCACTTGTGAGAAAAGTCCCTGGTTGAGGATCAGGGCGGCTCCGATCAGTGGTCCGATTACGGTGGCAGTAGAATTTAAGCCGCCGCAGAGGCTTATGCGTGAAGAAGCTTTTTCCGGAGGACCCAGTACTGTCACATAGGCATTTGCAGCAACCTGAAGCAGCGTAATACCAGAGGCGATCACAAACAGGGAAGAAAGGAATAAATAGTAGGAGATAAATTTTGAGGCAGGATAAAAGGATAGACATCCGATGCCCACAATACAAAGCCCTGTGACAATCGCTTTTTTATATCCGATCCGGTCGATGATCTTTGAAGACGGGATTCCCATGATGAAGTAGGCTCCGAAAAAACATCCGTTGATCAGCATCGCTTTTGTGTAGCTTAACTGAAAGGTGTTTTTAAAATGAGGGATCAATATATCGTTTAATACAGTGATGATCCCGAAGACAAAGAAAAGGGTGACCATCAGTACTAATGGTACGGTATAATTGGTTTCCTCCTGTAGATTTGTTGTTTTAAACTCTTGATGGGTCATTCCTCCGGCCATAAGTATTCTGGTGAACTTTTAGCAAGTTCGGTTTTAAGTAAATGAATTGAACAGGTTTTGTTAAAATGAAAGAACAGTTATCTTTCTACGGCTACAGATGCTGAAATTTCTTTCAGTTCATAAAACCGTCTGGCATTTTTGAAATATATTTTTTCAATAACTTCCCAGGGAAGGTCAAGTCCTTTGAAGGGAGCGCTTACTTTCGGAGAGGTTTGCAATTCTCCTGTGGTGAAGTATTTCCAGTGCCGGTCCCATAATTTTTTCATATGCGTTTTAAGTTCGGCATCGCTCAGTTTTCCATCATCAATAATATCCGTTCCGTACATGATCCGGTCCTGGTATTTCAGCACGAAATTCCGGACGTCTTCAAAGCGGGTGACAGATTGGTGCTGCAGGTGGCAGATCCGTTCTGCTGTGTCGACCATCATAGAAGGATACCGGTCAAGACGTTTGGCTATTTCTTCAATGCTCCATTCTACACTGGCGAAATGGGCTCCGCAGAAAAGAAGTTTCGGGTGCTTTTCCAGTATATTGTCTCTGGCCTGTATTTGTTCTTCGTACGACGGGAATTCAGGAAGAAGATACATGTGGTATTCCGGGTGTTCTGCGAAGTAATCCCGGTCTTGTTTTACGGTCATCTCTTCGATTGGAAGCCAGCAGTTGCGGGGTTCGCCCTGGTGCCCGGTAAAACGTATTTTATGATCGGTCATAAACCGGAACAAAGGTTCGAGCCTTGGGTCATCGATCATCACAAGTTTTCCTGCCTGGTCACGAAGTTCCATCCCGATGTTTTTCCAGATCTTGACGGAGACCGCTCCTTTTGCGATGGAGTCTTGTATGGTCCGGATACTTTTCTCCAGCCATCCTTCTTCGTTGAAGCCTTTGACCGGAAATGTACATATATAATCCAGCCGGTGACCGAAGCTTTTTTGCTGGTTCAGGATTATACGTTCCTGCTCCTCAATGGGAGGGAAGAAGTAAATATCCGAATTGATGGAAATAAACCTGAAATTTTCATCCCTGGCAGTTTCCAGCAGCGCGGGACGGTCGGTATTGTAGTGCATGTGTGCATCTACTTTTTCTATTTCATGGTACCGTTCAAAGTTTGTCATAGGAGTCAGCTTCTCAGATCGTGTGAATACCAGTGATTATTTATAAACCAGTTGTTTTTTATTTTTTACTACTTCAAATTTTTCGGATACGAGTTTGATCACTTCGTTGGTAGCTGCCGGGAAAACTTTCCGAAGATCGATCTCCTCGTTGTTCCGGAGTGTACTCTTGAGCGTTTGCATGAAGATGTTTTTTATTTCTGTGGCCAGGTTTACTTTGCAGATTCCTCTGGCAACAGCTTCCTGAAGCTGATTGTGCGGGATTCCTGAACTTCCGTGCAATACCAGTGGTACTTCTGTAGCAGCATGGATCTCAGAAATCCGTTGCAGATCTATTTTGGGTTCCTGGTTGTAAAACCCGTGGGCGTTTCCTACTGCTACGGCAAGGGCGGTGACTCCTGTTTCCTCTGCAAATCTTTTGGCATCGGCGGGAGAAGTCGAGACTAAGTTACTTTTGTCCTGCCCCAGTTTTGCGATGTAGCCCAGTTCTGCTTCCACGTTTACACCATATCCTTCTGCCACTCGTACTGCGGCTGCACTGATCTTGATGTTTTTTTCAATAGGTTCTTCACTGGCATCGATCATAACGGAATCAAATCCGGCATCCAGGCATTGTTTCACCAGTTCCAGCGAACCGCCGTGGTCCAGGTGGATCCATCCTTCTATGCCAAAGTCTTTGAGCGCTGTACGTGCCATCTTTACAGCGGCATCCAGGCCCATATAATCAATAGAACTTTGCGTCAGCTGAAGGATCACAGAAGAGTGGGTGTTTTTGGCAGCCGTCAGCACTCCCAGCAATGTCTCGAAATTATAGAAATTGGTGGCGAGTAGTGCGGATTGTTCTGCCTGTAGTGCTTTGAGTTTATCTTGTAGTTTCATGACTTACGGAATGGCTAAATTTGTTTTTTATTATTTCAAGTACGTTTTCATAAGAAGTAAAGGCTCCTGTGCCTCCGGCTGCCGTGGTCGAGACGGCTCCCGTCAGCGAAGCAAATACCATACAGTCTTCCAGCGGGGCCCCTTCGAGAAATTTGTGCAGGAATCCTGCATTGAAGCTGTCTCCGGCTCCTATCGTATCGACCACTTCTTCGTTCAGAAAAGGAGGGAAGATCGTTTTTTGTCCGTTTTTATACAGACAGGATCCTTCTGTGCCCATTTTAAGGATCAATGTATGGTCCGGATTGACTTTTCGAAGGGCTGTATCAAAACCAGACTCTTTCATCATGGAGGTAAGTTCTGCTACATTAGGCATGAAGAAGTCGATGAAAGGAAGAAGTCCTTCCAGGTCGATTTCCCATTTTTCGGAAGGATCCCACTGAGGATCTACTGAAGTGGAAAGGCCCAGTGCTTTGGCTTTCTGCAGCAATGGCAGGAGGTCATTTTTCATACCGGGTTGCAGAAAGTAGGAAGAAAAGTGAAGATGTCTTGCCTGTTGCAAGGCGTCTTCTGGGATGTCTTCAAGGGTAAGTGTTTCCATCGCGCCGGGATAAGTGATGTTGGCGCGGTCGTTGTCTACACTCATGACGATGGTGGCACCGGTACGGTATTGATCGCTTTTTATGATGAGCGAGGTGTCAACTTTTTTTTCGTTCAGTGCTTTGAGCGCAAGCTCGCCGAAAATATCATTCCCTATTTTACCTATGAATCCGACGCTGGATCCGAGGGAACTCAGGTTGGAAGCCAGTATGGCGGAAGAGCTACCTAATACGAGTGACATCTCGCGGGCTATTTTTTCTTTGCCCATTTCCGGAAACGATTCAATTTTGTTCAGGATCAGATCTACGTTCAATTCTCCTACTACAATCACGTCGTACTTTTTCTTGCTCATGAGGATAGATGTTTAAGCGTATTGTATTTCTTTGGCTTCTGCTTTTTCGTATAGTATTTCTACATCCGAGCGATGCAGGTATCCCAGTTCAGGACGGAGACAGTTGGCCGCGCCGCAGGCTACTCCAAGCCTGGCCATTTCTTCCACTGTATATTTTTTTACTATTGCTGCTGTAAGACCCGCCGTGAGACAGTCGCCGCTTCCTACAGCACTGTATACCTGATCTATTGTACACCAGGCATGGGTTACTTTTTGTTTCTGTGTCAGGTACAATCCTTTGGCACCGTCGGTAACGGCGGCGTATTCACAGTGTTCAGAGAGTTTTTGAGAGGCTGATTTTGCATCTGTACCTCCCAATATGCTTACGGATTCGCTCTTGTTTAGATGCACCAGAGTCGGTTTTTCTTTTATGGCGTTTGCAAACTGAACGCCTGTACAATCCAATACCGTGTATTTTCCTTGTTTGTGTGCTTTCCGGAGCAGCCTGGCATAGCCGTCTTCCGGTGCTCCTGCGGGCCAGGAACCGCTTAATACGACGCAGGAGGCAT
>CAYTGJ010000005.1:12251-12681 GCA_964437245.1 uncultured Chitinophagaceae bacterium
GTGTCAGTACAGGTCCTGGTCCGAGTAGTTCTGTATCGTCCAGTTCCCGGTCGGACTTGAAGGTATAGCAGGAGCGTGACCAACCGTTTACCATAGGTCCTATGCAGGTAAGGGAGGCATATTTTTCACATTGGTCCATGATCCACTGGCCCGAAGCGCCTCCCCAGAATCCCAGCAGCATGATCTGTGCATTCATTTCTGCGAGCGCGAGGGCTACGTGTACTCCTTTCCCACCGGCATAATGCTCTTCACGCAGAATACGATTGGTACTCCCTGCCTGTATATTGTCCAGCCAGGCATATATGTCGATGGACGGATTCGGACAAACGACCAGGATCAGTTTTTCGTTTTTGTTATAAACTTTCGACATTATGATGGTAGGAATAAATGTTAACGCCTTGTACTACTCTTGAGATATTTCCGCTTACGG
>CAYTGJ010000005.1:12691-70011 GCA_964437245.1 uncultured Chitinophagaceae bacterium
AAGGTTCGTCAGGGGTAAGCCCTACCTGCAGGCTTTTATAAAAGGCCAGCATTTGTGCCGGAACGATGCTGCATACGCAGAGCATTGTTTCATCCAGCTCTTCTGCCCCGGGTAGTTCGATCAGCAGATCTACCTGGTCCTTCATAAATTCTTTCGGGCCTATGCCCAGGCGGAACATGCCATCCTGGCGGCTGTGAATATCCTTGACAAGGTCGGATTCATATTGGTTGGCATAGTCGTCGTTGGAAAAGAAGTATACGATCAGCGAATTGCTGTCCAGTACTGCTTTCGGGCCATGACGGAAGCCGAGGAAAGAGTCGTATATGCAGACTACTTTCCCATCGGTGAGTTCCTGAAGTTTCAGATGAGCCTCTCTTGCACTGCCCAGCCAGGGACCATTGCCAAGGAAGATCCCTCTCTTGAAATCTTTTTCGGCCAGCTCTTTTAAAGGGCCTGCATAATTGGCAATAACATGTTTCCCAATGGAAGCAAGCAGCTCCATTTTGGATGCGATGTATCCAATGTCATAAAGGTTGGCGACCAGTGTACCTGTGAGCAGCATAGCACTGTAACTGCCGGTCATGGCAAGACTTTTATCGTTGGAAGCAGGAGGAAGCACAAAGCAGAAAACGTTGGAATTATTTTTTAAGGCTGCCAGCTTTCCTTGTTCATTACAGGTAATGATCAGGTGATAGACTTTGTGACATAGTTTATCGGCCAGCTCTACTACCCCCACACTTTCCGGACTATTGCCGGAGCGGGCGAATGAGATCATAAGGGTAGGTTTATCTTTATAGAAATAATCCTCCGGAAAGGCAATGATATCGGTGGTGTGAACGGAGCGGGTAAATTTGTTGAAGTTATTTTTGATGTATCCTTCGAGGGTTTCTCCGATAAAAGCCGAAGTTCCGGCACCTGTAAGGATAATATTTAATTCCTCCTCTGCCAGAGCTTTTGAGAGAAAAGAGGCCATGGCCTCCCTGGCCTGTGAAAATTTAGTATAGGTATCAAGCCAGAGTTCCGGCTGGCCGGAAATTTCATTAGCAGTATGAAAAGCATTGTTTTTTTGCAGGTATTCAGCAGTATATCCTAACATATTTTTATGTTTTGTTATTGTTTGTTCAAATATAGAAATAAAAAATAATAAAACAAAAGAAAACGAAAGATAAAATATATTAAAATAATATGTTTTGTAAGAAATGTACAAATAAAATCAAGTTTTTGTGTAAAATTGATTTTTAAAGGGTATTTTTGGACAATTTATAAAAACAGGAAATTATGGCTACCAGAGAAAAATTTACAACTGCCAAAAGAAGGTCTATTATACTGAAACAGATTGAACAGAATGATCAGGTGGATGTTATAGACCTTAGCAAGATGTTTGGGGTGAGTGAGGTGACAATAAGAAATGATTTATCCGTGCTGGAGGACAGTAATTTACTGGTGAGGGCTCGTGGAGGTGCTATTAAAGTAGGGTTAATCAACAAAGAAGTAAGACTTTCTGAGAAAAATCAGAAGAATATAAAAGAAAAAATAGCAATAGGAAAGCTGGCAGCGACGCTGGTCAAAAATGGCGACACCATTTTATTTGATTCGGGGTCTACCACGGAAGAGGTGGCAAAACAGATCACGGATCGTAAGGATATTACCATCGTAACGAATGCACTTAATATTGCTGTTAAGTTTATTGATAATCTGTCGATCAATGTGATTGTGCCTGGAGGAATGCTGCGGCATAATTCCTTTTCTTTATCGGGAGTGGTTTCCGAACGGAATATCAGTCAGTATTTTTGTGATAAATTATTTTTGGGAGTAGATGCGATTGATGTAATGCATGGAATTTTTACTCCTAATATTGAGGAAGCTAATCTGAATAAGGAGATGATGCGGGTGGCCAAGGAGGTCATTATCGTCACGGATTCCAGCAAGTTCAATAAAAGAAGTCTTACCAAAATAGCGGATATTAGTGCCGTTCACACGATCGTCACCGATTCGGGAATTGATGCGGAGTCGGTGAAGAAGCTGGAAGCGCAGAACATCAACGTAATGGTCGCAAAAGTAGAATAACCGTATTTTTTGAGATAGTGAACAAGTTGTTGTCTGTATAGTTCAATCGTATCAAGCAGTTTTAGCGATAAGCTATTATTCTTAAGCGGGGGTTAAGGTTTCAGGTTCACTGAGACCTTGATTTTTTATTTTTTGATTTCGTTTTTTCTGCTTTCGTTTGTGTCCGCACAAACGAAGTAAATAAGCTCACATGAGCTATCTTAGATCAATTTATTTTTTTTAGTAATTTTTATGGATCTTAATACACTCTATTTTTTTACTTCTACCATTACCGGTTGGAGGAGATTGTTGACCCCCGATAAATATAAAGATGTCATCATTGACAGCTTAAAGTATCTTGCCGATCATAAAAAGATCGTAGTATATGGTTTTGTCATCATGCCCAATCACCTTCATCTGATATGGGAATTATTAGAGAGGAATGGAATGGAGAAACCGAATGCAAGCTTAATGAAATTTACCAGTCACAGGATCCAGGCGGATCTCCGCAAACATCATCGTGAGGTGCTGGAAATTTTTAAGGTAGAAGACAACTTGTCCCGGGAATATCATTTCTGGCAGAGAGAAGGATGGCCGATGGTTTTATACACTCCAAAGGTGATTTTTCAGAAACTGGATTACATTCATAATAATCCGGTTCAGGGGAAATGGATGTTGTCAGATTCACCTGTGGATTATAAATATTCCTCTGCAAAGTTTTATGAGACGGGAATAGATGAATTTGGATTTCTTACTCATATTCAGGAGAGGATTTAATGCTAGGAATAGTTTTTTTATTATGCATCGTTTGTGAGGACACAAACGAAAGCAGGAATAGATGAATTTATATTCTTGTCTCATATCCAGGAGAGGATTTAATGGTAGGAATGGTTTTTTATGATGCATCGTTTGTGGGGACACAAACGAAAGCAGGAAGCTTTTCCCCCTTGTGCGGCAGCTCGTGCGCTGGCGGAGGGGGGTAGGGGGAGGTTCCTTGAGTTGAGGACTATGGTGAGGACACAAACAAAAGCAGTAACGAAAACTAGAAGTTGAAAATTCAAACTATCAGATCTTGAATTTTCAACTTCTAACTTTTAACTACCCTTAGCTTTTTTAGTGTAAATAATGGGTACACTAAACGATCGTACTATCTGAGTTTTAGTATCGGTGGAGCATCTCCAATGCGGTTTACCAGCCATAGAAAACTTTCAAGATCTTTTTTCTGCGCTCCGGCCCATATTTTTTCTGCTACTACAACTTTCGGCTCGAATGCATGTCCTTCAAACCATTGGTCCGTATGCATTTCTGCTTTGTCGGCCCAGACACATACTTTGTATCCCAGGATATTCGGATGGATAAGAGGTTCCCATTGCTCATATACCTCCCGGCAATCCACGAGTCCATAGCCTGAAGTATCCACCAGTCCGGGGGTGACATAGAGCTGTTCTTCCGGCGTAACGATCACCTTATACCCATCGTCCAGCAGTAGTTTTTCGGTAGACTTGTTCCATACATTTACAATAATATCTTTGGACGGCTGTATACTCGTGCTGTTTTTTCCGAAGTTCCACCAGCTCCAGATCTGGGTTTGCTTGCCGTGTTTCTTTACCTGCTCGTTGACTTCGTTTACCCATTCGATGAAAACATCTCCGGGTTTGCTGTAGCCTTTCTTCTCCATATAAGCGATCAGCTCCGGACATTTGTATTTATCCGGATCGTACTGGTACTCGTCGCCTCCTACATGGAAGTAAGGACTGTCGAAGAGAGGGATAAATTCTTCCAGCAAGTCGTGGATCCATTTCCGTACTTCCGGACGGGTGATGTCCAGCGTCCAGGCTTTTCCGGATTCGTTGGCTTCATCGCCTTGCCAGCGTGCTTTACGCATAGACTCACACTGGAATCCAAGGGAAGGGTTATATTCGGAAATGACGGTAGCATGTGCAGGCAGATCTATTTCCGGTACTATGGTGATGTGATATTTTTTAGCAGTCGCCAGAATTTTTTTGATATCTTCCCGGCTATAGGCATCTGCAGCTGCGAGTCCAGGATAACGATCGCTTTTCAGGCGAAAGGCAGACCATTCGGTAAAATGAATATGCAGTTCGTTCATTTTATACCAGGCCATCTGGCGGATCAGTTCTTCTATGTATGAAACCTGGTAAAATCGTCTGCCTGCGTCGATCATGACAGAACGGTTCCCAAAGTCCGGAGCATCGTTGATCACACCTTTTTCAAATAATCCTTGTTGTTGTTTGATCAATTGCAGGAGTGTTTGGGTGCCGTAGAAAATTCCTTTTATAGTAGAAGCTCTTACTTCTATTTTGTCGGTTATTTCTATAACATATCCTTCGGGTGCGCTGGTACTGCTTTTATCCAGTTTGAAAAAAATGGAACCTTTGGTCGCCAGGTCATTTGTTTTTTGAATAGGGGAAAGAGAAGATATTTTTTTGAGGTCTTCTACAAATAGTTCGATCGTATTCCGGAGTTCGGAAGATTGACTTTTAGGAGTAATAACAGGAAAGGAAGTATTAAGCTGAAAGGTTCCTTCCTGCAATTTCCATTCTCTTATGCCCGGTACTACAGGTGGTTGTGCTTGTACTGCAATAAAAAACAAGCAAAGGGGAATGAAAATAATTTTTTTGAACAAATTCATATATGTTTAGTTATAGAGGTAATTACTAATTGATTTAAGTGATCTGCTCCTTTGCCCGGTTTTGTACGGGAGCTGATCAATCCTTTTCAAAGGATCAGATGAATGGCAGTCTTTCTTTTTTGTGTTCTCAAGGTTGGAAGACTTATGTCTATTGTTTTATCCATTTTATTATTTGCTCATTGAGCTGAATGCAATAGATTCCCGGATGGAATAATTCTGTATTGAACTCCAGGGTAGTTTCCGAATGAGTAGTGGGATCGATGGTCATGATGACACCTTGTGCGTTTAAAATTTTCACCGTAATGCCGGAAAATGCATTGGTACTGGTGATCATCAGCCGGTCCTGCCCGGGATTAGGATAAAGATGAAAGGAAGAGGCAGGACGCTTTTGTTCTGTACTGGTGACGGGAAGTGTACAGGAGGAATAAGAAGGAGTGGAAGTATTAGTAGTATAAGGCGTAAGTTCTTTCCATCCTTCCCAGTCGTGCAGGGCTACTCCCGAGTAGGAAACATGCGTTCCCATCAGGGAAATATGAGAATTCATTTCGGTTATGACATGGCTTTTATTATCCTCTCCCGGAGTATCGCAGTACGATACATACTCGCCTACTCCGCAATATGTTTCAAGGCCGGAAAGAATACGCGGTTTTACAGTAAGCCCGTTGGTATAGGTCAATACATCTTCGCACATGTCTACTACCTTTCCGGATACATTGGTGTGGTAAGACATGATCACGTATTCGTCCAGGTAATCCAGCAGGTGTTGATACAGAGGTTTATTTACTCCTTTGTACAATGCATATAAAGGAGTGGTTTGTTTTCCGATTGCGTTGTGTGTCCAGCTTCCTGCCGGTATCCAGGGCATGATGGCAATGCTGTATTCAATGCCGGCGTTATGACACATAGAGGCAGAATGATCGGTTTGTCTGACAAAATCAGTCATCAGGCTATCGCGGTCTTTCTTTGCAGAGCTTTTCCATACGCCTCCACCGGTAGTGTTGAGATCAGCATCCTTGGTACCGTAGTGAAAGGCCGTTCCGGGGCCGCAGCCGGAAGAGGTTTCGGAAGCGTGAAATTCATTGTTGCCATGAAAACCCGAGAATCTTTCTTCAGGAAGACTTGCGGCATTGTAATTAATTACTTTCTGAATGGCGGCATAAAATTCCGAAGGGCCGCAAAGATCCGAGAAATAGCCTCTCCATCCGTCCATCCCCCATACACGGATCTCTTTGCAGCTCATTCTGGCGATCAGGGATTGGTAAGGAGTATAGTCTGAAGAGGTATTGAGATAAGACTTAGGCGTATATAAATAAACATCCGTGATCCCGATACGAATACATTCGTTGATCAGCCGGTTCTCTTCTGCAGCTATTCCAACTACGGCGTGTGTGTCCCATACCCATAAGCTTTTTCTTTGGGCAGAAGCAAATGAAAGTGTAAGCAATGACAGAATGAAAGAAAATACTATTTTATTCATATTGAAGATCATATTTAGAAGTATACTCAGAAATAAAATGTAAGATTAAACATGATTGTATATCCTGGAATGGAAGATCAAAATCAATTTATCGGAAACCTGTATTTCCTATATCTGGAATCCGGCATCTTGCATCTTAATTTTTGAAATCAATACTAGTTTATTGTTGAACGATTATTTTAGTAGTAAATATTTCCCATCCTTTTTTTGCACATAAAATGTACAGCGAAGAGGAGAGAGAGGAGGTATCAAGGAGGATGCTACCGGCAGAGGACAGAGGCATTTCTTTTCGCAGTATTTCCTGGCCTGTTGTACTAAGCAGGGTTACTTCGATTGTTTCTCCGGCAACGGCTTCCGGATAGATCAGCTCCAGATGACCTTCATGCTGTGCTACCAATACCTGCTGTGAGGTACAGTTGGAGTATACGATCGGAGAATAGCTGTACTGTCCGTCGAGGTCTACCTGGCGCAGTCGGTAATATACGTTTTGAACACTGAAATCGTCGGTATAGTGATAAGTGTTTCGCTGAAGGGTAGTGCCGGATCCTTTAAGAACCGTCACGTCACTGAACGTTTTGAGATCGGTACTTTTTTCTATCGCAAAGTAATCGTTGTTGGTTTCGCTGAGGGTAACCCAGGTAATGTCTATTTTCCCATCCGAACAACTTACACCAAAATGTAACAAGCGAATAGGCAGAACGACGGTCTCAAAAGCTCCTATATCTTTTTTCGGCCCTTGTGGCCTTCCGGTCCTATACCGGTCGTCGGATACTACGGTCACTACGTCTGCTACGTCAATGGCGGCAGAGCTGGAATTAAGGTCCAGTATATTAGCGGCAGGATTTGAATAATCGGGATTTGCATTGAATCCGTTGAGTTCGTTTCCCGGTCCCAGATCAGGATCATAGGTGCGCCAGGTAGCCAGAGTATAGTTGGTGGTGGTAGCCCCGTCATCAGGAGCAAAGATGGTGGCTACAGACCCGGAAGGAGCGTAGTAGAGATTTCCGTTGCAGTTGCCAAACCGGATATTGGGAGTGCTTACTCCTCTTTTTCTTATATAAATGCTGCTTCTTACAGTGGACTGAAAAATATTGTTGTAGAGCGAGATATTTTCCAGTGATCTTAGATTGGCATCGTCGTTAAAGTGGAACGCATTGTTGACCGCATATACAGAGTTGTGTACAAAAGAAGCACTTGAATTGTCGTCGATCATGATTCCCGGATTGGGTCTGGCATTGGCATTGTATTGTGTCGTGTGGTTCAGGATATAGTTATTCTCCAGTACAATGTTAGCATTGAAGTGATTGAGGTATACGGTGCCTCCGGTCGAGGCGTTATTGCCTGTCAGCGAAAACGTATTCCGGTGAATATAGTTGGCACGGCAGGCCTGTAGTTCGAGGGCTGCAAAAGGAACTCCCTCGGGAGTGACGCTCATAAGGACGGTGTTGTCCCGGACGATGTTGTCAATGGGACCGGTGAGGGCTACGTTGGCCCATCCTCCGCCTCCTCCGTAGGAATCCGTTTTGATCCTGATCCCGACATAGCTTGAGTTTAACAAACAGTTTTCCACTGTATTATTGGTGGGAATATTTCCTGCTCCATTGGTCCGGTGAATATCCACTGCATAAAGTCCGGCAATCACTTCGCAGCGGGAAATAGTATTGTATGTACACCGGTTAATAAGATGAAAGGCCCATTGATTGGTGATTACTTTTACATCCTGCCATTTGATGAAGTTGCAGTTGATCATGTGGATCGCATTGGGATTGGCCGGTACGGGGCTGAATATTTTTTGAATGGTGGTAAAGGCTGCACCGGCTCCGATAAAGACAATGTGGAGCGTACTGGTGCCGGAGAGTCCGCTTAACCATACTTGTTCATCATAAAGACCTGCATCTATAAAAACGGTATCGCCTGCTACCAAGCCAAGATCAACCACCGATTGTATGGACTCTTTTGGTTGTGCCTGGGTTCCGGGATTGGCTGGGGCGCCAGCTCCGGTGGTGAAAACATCGTTAGGATCAGCAGGGACAGCGTCGTTTACATAATAATTAGTAGCCAGCGAAGGAAAGCAAAAGCTCAAGATCATTATACAAGTGATGACCATTGATTTGGTAGTATTTTCTTTCATGTCGGTATATTTTATACGTCGATTAATACTAAATAGTAAGCTAATGTAACCATTATTTGAAAATAAATGAAATTATTTGTTATATTTTCGAAAGTAAATATAAGTTTTTGTTATTTTTATAGCTGGAACATTTATTTATAGTATACGTATTTATACGTATGGACTTTGTCTGGATCTCTACTGGTTTCATAAAATATACTTGAAGCTCTAAAAAAATATATACATAATCTCTGAAAATAAGCCTGGTTTCTCCAGATCATGGTAAATAAAACAGGATTGTTTTCTAAAATTGATACTATGAAACGTTTTGAAAGATTTCGAAAATAAAACAAAGGTTATTTCTTGTTTTGTTTCGAATAGTTTCATAGTTTTACATTAATATTATAATTATTGTTAATATTTATAGAATAGTATATGATATATTATATATACGTAAAAAAATGTATAAAAATAGTGTTGCCTATCCTGGTATTAACAATAGGTGCTAACCAAGAAAGTCAGGCGCAGGATTCCGGAGATTCCCTTCTTATTACTCAACCCGCCCGAGATTCGGCCAAAACAGCTCCGGAAACCTATAAACCTAAAAAAGGGGTGTATGACCTCAGAGATCTGAAATTACCGCTGCGTGGAAGCATGCTGAACAGAAGTAATTCGATCGCCAGCCACGGAGGCAGATTTGGTTTTCAGGCACAGGACGAAGATGCTTATCAGGGATTGCCACTGAACAAGATTGAAATAAGCGGGGTCTTCCGGTTTGTGACCATTTACCGGAATATGGAACAATCCTACGCAGACATGCTCACCAGCAAAAAAAACATCTCTTTCTTTGATTATCCTTTTGTAGATATCGGAACTTCTGCCGGGGTTGGAAATCCTATCCTGGCGCTGGCTATGACGGCCAGAGTGAAAAACAATGCTTCCTTCCGGATTGGTTATTCGATCTCACACTCTTTTACCGGATCTCCGGACAATACTACTAATAAAATATTCTCTTCTTTCGGAGGACTTTCTTTTGAAGGAAATATCCGTACCACTCCGGTGATCTATAACCTTAAGTTTGGTGGCGTGCTTACCATGCGTACCAGCCGACTGATCTTTGATGCGCCCAAGTACCGGGGAAATTATTTTGATCGGGTAGCTTCCAATAATTATTCGGTAAGCAAATTCGAAGGAATGTATTCTGCCGAAGATACTCGTGTGTATCTCTGGCCTTATGTACGGGGAGGGATCGCCAGGTTCACCATGCCGGGACTGAATAACCTGTATGTGCAGGCAATGTATGGAAGAACGGGACAAACGATCTATGGAGGGCTTACAAATGTTGAATTTTATCCTGCGGTCAATTATATGGTGAGGGTTGGAACGCCTTATAATTTCGGAAGATTAAGAGGAAATTTTGCGCTGAACTATTTTGCCCGTAAAACCAACACTGATACTGTTTATGCCATACACGACGATGTGGATGTATATTCTACCGACTTTGATGTAAAGATCGGTAAGTATTTCAAAGTTACCACAGAGCTGGGAACTTCGTATATCAACAATCCTCTGATCGTTTCTCCTAAGTGGGGAGGAGCGTTTATTGCAGCACTGGAAGTAGACAGAAGTTTATTGAAGTTTCCGCTGAAGATCGAGTATTATGACATTGGCATTTCGTATGGAAACCTGGATGGAGAAGTGCTCAATTCCAATACCAGTCTGCGAAGCGGAGGTGTCAATGCCGATCCTTCCCGGGATCAGACCTTGTTTGTCAACGTAGGACAGGAAGTAGGACAGCTTGCCAACAACCGTCGTGGGGTCAGCCTGACCAGTGATTTTAAGATCGGTAATTTTTCGGCAGAACTGGGATATGCCGCCAGTGGAGAGAAACAGAACCTTTATGATTCCATTACTTTCCAGCACCGGGTCAACGCGTTTTCCAGATCACGTTTTACTCAGTGGCGCCAGGGGATCGGACCTTACGGAAGGATCAGAAGTGTCTTTGCCAGGACCTATGAACTGGTGACGATTACAGACTCCGTGACCAATTATAAAAAAGGATTCAATACCATTGATTTGTTGGCCAGATACCAGTTCGGGATCGGGAAATTAAAATTTGTACTGATCAATTATAGCAATTTCGTTTCGATCCAGGATCACAGCGCTGTGCTGCCGGTATTTTCCGACGATGCCTTTATCCGTACCTGGTTCGAAGATTTCACATTCATGTGTAAGCTAAGCCCGAGGCTAATGGTGCTGGCGAATTATGGAATAGAACGTGTATGGGGTAATACCCGTGTTACGTTGTCGCCCGACAAGGCGATGGAAGCTCCGGAGCGGAGAGTGATCGATCAGACCGGTCACGCCTGGGGAATAGGGGCAGGATATGATATTACAAATAAAACCTCTATTCATATCCGTCATAAATGGATGGATCACACGGATAAGAATTTTATCCAGGATGTTTTCAAAGGGCAGGAATCAACAATTGAGCTTAAAATGTTTCTTTAATGAAAAAGTATACTGTAAAAATCTGTTTCACAACGCTGGTGGTAGGCTGTCTCAGCTTTTCCAATCTTAACGCACAGGTAGACATCACGGTAAATGGTCTCGGCAGGTCGGTGCTGACCAATAATGAGATGAAAGGGAATCTCATTAATTCCGACACCGTTTCGGCCAGAAAGGGACTCAGTGGATATAACCTGTTTGATCTTGGGTTTGGGTTGGAAAAAGGAAGGGAATTTCAATCGAACCTGATCATGAGGGTGCGTCAGGCCTATGGAGACTTTTGGGGAGAGCAGACTCGCTTTGAGTTTCGTCAGTTACAGATCAAAGGAGATCTCCGTTGGCTGAGCTATGAACTTGGAGATATTGATGTTACCAACACGCCGTACACGGTACATAACTTTGACGAGATCTTCAACCGCTTTGAAGCCCCTGTCTTCAGGGCCAGAAGAGATATTGTCCAGTACGAAAATTTCAACCGGGGAGATGTATGGAGGTTACAGGGAGTAAAGCTTGGCACGGAATGGTATATGGGAAAAAAGAACCTGGAAACGATCCGGCTGAATGCTTTTGGGGTAAGAACGAATGTAACGGATAATAACCTGATGCCGGACAGAGTGTTGGTAGGAAGCCGGCTGGATGTGATGACCACTGATAAATATGTGGTAGGAGTGAACTATGTGGGCTTACAGGATATTCCGCTGGACAATTATCCTGTACGCTATCAGAACCATGTGATCACCGGATTGATGGAACTGTGGGTGTTGAGAAAGGAAAATATCAAAGCAGGATTCTTTGCCGAAAGCGGAATTTCTCAGAATTATTATTACAGAAAGGCAGATGATTCTACGTACCGGTCCAATGATTTTTTTGTAGACGGAGGACTGAAGGCAGAATTGAAAAACGGAATGTATGCCAAAGTATCGTATAAAAATGTGGGGGCAAAATATTCCAGCCCGAGTGCACAGACTCCCCGGATCAATGTAGGCTCTGCTCCTCTGCTTTTTAGTCGTGTGCTGAATAACACGACGGACAGAGGGCAATTGCTGTTTGATCGTTTTACCCAGGAAAGGGTGTACAACAGAGGGATCTCTCCGGTATTGCAAATGTATAATCCGATGTACAACAATGTAACTCCTTACGGAGAAGCAACCCCTAACCGAACAGGTTATACAGTGGAGTTCGGAAATAAAAAATCGGAGAAGCTGGAAGTAATGGTACAAGGCCGTTACCTGAGTGAACTGACGGGAGAAGGTACTACCGATAAACGAAATTTTATTTCTGCCCTGGGAGGGGTGAAGCTGGGAATAGGAGCCTTGATCCATACGGAAAGAACGATGGATTTGTATGTAGGCGGACGGTATGAAAAAACTGATCGTGCCGGAGGGATCAATCTCAGCAGTTCGTTGCTGGATATGGGATTGGTATTCCAGGTATTCAAGCAGCTGGATCTTTTGGGAGGTGCTAAATTCATCATGGCAAAAGGAAATGAGATCGTAGTGATGAGAAATGATCTGAACAATATTACCAACTATGTACCTCTTGTGATTGATGCTGTTGAGAATAGCTGGAGTTATGGAGTACGGGTCAATTTCAATGAGACGACCAATTTTCATGTCAACCATACCATTGCTCAGAATCAGAACAATCAGAATGCGGATCTGAGCTATAACATTAGTCAGTTGTTTCTGAACTTTAACATCATGTTTTAGTATGAAAAGAAAAATAGATAAAGAGTATTTAAAATGGGGTCTTCTGTTGCCGTTGTGTCTGATCCTTTCCTGTAAAAGGGATGCACTGGATCCTTACTTTGGTCCTCAGTCCTGTCCGGGAGAAGACTTCCATATTATTTCAGAGTTTCAGATGAATAAGTATGGAGAGGAGATAGTCAATTTTCGCACTACGGACAGCTTATATTTTACAGCATCGTTCAGCGCTCCGGCCAGATGGAAGATCGTGATCGAAGGCAATTCTTCCCGTGCTTCCAAAACGTTTGAGGGACTTTCCTCTGAGATCAGAAAAGCATGGTACGGGAGATCCGGAAAGGAGTTGTTTTTTATGGATGAAACAGTCACGGTACGCTTCCTGATTGTTTGCCGGCCTGAACTCTCTCAGGAATATTCGGTTCATATTCTGAAACCTGATTTTGTCCACGATCCTGAGGTGGTGGTCCTGACCCGTTACAACGGCCCGGATGGGATTTATCCTGACGGAACAAGTTTTTATGCTGCACAGGATGCAGTGTATGGTGACGCTGTACTGGACAGCATCTGGTGTCCCTATTCTCCCAAATGTGAGGAATACCGGCCTTCGCAGGAAGGAGGAGGTTACCTGACCTTTAAAGGAATCAGCCCGATTCCCGGAGGACTGGATAAGAATACGTATGGATCGCAGGAAATGTATTTTAACCTGATGCATCGCTCACTACCTTCCGATCCTTCCCAGGTATGGTTTAATTTCCTGGCCAATTCCGGAGGAACTCCTGCGAAGATCGTTCTGACGTTTGGCAATGGAGATAACGGAGACCGCTACGGAAGAAAAGTAATTTCCATTAAAACATCTGAATGGACAATGTACAGCATTTGCCTGGGAACGTTGGACAAAATGGAAGGAGATCTTGACGTTTTTGACACGAAAGAACTGAATCTGTTGGCATATACACTTGTACAGAGCGAAGGAATCGCTCCTACATTATTTCATGTAGACCTTCCTTGCTTTACAAAAGGAAGCTCGTTTTACGGGATGACGGAATAAAGGGGTTAATCATTCTAAAAAAATAAAGTAGTATGAAGAAAAAAATTTACGTAGCTGTTTTTTTGTGGTGGTCGGTTTGTACTATACTTCCTGCTCAGGGACACAGAGGATTGTATATATGGGGAACCGCTTCTTTTATTAGTAATAATGCAGAACGGAACCGGATCATCAACAGTTGTATCGCTTTTAATATAGAGCATATCTACCTGTATGCATTTCCTACGGTGATCACAGGACATAAGGCAGGTATACAGGCATTCATTTCAAAAGCAGGATGCTATGATATTAAAGTATGGGCGATGGACGGCGACCGGGAGTATTTTTCCGATCACCCAGCCAGGGGGAATGCAGAGTTTTATGATTTTGTGGATGCGGTCATCGCATACAATGCAACTGTAGCACCCAATGAACGTTTCATAGGAATTAGCGCTGACCTGGAACCTCATGACCAGGGCCCTGTCATCGGTCCTCCTTATAGTTTTCACAACGATGTGACGGATTCAGATCTTTCTACGGTACCCGGTAGCGGAGTGTGGCAGTCCACCCAAAAGCTGGACAGGGAAATGCTCATGCGTAATTGGCTGGAAATGTCCGAAAACACTTACAATATCTGTCATGCCAATAACCTGCTTTTCGGGATGTCGATGGTCAACTGGGTGGATGATTATTACGGAGAACCTGTCCAGTGTACTTACAATTCAGTAACCATGGGGGTAATGGAACACATGATGAATTATGTAGACGATTACCTGATCATGTCGTATAATACTACTACCAACGGAATACGAAACAGAATGCTGGGAGAACTGACGTATGCGAATACGCTTCCAGCTGCCAGCCGTCCGAAAATATGGGGAGGAGTGGAAACGCATGACATTGGCAATGGAGTCGTTTCGTATTACAATCATGCCAGTAAAAACACAAAGGCAGCGGTGATCAACGATATAGGGATCGTAGAAGGAATGATCTCCGGAAATGTATCCTATTACGGGATGAACATCCACGACTGGATATTCGGCTGGCGGGACCTGGCTCCATTCTCGAGCAATACCGCAGATCCTGGTGTTTGCACGCTTCCTGTCAATCTTATCTCCTTCAGAGTAAACAATGTGAACAATGCACATGTACTTCGCTGGATTACTGACGGAGAGGTGAACAACGATCATTTTGTAATAGAGTACTCTTACGACGGAATTAATTTTGAGCAATTGGACCTGGTACAAGGGCGTGGCAATGCAAGTACAAAAGTAGTGTACGAATATACGAATCATGGGGAAGACGCTCCACTGGTATATTACCGGCTCCGGCAGGTAGACCTGGACGGGACCTACTCGCATTCTGAGATCGTGTCCGCCCGTACGGAAGGAATGGTCTCGCTGTATCCTTCTCCTGCACAAAATACAATTGCGATCTCGATGAAGAATGGTGCCTCCGATAAGATACAGCAGCTCTCCATTATTGACGGAAGAGGTGTGGAAGTACTCTCGCTAAAGGTTGATCTGCTAAGTAGTATGTCGCTGGATATTTCTGCTCTTGCCACCGGTATTTATTGTGTGAAAATACAATGCCTGGGAGACAATCTGCCCCGGATCTTAAAATTTGAGAAAGTATTATAGTCTTCAATTTTCCCGGAAGGTTTTATACATGGGAAACAACCTTATGAAATTCGCTGCGGCTTTTTTAGCTAATATGAAAAAAATATGTCTCGCTGGAATGATGCTGTGGGGCATGGCTTGCCATCCCTCTGCCAGAGAAGAGCAGCAGGGAGCCGGTCAAACGCTGAAAGGGGTTTATAGATTGCTGGCGTTGCAGTCTCAGGAAGATACGGTCTTTGTTCCTATGGAAGGAGTAGAGGTCCTGAAGATCTTCACCGACAGTCAATGGATTTCTCCGGCTTTTTTAAACAGGAATAAAAAAGTAGTTCACCTGGCGGGAGGTCGTTATTCTTGTGCCGGCGGCTGGTTAACGGAAGAACTGAGCTATCATTCCAAAGATACGGTAAACATAGGGCTGGAAACACTCTACCGTATCGAATTTCACCAGGACACTTTATATCAGTCAGGAATTTTTAAGAAAGGTACTCCTGAAGAATGGAAAGTAGAAGAGTATTGGCTTCGTACAGAATAGGTTCATAACAATCCGGCTCATGTTCAATCCATGAAGCCTTACATCATTCATTTCAAAGGACTCGTTTGTGACACACAAACGACAGCTCAAAGGAATGTATTTGTCCTGCATTAGGAATTGGAGATGAAAACCATTTTCTTTGCAGAGCAAAACAGAAACGTTATGATCAATATAGCAAAGTTAAAGCATACAGAAAGTGGTAATTTTTTCCTGATGGCAGGACCTTGTGCCATCGAAGGAAGAGATATAGCACTGGAGATCGCAGAGCGCATTGTAAAACTGTCAGACAAATACAAGATCCCTTATATCTTCAAAGGATCTTATAAAAAAGCCAATCGTACCAAACTGGATTCTTTTACCGGAATTGGCGACGAAAAAGCGTTGAAGATTCTGAAAGAAGTAAGCGATACTTTTAATATTCCGGTCGTAACAGACATTCACGAAAGTCATGAAGCGGAAATAGCGGCGGCATATGTAGACGTGCTTCAGATCCCGGCATTTTTGTGCCGCCAGACCGATCTGCTGGTGGCAGCAGCCAAAACAGGCAAAGCCGTAAATGTGAAAAAAGGACAGTTCCTGTCCGGACCATCTATGAAATTTGCCGTGGAAAAAATAAAATCACTGGACAATCCTAATGTGATCCTCACAGACCGTGGAAATTCTTTTGGCTATTCAGACCTGGTAGTAGACTACCGCAATCTGGTGGAAATGAAAGCATTTGAGGTGCCTGTGGTCATGGATTGTACCCATTCGCTTCAGCAGCCCAATCAGGCGTCGGGTGTTACCGGGGGTCGTCCGGCGATGATCGAAACCATTGCCAAAGCAGCGATTGCAGTAGGAGCAGATGGATTATTCATTGAAACTCATCCAAGGCTGAACGAAGCAAAATCGGATGCCGCTAATATGTTGCAGTTGGATCTGCTGGAGCCTCTGCTGGAAAAGCTGATACGGGTGCGGGAAGCAATAAAGTAACCTGGGGAATTACCGGGTTTTTCGCTTATATTCTTTACGGTCGAAATCCGGACAGGTACCGCATTTCTTTCCTTGTGGCCCTTTGCGGCAGGCAATCGTAAGTCCTGTCGTCATTATAATCAATAAGAGAATGATTTTCTTCATAGGAGAAAAGGATTATTCCGGCCGGATGTTTTCTTTCGGCTGGTTTTCTTTTTTCGGTTCGTAATTATGCACTTCTTCTTTGATCACTCTTTCGGTATTTTCTCTCCTGGCCATCTGCGTTACTTTTTTTATAAGCCGTACCAGGTTTCCTTCCATATCGTATTCTTTGATCGTCCAGTAAGTATCGGTGTAATACCAGAAAACTTTTCGTTTGTATTGACTTACAGATTTGATCTTCCCGTTTTTATAATATTCAATGTTGGTTCCTTTCTTATAATCCTTGTCACGAGACCCTTTTTCAAATCCTCCGTTGGTCTGTGCCATCGAAGCAGGAGTGAGCATAAAGAACAGCATGAACAATGCCCCCATGACCATAAGAGAGAAACTGGAAATTATATTATTTGACGCCCTGTTCATTTCTGTAACAAAAATACTCTTCCAAAATAGGTATATTTTCCCAGATATAAAAAATCAGGGTTTGGCAGCAATGGTTTTTAAAGTTTCTATGATCAGCTCTGCCCACAGTGTATACATTTTCCCGGAAGGATGAAGATTATCCGGGCACAACAGCTCCGGATCCTTTTTAGCTTGTCTTGAGAGCGGCGTGATGTCAAAATAATGAACACCCAGTGCGTCGGATACTTCTTTATTCAGCGAATTAAAGAGTGCTATCTCACTGGAAATATGAGCTTCCTGAGCACTTCCAAAAGGCGTCACACCGTAATCCGGGATAGAAAGCACGAACACCTTGTCGACTCTCTTATTGGCCAGGACGATGGAAGTTTCCAGAAGTTCCCTGAATTCAGCCTGGTAGGCTTCCGGGCTTTTCCCCTGGTATTGATTGTTGACTCCGATCAGCAACGAAACAAGGTCGAAGGTGTCTTTCAGGGCAGCTTTATCCAGGGCGTTTTTAAGCTGATCGGTCCGCCATCCTGTCTGTGCAATGGTGAGCTGGGTTTTGACCGGAAACCCGTACTCCCGGAGTTTCTGCACCAGCAGCGAAGGATAGGAGTTGGAATAATTTTCGCCTTCAGCCTTCGTATAGGAATCACCCAAGGCAAGATACCGGAGTCCTGCAGTGTCCGGATGATAAAGATAAGCTTCGCCGGGGGAAAGCCCTTCAGGAATTGTATGCATGTCTTGAGTACACATGAGAAGTCATTCAGGTAGAATGGATGAAGGGATAAATAAATAGACTTTTGCAGATATAAACAATAGAATATCGGATTTAATATACATACGGATGGAATCGTGTAAAAGATTTGAGGCTTTTAGCACTTAGCTTATGAACTGGAATTATTATAGTTGTTGCAGGGATGAAACCTTATAGCCATTCAAATCACTATTACCTTTTAGGGATCATTATTTTGTGCGGACTGATACTGGTGTATCTGTCCCGGGCCATATTCGACGGTGTGATGGGAGCCGTATTGTTTTACGCAATGTTTCGTTCCTCGTACCTTTATTTTACGGAGAAAAAGAACTGGCCCCCTGTACCTTCTGCCATTTTGGTGATGTTCATCTCTTTTACCATCATCGTACTCCCTTTTGTATCGCTGAGTTTTATTCTGTACAAGCGGATCATATTTTACCAGGCTAATCCCGAAGAACTAGGTCTTATTAAAGAAAAAATATGGCCTTTGGTCGAAACTTATGTAATGGATCAGAAAAGCCTTGATGAAATGATTCTGTCGATGCAGTCAAAGTTATTTTCATTGCTGTCCAATGCGCTGAGCACCATGTCAAACATTCTTCTGCAGCTTGCCGTGATGTACCTTATTTTATTTTTTATGTTCAAAGACCATAAGAAAATGGAGGAGGTCGTGCTGAAATATCTTCCGCTGAAAAAATACCAGGCCTTGCGGTTGGGCGAAGAGCTGGTCAATATTACTTATTCTAATCTGCTCGGCCAGGGATTCATTTCTTTTGTACAAGGTGTTTGTCTTGCCATCGGTTTTGTGATTTTCGGGATCAAAGGAGCTGTCTTTTGGGGAATGATCTGTTTCTTTATTTGTTTTCTTCCTTTTATCGGTGCACCGCTGGTCTTTGTTCCTGCGGGCGTCCTGGAGATCTATGCAGGCAATACAATAGGAGGTATCGGGATCCTGATCTGGGGTTTTTTGCTGGTCAGTACGATCGATAATATTGTACGTTTTTACTTGTCGAAAAAAATAGGAGACGTTCATCCGCTGATTACCCTGTTAGGAGTCGTGATCGGGCTTCCTGTATTTGGTGTGCTGGGTCTGGTATACGGCCCTTTGTTGTTATCGTATTTTCTTCTGCTGATCAAGATCTGGGTAGACACACACAAAGCCCGCTGACCAGGAAGGAACTTGTAATTAGATATTACGCAAAACAAACCTCTTTTATTCGTTGATCACTTTCAGTTCTACCCGCCGGTTCAGCGCTTTGTCTGCAGGAGGAGGTGACAAAGGAACTGTATTGCCGTAACCTTTTGGAATAATACGTTCAGAAGGGATCCCTTTTTTGATCAGAATGGAGGCGATCATTTTCGCCTGGTTTTGGGTATTATCACTGGAGTATGTATATTTTAACCGGTACATATGATGTCCGGTAGCAGTGTCCAGATATGTCCCGATAGTATCGATGATCGTAGCCGTGAGATTTTTTCGTGCGGTAGTATCGCGTTGTTCGGCATCGCCGGAATGTACTCCTATTTCTACTTTCAACGTAATGTTTGCTTTCATCATAATGAACAACCGGTTAACCTCTGCCATGGAATATTCCTCAAGGGTATCGGTATTGTTGACAAACGCAATGTTGCTCAGAGGGAAGAGGACTCCGGGTTTGTTCGGGACAAGTTTAGCATCCAGCATTTTTTCCTCGTATTTGGGTAACTTCGAAGGTTTGAAAAGCATAGATCTGTAAGAGAAGCCTCCTTCGTATGCCATCAGGGCTACATCGTATACATCGTCCTGAGGAATTACAGCGGTGTAGCTTCCGTCTGCTGCACCGGGATAGGTATAGGTTTGCATCGTGGTCGTGTTGGTGACCATTACTTTTGGTACCAGTACAAGATTATTGGAAGCATTTCTGACATTTCCCTGAAGAAGCGTCACTTTCTCCGGTTGCAGTTCGTCCGGTATTTTTGTTCTGGTGACGTCAAGTCCGGTCCCGGTTTTGGCTGTAGCCGAATGATAGATCAGTCCGCCTCCGGCAGGGACCGATACGTAGCGGTCGTCTTTGCTGGTGTTGATGAATGAGTAGGGGACCGGCGCTTCCCAGGAACCGTCCGGTTTTTGTACGGTTTTATAGATATCATACCCTCCGCTTCCTCCTTCCCGCATGGAAGCGAACAGGAACGTTTTATTGTCGGAAAGCATACGGCCGGCACATTCACAGTTTTGATTGATGGGAGCCGGAAGCAGGACAGGGCTTTTCCATCCGTCTTTTCCGATCCGTTCGGAAACGTATATTTTTCCGCAAGGATTTCCTTCCGGTGTTTTTTCGTTGGTCAATCTTGTAAAATAAAGGTATTTCCCATCAGGGGAAAGCGAAGGATCTGTTTCTTGAAGGGTTGAATTGATTGGTTTTGCAAGATTTTTTGGCGCAGACCAGGATCCGATGATGGTTTTTTCGATCATCCAGATATCGCTGTTTCCTACTCCTCCGTAGCGGGCCGAATGAAATAGTATAACATTGCCCGTTTGATTCAGAAAGAAACCTCCGTTGGTCAGGTTGGTCACCTCGGTATTCGCTCCTGGAAGCTGTTCCGGCCGGCTCCAGCTTCCGCTTTTCTGATAGCTGATCTGAACGTAAGGCTTATTTTCATTGAAATATAGTTGTTCAAAGATCATCGTTCTTCCGTTTCCGCTGATACAGGGATTGTATTCATCACTATTCAGGGTGTTGATCGGCTGCCCCAGGGGAATGCTCTGTGAAACGGCAAGGTTGGAAACCAGTAGTAACAAAATACAGATAAAGCCATTATTCTTTTTTCTCATATTGTACCTTTTATATAAAAAATGGTGATTTCTTTCTGATTTTTCAAAAATATCTTATTCAATCAGATAACGCAACTTTTTCGGAAGGAAATAAAGTCTTTTACAATATAAAAAATACCGGCCGGTAAAACGATAAAAGCGAGTTTATTATGTTCCCAGGCTTCGGAAAATTCTAATTTAAGGAGATGAGCAAAGGCATGTGTGAGTCCGCAACCCGGACATTTTATCCCTGTGGCCAGGCGAAACAGGCAAGGGATGCCTATATCAATGTTAAAATAGCCTAAAAGGAAAAGGGATAATACAAAATATCCTCCCACAACAGTAAAGAAGATGTTGTGGGAGGAATATTTAAGGATGAGTTTTAGCCAACTATTTAAGCTCTCTGCCATCCGCCATTTTCATGCTTCCGGTAGCGATCTTGATAAGGTCGATCAACGCCCAGATTCCACATCCGCCCAATGTTATCAATTGTAGCCACCAGTTGCTGTAGCCCATCATCATGCGGTGAATCCCAAGTGATCCCAGGAACCAGCATACGATGATCATTGTAATTTTTGATTGAGCTTCTTTCACTTCTGTCATAGTTGTAAATTAATTAAGGTTAATTTGTAGATTGATAGATTTTATCCTGAAAGTTTCAAAAAAAATAACAGAAAGCAAAAAAAACTCAGGAATATTTGATCACACACCGCTCTTTTTCTAAAAGATTGAGTTCTGTTTTGACAGCTAGACGTGTTTTTTCGTTGTTTAATTGCTCTTTGTATTCATTTTTTAACTGCTTTCGCTTGATCGATTCCATAAACCGGCGTACTTCATCTTTGGTTTCCAGTTGAAGGGCGGGTACTTCTTTGGGCTTGTTATCCAGTCCTTTGGCCACCATTGTAAAGTAAGAAGTATTGGTATGTCTTTTGGTTCCGTTCAGGACATTTTCTGCTTCTACCCGGATTCCTATGATCATGGAAGATTTTCCTACATAGTTGACAGAGGCATGGAGGGAAACCAGTTCGCCCACTTCGATCGGTTCCATAAAATCTACCGTGTCCACCGATACTGTTACACAGTAGCTTCCAGCATGTTTGGAGGCACAGGCATAGGCAACTTTATCCATCATGGAAAGAAGGATCCCTCCGTGAATTTTTCCGCCAAAGTTGGCATAGGAAGGGATCATCAGTTCGGTAATGGTCGTCTTGGAATAGTTGACAGGGCGAATTTCCATAAACAGATAATAAGAAGAAGTGTTAAATGTAAAATTCAGGATCCGGTAAAAACAAATATATTGCTTCTGCCGGATCCTGAACTCAGAAGGAGGTTATTATATTCTTTTGGCTAATTCTGCTTTCACATCCTCCAGACTGTTGTACAGCTCTTCGTAGGAGTGGATCACAAAATATTTTTCCTGGTAGCTTCCTTTTTTATAAGGCGTGTCCATCATGATCGCTACATTCAGATCATATTTGGGAACACCGGCGCTGATGGAGAAAATGGTTTCTCCTCTGGAGGAAAGAAGGTGTGCTCCGTATATTTTTAAGGTATTTTCGGTGGCGATCAATCCAAACTGAATGGAGTGCCAGTAAACTCTTTTCAGAAGTGCAATGGCCGCAGGGCTCTTCAGATTTTCAAGCGCCAGTTTTCCCAGCCCCGTCAGGTAATTTGAATAGGCAGGGATCGTAAGCAGTGGAGTATGGCCAATGATGTCGTGAAACATATCGTATTCGTCAATATCATTATCCAGTTGCTCCTGACTACGCAACCAGGTGCGGCATGGATATTTCTTTTGCGCCAGCATGGCAATGAACTCATTGTCTTCTACCATATCTTCCAGAGGGACTACTGTCCAGTCGGTAATAGCAGAAAGTTTGTGGTTGATCTCTGTCAGATCAGGTACATGGTCTGACGGATAGCCGATTTTTTTGATGCTGTCAAACACTACTTTGTCGGCCGTTTCCGGCAAAAACTGTAGCAGTCTGGTGTAAAGCACAGTCCATGTAGTATGTTCCTGTTCCGTATACTGGTTTTTTGTCATGAGCATTGTAGGTTATGTCTGGTTCTGCAAATCTGTTTTCAATTGCCTGTAAAAATATAAAAAACCTTCACCCAAAAAATTATTTTTTCGTTTTATAATTTTTCAGAAGCTTGATTGCGGCGGTATGTGGTGTTATTTTACCTTTAGCTACTTCATTTTCAATCGTTTTAATTTTTCGCTGAATGGATGCCGTTTCGTAAAAATCTTTTAACAGGTGATAATTCACTGTACTGAAGAGGTTTTGTACACTATTCTCCGATCGTTTCTGTTCCCAGTCACCGCAGGCCTGTGCTGTTTTTCTGAATTCTTCCAGGCAATGGGCTATTTCGGTGATCCCCTCGTTGTGTTTGGCAGAGCAGGTCATAACATAAGGCTGAGTATGTGAAGCGGAAAGTTTCAGGGCTTGCCTGATTTCCGTTGCTGCCTGGAGGGCAGCCTCTTTGTTTTTCCCATCGGCTTTATTGATAAGTACGGCATCGGTCAGTTCCATGGCCCCTTTTTTCATTGCCTGAAGCTCATCGCCCATGCCGGGAATCATGAGCAGAAGAAAGAAATCAGCAAGGTTGAAGACCGCTGTTTCCGATTGCCCTACCCCCACGGTTTCGATCAGGATGTATTCAAAACCGGCTGCTTCACAAAGCAGGATCGTTTCGTAGGTTTTGCCTGCTACACCACCGGGTGTAGTATTGGAAGGAGAGGGGCGGATAAAAGCAAGCGGAGACCTGGACAGCTCGTTCATCCGGGTTTTATCTCCCAGGATGCTTCCACCGCTTAGTGTGCTGGAAGGGTCAATGGCGAGTACCGCTACTTTTTTTTGCAGACCGGTCAGGTATTTGCCCAACGCTTCGATGAAGGTACTTTTTCCTGCGCCAGGAATGCCGCTGATCCCTATTCTGTAGGAGTTTCCCGTAGAAGGTAAGATCTCCGAGATGACTTCCGCCGCAAGTTTTTCGTCGCTTGCAAGACTACTTTCGATCAGAGTGATGGCTCGTCCCAAAATGGCACGGTCGCCCTGGAGAAGGCCGTTTTTGTATTGCTTTACAGAAAGTCTTTTTTCCGCCATGTTTGATTTTTGGGCTGTGGATAATTTCTTGAGCCTACAAAATACTAAAAGTATCGGGGAAGATGGTAAGAGCAGTACTTGTTTTTACAGAGAAAGAGGAAGCCATGGCCGGTGGTCACTTTCGTGGCGTTTTTCCCGGAGGGTACTAGTTAAGATGCAGGATACCGGATTCCAGATACAAGATAAAGGTATTTAGTAATTGAGGCAGAGATAGTTTAAAGGTCCGGATGAGTTACATCACATCTTATCGTATCTGGAATCCGGTATCCTGCATCTTGTATCTGAAAAACCTTTTTTAACAAAAATTTTTGATTCGATAGTTTTTTTATACCTTTGCATCCGGCAAGCCGGTACGACCAGCTCCTGTCACTCCCCCAGGTTCGGAAGGAAGCAAGGGTAAACGGTTGTAGCGGTGCGATACTTGGTTTGCCTTTTTTTATTTTATTAGGGTCCGGTAATTCCATCTCTTTTATTCATCATCACATCTTTCTGGTTTACTGTTTTTTCTTAGGTATATGAAAAAGAGTTTACGGTATTGATTTACAGTTTATTATAGGAGGTCTTGTGCGTCTTGTATCTTGCAACTAATTTCCTTACTTTTGAACACTTGTTAAACTAAATCAACGAAAACGGACATTTATTATGAAATTCTTTATTGATACAGCCAATCTGAAAGAGATTCAGGAAGCACAAGATCTTGGTGTGCTGGACGGCGTTACGACCAACCCATCCCTGATGGCCAAAGAAGGCATCAGCGGAGCAGAAAATGTTAAAAAACATTATAAAGCAATTTGTGATATTGTAGACGGAGATGTGAGTGCAGAGGTGATCTCTACCGACTTTGCCGGTATGATTAAAGAAGGAGAAGAACTGGTAAAGATCGATCCTAAGATCGTGGTGAAAGTACCTATGATCAAAGACGGTGTGAAAGCAATCCGTTATTTCACCGAGAAAGGGATCAGAACAAACTGTACACTTGTATTTACAGCTGGTCAGGCTTTGCTGGCGGCAAAAGCAGGTGCTACCTATGTTTCTCCTTTCGTAGGACGTCTTGATGATATTGCGACCGATGGATTGACCCTGATCGCGCAGATCAGACAGATCTATGACAACTACGGATACGAGACCGAGATCCTGGCAGCTTCTGTGCGTCATACGATGCACCTGCTGAAGTGTGCAGAGATCGGAGCAGACGTAGTGACTTGTCCTCTGAATGTAATTACTTCTTTATTGAACCATCCTCTTACCGACAGCGGACTGGCCAAATTCCTGGCAGATCACAAAAAGGCAAACGGATAGTTCTGCGATCCGTCACCGGATCAGGGAGCAAAGAAGGGAGGAAACACCGTTTTCTTCCTTCTTTGCTCTTTTTCTTTTATCCCTTTATTTTTCCTCCTCTCTGCCTTTTTACCTATCTTTGTGTCCTATGATTGAGGACATAAAAAAGAAGTTAAACATGTATATCATCAAGGTAAAAGGAAAAGCTAAAATTCCCGATTATATACAATTTCGTGATGACAATTTTGTACTTGTGGCTTATTTTAGAGCCGACAGACCGGTTAAATTATTAAAGAAGTATGGACTTGAAGGGAAAGAAGAAGCACTCAATAAATTAATTCAGGAACTCCCTTTCGGGAAATTACAAAAGCTGGAATTGTAAAATGGAATTTTCAACCGATCCTATTGTTACACTTAACAATGCCAACCTCTCTCATCATGATGTGCTGGTATTGCGTGATCTTAATTTTACAATACGAAAAGGAGAATTTGTCTATCTGATCGGAAAAACAGGAAGCGGGAAAAGTTCATTGTTAAAAGCCCTCTATGCCGATATGTCCAAACCGAAAGGAGAAGTATCGGTCGCAGGATTTAATGTTTCCCGGATCCGGAGAGGTCAGATCCCTTATCTGAGAAGAAAGATAGGAATCGTTTTTCAGGATTTTCAGTTGCTCAACGATCGTAGTGTAGCGGAGAATTTATTCTTTGTCATGAAAGCGACCGGCTGGAAAGACCGCAGTAAGATGAAAAACCGTGTGGCAGAAGTGTTGATGCAGGTAGGGTTGGGAAGTGTATCCTCCAAGTATCCTCACCAGTTGTCCGGCGGAGAGCAGCAGCGGATCGTGATCGCCCGTGCGCTGATCAATGAGCCGCTGATTGTATTTGCAGACGAGCCTACCGGAAATCTTGATCCGGAAGTAGCTGATAGCATACTAAAACTTTTTTTAGAAATAAACCGGAGTGGAACGGCTGTGCTGATGGCTACCCACCAACATGGTTTTATAGACCGTTATCCCGCCAGAGTGTTGAAAGTAGAAAATGGAATTGTCCTGGATTCTGAGAAAACCCATTTCCAGGTAAAAGGTGGTATATACTAGTCTGGTCGTTGGAAAAGAAATACCTGAATATTATTGCATACGATGTCCCCTTCCCGCCTGATTACGGGGGAATGGTAGATATTTATTATAAAGTAAAAGCCCTTTCTGAGATCGGTGTGCGGATCAACCTGCATTGTTTCATGCACCGCAACAATAAGTATTCAGAAGAATTATATGAGCTTTGCGATCATGTATACTATTATAAAATGGATACCTTCCTGTCGGATCTTTCTCTGATCCCGGGGATCGTAAATTCCCGAAGATCGGAAAACCTGCTTTTTAACCTTCAGCAAAATGACTATCCTGTTTTATTTGAAGGGATCCATACCTGTTATTACCTGAGTGCTTCGGAGCTGAAAGAGCGGAAAAAGATCGTGCGGATACAGGACGTGGAACCGGAATATTACGACAACCTTCATAAGCTCTCGCACCGGTATTGGGATAGACTGCTTTTAAAAATAGAATCCCGGCGGCTCAGAAAATATGAACAGATATTAAGTCATGCCGATACACTGGTTACGTTGAACATCAAACATAAAGAGTATTATGAAAACTTGTTTCCGGAAAAAGAAATAATCAACATAGAACCATTTTCTGCCTTCAGTAATATAGCCATTAAGGAAGGTATGGGAAGTTATGCATTGTACCACAGTAACCTTACAGAGCCTGATAATATAGAAGCCGTGATCTTTTTAGTAAAAGAGGTGATCGTGGGAACAGGAATCCCGCTGATCGTAGCAGGGAAAAATCCGGACAGTGATCTTAAACATCTTTGTAAAGATCATAAAGTAAAAATCCTGGCCAATCCTTCGGATGAAAAACTGGACGAACTGATCCGGAATGCACAGGTCAATATACTCGTCAGCTTTATGCCTTCCGGCAGCAAGAGCAAGATCTATCCTGCCCTGTATCACGGCCGTCACTGCCTGGTCAATTCCAATATGGTCCGGGGATTCTCCTATACCGACGCATGTCATGTAGCGGATTCGGCAGAAGAGTTGAGAACCCAATTATTTGCCCTGATGCAAGAGCCCTTTACCTCCAACGAAATAGAGAGAAGGACGAAAATATTGGGAAGGACTTCCGTTGAAAAAAAGATAGAACTCTTATCGAAGCTTTTCTGATTTTTTCATACTCATTGAAAATTGATACAAACGCAATGCATCAAAAAGAATCAGTGAGGTGGTCAGACCCGATTCCAGCAGCTTTTTGAGGATCGGGGAAAGCAGTCCGAAACCCAATCGAAACCCCGCGAGTAAGTAGTATTTTTTTAATTTCAAATAAACGCGATACAGTAAGATACTGCTCATATCGTGTTCTTCCCCGATCAGCAAAGCAAGGTTTCTGACTGCTGTCAATTGTTTGCGGATAAAAACCTCATTTGTTTCCAGGCCTTCGTGAATCACAGGATTATCAATATGCAAAACCGGGATTTGATGTTTCTTCAGTTCCAGTCCGAAAAGTGTATCCTCGTGTCCGTATTCGGTCAACGACGGCAAAAACTGAATGCGTTCAAATATTTTTTTCTGTATTAGAAAATTTCCAGTCACAAAAGAAGCATAGGGCCTGGTCTTCCTGATTTCAGCCGGTATTACTTCACGCTGTTTCCCATAGCGGAAATGTAATCCTACCTCTTTCTTTACCTCAATTGAGGGATATACTCTGCCTCCGACGATCACAGGATAGGAAGGACTGATTGCCTGCACGTATTTTTGAATAAAGTCGGGAGTGGCCGGGGCAACATCATCGTCCAGCAGTAAAAGATAAGGATACCTGGCACGTTCTGCCAATAGATTGCGGATCGCAGCTCTTCCTGCATTTTGCTCAAGTACTTCATACGTCACTTCCGGATAAAGGCGGACTGCCTGGTTGAGTTCCTGGATCAAGGGCGAAGAAGCATCGTCGAGACAGAGGATCTCAAAAGGAATACCGCATTGCTCACCTTGAGAGCGAAGTGACTGAACAAGTGGAATGATGTTGGTATTATAAACCGGTATGCAAATAGAAAGCATTTATAAAAGTAATGGTTAAAGCTTAAAAATTAACACCCGGAATCAAAAAATAGAGAAAGAGATAATTTCCGGTAGATAGTTCTTCACGGTTTCTCCCCGTTTCATCCACCTGGTTATACACGGTTTTCGTGGATTATTCCCCCACTTTCAGGTTGTTTTATGTAATATTCTGTTTTTGAATGCTTTATGTATTTTTGAAATAGGATTTTAAACCTCTAAAATGCTTCTAAAGTCCTGATTCTAACGCTAAATTATCCACAAGTGGGGTAAAGTGGATAAAAGTGGTTGTTTTTTCATTTTTCTTCGTTAAATTTGTATGAGTTCGAATTCAAAAAAGTAATGTCTTATTTCTCAAGTGAGTATGAGTGTAAATTGGATGCAAAAGGCAGGTTGATACTTCCTGCCCGTATGAAAGCCAATTTGCCTGCCGCATCAGGAAATAACATTGTAATAACCAGAGGTTTTGAAACATGTCTGGTCGTTTACCCGGAAGTAGAGTGGAGAAAAGTTTTTTCAAAAGTCTCCGGACTGAATGAATTTAATGAGGAGTACAGAAATTTCCAGAGGAATTTTTTTCGTGGAAATACGGAAGCAGAACTCGACAACAATGGAAGATTTGTACTGCCCAGAACAATGACCAAATATGCCCAGATCGAAACGGAAGTAATCGTAGTAGGAATGGGCAACAGAATAGAAATCTGGAATCCGGAATTATACGATCAGTTTCTGATCAAAGACCAGAAAGAGTTTTCGAAACTCGCCGAAAAATTCCTGGGAGACAAGAAAGAAGAATAAAAGTGATCGCTCTTTAAGAGATAGATAAGCTTAAAACACCTTTCGGATTGTCAGCCTCCCCGTTTTAAATGAAATAATTAAAAATCAGGATTGAATGTACCACACGCCCGTAATGCTCAGAGAATGTATCGAAGGGCTTGAGATAAAGCCGGACGGAATATACGTCGATGTCACGTTTGGTGGCGGAGGGCATACCCGGGAAATTCTGAAATACATTCAAAGCGGCAAAGTATTTTCCTTTGATCAGGACGAAGATGCAAAGGTAAATGCAGAGGAGATAAAAGACAGTTCTTTCACATTGATAGAAGCCAACTTCCGCTATCTCAAACGCTATCTGAAGTTGCACGGGATCACACAGATCGATGGATTGCTTGCAGACCTGGGAATTTCTTCCCACCAGATCGATGCTGCGGAGCGTGGATTTTCCACCCGCTTTGAAGCAGAACTGGATATGCGTATGGACAGAAGTGGTGAGAAAACGGCCAAAGATATTGTGGCTTCCTATACCGAAAAGGAGCTGCACCGGATATTCGGAATGTACGGCGAAGTCACCAACGCCCGTACACTGGCGGCGGCCATTGTAAAAGCACGTGCCAACAACAGGATCGATACGGTAGAACAGCTTAAAAGAGAAATAAAGTATCTGGCACCACGGGGTAAAGAAAATAAATATTATGCCCAGGTTTTCCAGGCCTTAAGGATCGAAGTGAACGATGAGCTGAAAGCGCTCGAAGAAATGCTTACGCAGGCGGCGGAAGTATTGAAGCCGGGAGGAAGATTGGTGGTCATGTCCTACCATTCGCTGGAAGACAGACTGGTAAAGAACTTTATAGGCAAAGGCTTATTTCATGGCGAACCGGAGAAAGATGTGTACGGCAATTATTACAAGCCTTTCGAAGCCCTTAACAGAAAGCCGGTCGAAGCCAGTGCGGAAGAAGTAGAAGCCAATAACAGAGCCAGAAGTGCAAAGCTGAGAATCGCTACTAAAGTATAAAAGAAAAAAAAGTTGACCAACGCCTGACTAAAATGGCAGAGAATACTTATAAAAAAAAGGAGGAGAAAAAGTCAAAAACAAAAGGAAATCCGGGATCCACGAAAACGGTTTTCCAGATGCTGGAGTCTACGCTTCGCCTGAACAAAGTAATGATCGAAGGGCTTCCGGTACAACAGATCCCGAGAATACTGTTCATCATGGTACTCCTTATTTTCTATATAGGGAATACACATTATGCCGATAAAGTGGTTCGCAATACCCACAAGGTGAAAACGGAGGTAGAAGACCTGAGAGCAGATTATACGACTTTAAAGTCCGATCTTATGTTTAAAAGCAAACAATCGGAAGTAGCCAAGAGAGTGGCTGCGCTAGGTCTGGAAGAAAGCCTGGCACCGCCCTACAAAATTGAAGTAAGACCCGAAGACTGATTATAAAAAATAAAAACCTGTAGAAAACCTTGAATATTAAAAGAGACATAGTATTTCGTTCACGTATTGCTTTTGTGGCGTTACTTATCTTTTCCTGTGCCATTGTGTACAGGATCGTCAAGATACAGGTGGTTGAAAAAGACAAATGGAAAACCCTGGCCAATGAGAAAGTCTTCGAATATAAAGTAGTAAAAGCTACCCGGGGGAATATCTATTCGGACAACGGAAGCCTTCTGGCTACGTCACTACCTTTTTACAGACTGGCCATGGATCCCAGTGTAGCCAATGATAAGCTCTTCAGGCAAGGGATCGATTCTCTGGCCTTGCTTCTCTCCAGGCATTTTAAGGATAGATCACCGAACGAGTATTACAGAAAGATCAACGATGCCCGTCATAATCACAAAGAATACCTGATCCTGAACCGTACAATGGTCAACTACCAGACAAAAAAAATGATGTCGGAATGGCCTATCATCCGGGAAGGAAAATACAAAGGAGGAGTAATGTTCGAAAAGGTTGAAAAGCGTTTCAAACCTTTTTCTTTTTTGGCGATGCGTACCATTGGATTTGTCAACGAAAATAATTCGGGGGCAGGACTGGAATACAGCTACGACAATTATCTGGCCGGGCGCGACGGAGAAGCACTGTTTCAGAAGATGACAGGCGGGAACTGGAAACCGATCCATAATAAAAATGAAGTGGCACCAGAGCAGGGTGTTGACATCCAGACCACCATTGATATTAATATCCAGGATGTGGCAGAAGCCTCTTTGTTCAAACATCTGAATATGCACAATGCCGAATATGGCTGTGTGGTGCTGATGGAAGTGGCCACTGGTGAGATCAAAGCGATCGCCAACCTGGGAAGAATAAGACCGGGAGAATATGCCGAGAACTACAATTATGCGATTGCCTCCCAGGGACTCACCGATCCGGGTTCTACCTTCAAGCTGGCCTCTATGGTAGCATTGTTTGAAGACAATCCTAAAATCAAGCTTACCGATACAGTAGATTGCGGGAATGGCCGTTACACTTTTTACGACCGTGTGATGACCGATTCAAGAGAAGGAGGGTATGGAAACCTTTCTGTACAACAGATCTTTGAGAAATCTTCCAATATAGGAGTCTCTAAAATGATCCATAAACAATTCGGTACTAATCCGCAGCGCTATGTGGATTACATCAGAGGAATGGGACTGTCGGATCCGTTGGGCCTTCAGATGAAAGGAGAGGCCAAGCCCTATATCAAGAGTCCTTCTTCCAGAAGCTGGAGTGGAGTTACGCTTCCATGGATGTCCATAGGATATGAATTGAAATTATCACCGATTCATACCCTCACCTTTTATAATGCAATTGCCAACAACGGACGAATGATCAGGCCCATTATTGTAAAAGAAGTAAAAGTAGCGGACAGAATAATAGAACAATATTCAACCTCTGTGATCAAAGACCGTATCTGTTCGGATGAAACATTGGATAAAGTGCGTACGATGCTCGAAGGAGTAGTAGAGCACGGAACGGCAAGAAACATTAATAACACCATATATAAAATAGCCGGGAAGACCGGTACAGCAAGGAAAATCAAGGACGGGGTATATGTAAAAACTTACTATACCTCTTTTGCCGGATATTTCCCGGCAGATAAACCTAAGTACAGTTGTATTGTAATCATTGATAGCCCAAGCGGTGGACAACAATATGGATCGGATGTGGCAGCACCGGTGTTTAAAGAAATTGCAGACAAATTATATGCAGTAGACCTGGAACTGCATGACGCAACAGAACCGAAAGCTATATCGGCGAGTGATATGACCTTCCCGCTGATCCGTTCAGGCTATTTTGACGATCTGAACTATTTGTGCAATCAGCTTGGGATCTCCAATCATACCCGGTCAGGAGCCGATGAAGAATGGGTGTTTGCCACCACTTCCAACAGTGCCGTGATCTGGAATAACCGTAAAATTAAAGAAGAGCTGGTTCCTGATGTGACCGGGATGACTTTAAGAGATGCCCTGTTCCTGTTGGAAAACAGTGGATTGAAAGTCGGGATACATGGACGTGGTCGTGTACAAAGCCAGTCGCAGACACCCGGGATTAAGGCAGTAAAAGGTAGTCCTATAAATATTTATTTGGAATGATTCGTATACTGAAAGATATATTGTATAAAGTTTCCCTTTATTCTGTATCAGGAAGTACAGATATAGAAATTAACGGGATATTCTTCGATTCCAGACTGGTAGGCAAAGGCAGCTTATTTGTAGCCACTGTCGGGACACAGGCAGACGGCCATCTCTATATTGAGAAGTCGATTGAAAGAGGAGCTATTGCCGTCGTATGTGAGGTAATGCCTGCAACATTAAAAGCTGGTATTACATACATTCAGGTGGTCAACAGTAGTGCTGCTCTGGGGATCATCGCTTCCAATTACTATGGAAACCCTTCCTCCCGGTTAAAGCTGATAGGCGTGACCGGTACGAATGGAAAAACAACTACTGTTACTTTATTGCATAGATTATTTCTGAACCTTGGCTACAATACCGGAATGCTTTCTACGGTGGAGAACAGGATCAACGAAGATGTAATTCCTTCTACCCATACTACCCCTGATGCAGTTTCTCTGAACCATTTTTTGAGTAAGATGGTGGAATCCGGATGTACCCATTGCTTTATGGAAGTGAGTTCACATGCCATAGTACAACAGCGGATCAACGGGTTGAATTTTAAAGGAGCTTTGTTTACAAATATCACCCACGATCATCTGGATTATCATAAAACCTTTGATGAATACATCAAAGCGAAAAAAGGGTTCTTCGATATGCTGGGTGCCGATGCTTTTGCATTGGTCAATGGGGACGATAAGCGGGGATTGGTGATGATGCAAAACACCAAAGCCAGGAAGAATACCTTCGCACTGAAAACGATTGCCGATTTTAAAGCAAAACTGATCACGAATTCTTTCTCCGGTCTGGAGATGGAAATCGATCATAAGCAGGTATGGTTCCGGCTGATCGGTAGTTTTAATGCTTATAACCTGCTGGGAGTATACGCTACGGCAGTATTGCTGGGAGAAGACAGGGACGAAGTACTGACCCAGCTTTCCAATATAGATTCTGCCAAAGGAAGATTTGAGCGAATCGTTTCCCAATCAGGTGTAACGGCCATTGTAGACTATGCTCATACTCCTGATGCCGTGCAGAATGTGTTGGATACGATCAATGATCTGAAACAAGGGAAAGAACAGGTCATAACGGTCATTGGCTGCGGAGGGAACCGGGATGCGGCCAAACGTCCTGTGATGGCTGATATTGCCACCCGCTTGAGTGACCGCGTCATCCTGACCTCTGACAACCCGCGGGACGAAGATCCCCAGGCCATCATTGAGCAGATGGAAAGCGGGATCTCCATTACTAATAAGAAAAAATCCATATCGATCCTGGACCGTAAAGAAGCGATCAAGACAGCATGTCTGCTGGCGAAGGAAGGAGATATTATCCTCATCGCAGGAAAGGGACACGAAAATTATCAGGAGATCAAAGGAGTGAAACACCACTTTGATGACAAAGAAGCAATAAAAGAATTGTTCGACATATTAGGAAAGTAATTTTTAAACAAAGGTAGAATGGTTAATTACAGTATCGTAGACAAGACATTTCATTTTTCACTAAAAGTGATGGAGCTGTATGTATTGTTGTTAAAAAGCGGAGAATATGAGCTTGCTGAGAAAATTCTGAAAAACAGCGTGCTGATCCGTGAGAACATAGAAGAAGCCTTTGCCGCTATTACCGTACAGGATAACGTGGGAAAACTTTCCGAAGCTTTGCACAATGCAGCACAGGTGCGATTCTGGCTAAAGCTGATCCAGATGAAGAACATGGTACATACCTGCTGTGACGAAACCGTAGAAGGAATTAATGAAATTATTAATATTCTGAATTATCTGAGCTTGGAAAATAATGTATATAAAATTAATCTGCAATATCAGTTAAACTAATGTTATACTACTTATTTAAATATCTCGAAAATCAATTTGATCTGTTTGGAGCAGGCCTGTTCCAATATATCTCATTTCGGGCGGTATTGGCAGCACTTTTCTCACTCACGATCTCCCTGGTTTTTGGAAATCGTCTGATCAATATGCTGAGAAGACTCCAGATAGGAGAGAGCATACGGGATCTTGGACTGGAAGGACAGATGCAGAAAAAAGGAACCCCTACCATGGGAGGCCTTATCATCATTGGTGCCATATTGATCCCTACGCTGTTGCTGGCAGAGCTGAACAATGTCTATATCATTCTCTTGCTGATTACCACTGTTTGCCTTGGATTGGTAGGATTCTCCGACGATTACATTAAAGTATTCAAAAAAAATAAGGAAGGCCTGCAGGGAAAATTTAAAATTACCGGCCAGGTGGGATTGGGACTTATCATCGGGTTGACCTTGTTTTACCACGAGGATGTAGTAGTGAGGCATTATCTTTCCGACCCTTCGTTGTGCGACAACGCTGTCAATGCAGCTTGTTTCGTCGATGCCAAGTCGCTGACGACCACGATCCCTTTTATGAAGAATAACGAACTGGATTATGAAGCCTTCTTCTTCTTTCTGGGAGAAAAGGGATATGTAGTAGGGTATACCCTCGTAGTGATTTTCATTATTACTGCCGTTTCCAACGGAGCCAACATCACAGACGGTATTGACGGGCTGGCGGCAGGAACTTCTGCCATCATCGGAGTTACTCTTGCGGTATTGGCTTATGTGTCCGGGAACAAAATTTTTGCAGATTATTTAAATATCATGTATATCCCTCATACAGGAGAGCTGGTGATCTTTTGTGCGGCATTCTTTGGAGCCTGCATAGGATTTCTCTGGTATAACTCATTCCCGGCCCAGGTATTCATGGGAGATACCGGAAGTCTCACTCTGGGAGGAATTATCGCCGTGTTGGCCCTCATTATCCGCAAAGAACTATTGATCCCTGTGTTGTGCGGAATATTCCTGATCGAAAATCTTTCAGTGATGTTGCAGGTAGCCTATTTCAAATATCAGAAGAAGAAAAGAGGCATTGAATATGCCCGGGAACACCGGCTCTTCAAGATGTCTCCTTTACATCATCATTATCAGAAAAGTGGTTTTCATGAAGCAAAAATAGTATCGCGTTTCTGGATCATCGGAATCATGCTGGCTATTTTAACACTGGCCACCCTAAAAATGAGATAATAGTAAGCAAAAACTGCATGAGCAAGTCGGATAAAATAGTGGTTTTAGGAGCTGCGGAGAGTGGAGTAGGAGCGGCGTTGCTGGCGAAAGCCAAAGGATTCGACGTGTTTGTCTCGGATACAGGAAAAATAGAAGAGACGTTCAGAAAAAAACTGGAAGCTCATCAGATCCCTTACGAGGAAGGACAACATTCAGAAGACAAAATTCTGGAAGCAAAAGAGATCATCAAAAGCCCGGGGATCCCTGATAAAGTAGAACTGCTCAAAAAAGCAAAAAAGAATAAGATCAAGGTAATTTCCGAGATCGAATTTGCCGGCAGATATACCAACGGTAAAAAAATATGCATTACCGGTACAAACGGAAAAACCACGACGACCTTGCTGGTCTATCACCTGTTGAAAAAAGCAGGATTGAAAGTGGGGCTGGCAGGAAATATAGGCCATTCGTTTGCCGAGCTGGTGATAGAAGATCTCTACGATGTATATGTGCTGGAGCTGAGCAGTTTTCAGCTTGACGGCATGTACGAATTCAAAGCCGACATTGCAGTCATCACCAATATCACTCCCGATCACCTGGACCGGTATGAGTACGACGAAGACAAGTATGTCAAATCCAAGTTCCGGATCATTCAGAATATGGATTCGACAGGAGCTTTTATTTATGGAGAAGACAGCGAATTGCTTTTCGATGAGCTCTTTGATATTGAAACGGATGCACAGGAACTCCCTTTTTCCATCGAAGAAGAGGAAGGGGTGGCAGCTTGGGGCAATGAAGAGAAATTTTTCATTGATCCTGAATTTGATATTTCGAAAGACGGACATGCAGAAGCCGATATCATAACCATTGATAATGCAAAATCTGTGTTACAAGGGAAGCACAACCTGTATAATGCCATGGCCGCTACGCTGGTAGCAGCCCGTATGAGAGTAAAAAAAGAGACCATTCAGGAAGGATTGATGGACTTTGTAAATGCCGCTCACCGGATGGAATTTGTAGCGGAGATCAACGGAGTGCGTTTTATCAACGATAGCAAAGCAACGAATGTAGACTCGGCTTTCTATGCCCTGGATGCGATCAAGGAGCCTATGGTCTGGATCGCAGGAGGAGTAGACAAAGGAAATGATTACAAGGCATTGAATCCGGTGGTCAAAGGAAAAGTAAAGACCCTGATATGCCTCGGGAAAGACAATGAAAAATTGCAAAAAGCATTTAAAAGCATAATTCCTGAAATCCTGGAAACACAGGATGTAGAGGCTTGTATAAGACTTTGCCTCGAAAAAGCAGTTCCGGGAGACGTGGTATTGCTTTCTCCCTGTTGTGCAAGTTTTGATTTGTTCAAAAACTATGAAGACCGGGGAGAACAGTTTAAGCAGGCCGTAAAAAAGCAGCTTATAACGAAGTAAAAAATAAGCAATGAAAAGGAGAACCCTTTTCTGAAAAGATACAAACAGATAGTAAGAGCATACGTAACTTTCTTTTCATGAATGAAAAACTTAAAATATGGGCAGATAGAAATCTAAAAGGAGATCCCGTAATATGGGCGATCATCATCGCCTTTTCATTATTCAGTATCCTGGTGGTGTACAGCGCGATCGGATCGCTGGCGTATAAGAAAACGGGAGGCGATACAGAACATTTCCTGTTCAAACATACTGCCCTCTTGCTCCTGAGCTTCTTCCTGGTATGGGTTTGCCATAAGATCAATTATAAATGGTATTGGGGCATCAGTAAAATTGCCCTGTGGATCACACCGTTCCTGCTGTTGTATGGATACAAGTACGGAAGCTCACTGAACGAAGCCCACCGTCAGATCATGATTTTTGGAGTATCTTTCCAGACTGCTGATTTTGCCAAGCTTGCCTTGCTGACCTCTCTGGCCAGAATGCTGGCCAAGCGACAGTTGCAGATCGACAAAGCTTTTTCGGTAGAATCGATGGAACAGATTATCAATAAGTCTATGTGGCCGGCTATTATCTGGTGTTCGGTTATTTGCGGACTGATCGCCTTGTCCAACTTCTCTACCGCGGCAATTCTTTTCGTAACCTGCCTGCTGGTGATGTACATCGGAAGGGTACCTTTAAAACAGATCTCCTTGCTGTGTTTATTGGGAAGTATCTGTGTGGCATTTGCCCTCGTGATCGGAGAGCGTTTCGGGACGTTTGTCAACCGGATCAAAAACTTTTTTGTAGGAGATACGATCCCTTTTCAGGCAGAACAGGGGTTTATCGCTATCTGGAGAGGCGGATTTTTCGGATTGGGGCCTGGCAACGGGATCCAGAAAGATTTCCTGCCTCACCCGTATTCAGACTTTGTATACGCCACCGTACTTGAAGAATGGGGAATGTTGTTTGGGGTCATCGTGATCTTCCTTTATCTCGCGTTGCTCTACAGAGCCATGAAAACGGTGATCACCAGCGAAAGAGCTTTCGGAGGGTTGCTGTCTGCCGGTTTATGTTTCAGCATTGTCATACAGGCCATGATCAACATGGGAGTGGCAGTAGGCCTGGGGCCTATTACAGGACAGCCACTGCCTATGGTAAGTATGGGAGGAACCTCCTTGTTATTCACGGGTATTTCGCTCGGCATCATTTTGAGTGTGAGCCGGGGCGATATTAAAGAAGACGACATCGGAAAGAAAGAAGAAGAAGTAATAGAAGATTATAAAGTACTGGATGACGAAGAATAGAGCATATCGGTTTATCATCAGTGGCGGTGGTACGGGAGGACATATTTTTCCGGCCATTGCGATCGCCAATGCCTTAAAGGATCTTTATCCGGATGCAGAGATCCTGTTTGTCGGGGCAGAAGGAAAAATGGAAATGGAAAAAGTCCCTCAGGCCGGTTATACTATTGTGGGCTTGCCTGTAGCAGGGTTTCAGCGAAAACTAACCCTGAGAAATATTTACTTCCCTTTTAAACTCCTGAGCAGCCTGTTGAAGGCAAAAAGCATTGTGAAAAATTTTAAGCCCGATGTAGTAGTGGGGGTAGGAGGATATGCCAGTGGCCCGGTATTGTATGCCGCAGCGGCAAAAGGGATCCCTACTTTGATACAGGAGCAGAATTCATACGCAGGAGTCACCAATAAGATCTTATCTAAAAAAGCAAAAACCATTTGCGTGGCTTATCCTGACATGGAACGGTTTTTCCCGAAAGAAAAAATCGTTTATACCGGAAATCCTGTACGAAAAGATATTCATGAATATCGTTCGGGAAAACAGGATGGACTTGCGTCTTTCGGTTTAAAAGAAGGAATTCCGACACTCTTTATCATGGGAGGAAGTCTGGGAGCTCGTACCATCAATAAAAGCGTGATGGCGCATATAGACCTGTTGCTGAATGCCGGGGTACAGGTAGTATGGCAGACCGGTAAGTTTTACTATAAGGAATGCCGGGAGTTCGTGGAAGCGAAAGGAGCTACTGCAACGATCAAAGTCATGGAATTCATCAAGGATATGAACCAGGCCTATGCCGTGGCAGACGTGGTGATCTCCAGAGCCGGAGCCTTGTCCATTTCCGAACTGTGCCTGGTGGAGAAACCGGTGATACTGGTCCCGTCGCCCAACGTGGCAGAAGACCATCAGACCAAAAATGCCCAGGCACTGGTAGAGGTCAACGCCGCTCAGATGATCACGGATGAAGAGGCCGGAGAAGTTTTGATCCCGGAAGCGTTGACGTTGCTGGAGGACAAAGAAAAGCAAAAGATATACAGCCGGAACATTGCCCGGTTGGGTAAACCGGCGGCGGCAAGGGAAATTGCCGGAGAAGTATTGAAGTTAGTGAAATAGAAAAACTGAATGATTCTATTTCCGGATTTGGTCGTTTTAATAATTCAGTTAAATGAAGTCGTTTGTGAAGACACAAACGATGGCAGATAACAAGAATCACATACGAGGCTTCGGTTTGTGTCCCCACAACCGTTTGTCAATAGAACAACCAAATCAGGGGATAGAGTCAACGGATTAAAAACTTATTGAAGAAACCACTTTTCTGATTGTGAAGATCAGGGAGTTTATAAAAGAAAGTACGAAGTGAACCTGGATCATTATAAAAATATTTATTTCCTCGGAATCGGAGGCATTGGGATGAGCGCCATCGCAAGATGGTTTCGTGCGCAGGGCTTTACAGTAGGCGGCTACGATAAGACGGCTACGGAGCTGACAGCACGATTGAAAGAAGAGGGAATGGACATCCATTATGACGACCAGGTAGGACGGATCCCAACGGCGTTTTATAAGAAGGAAGAAACCCTGGTGGTATTTACTCCGGCAGTTCCCAAAGACAATGTGGAGCTCCTGTATTTTCAGAACAATGACTATCCGATGATGAAGCGTGCCCAGGTACTGGGTTTGCTGACCAAAGATATGTTTACCATAGGCATTGCCGGGACACATGGAAAAACGACTACCTCTTCTATGACGGCACATGTGCTGAAAGCCTGTGGCATAAAAGTAAACGCTTTTTTGGGAGGAATTACGGTCAACTACGAATCCAACCTTCTGATAGGTGAAAAAAATGGAGTCGTGGTGGTGGAAGCCGACGAGTTTGACCGCTCTTTTCTGACCCTGTACCCCGACATCGCAGTCGTGACTTCTACGGATGCCGACCATCTGGATATATACGGAGAGGCAGAAGAAGTGAAGAGATCATTTGCCTTGTATGCTTCCCAGATCAAAGAAGGAGGAAAGTTGTTTTTGAGAGAAGGCCTGGATGTCGGACAGCCCAAAGGAGTGGAAACAAAGCAGTATGCCTGGGATGGAAAAGGGATCCGGACGGAAAACCTTACCGTGGAGAATGGTAATTTTGTATTTGATTATGTATCTCCGGAACATCGTATCGAAAAAATTTCGATGGCGGTTCCTGGTTACCACAATGCCGAAAATGCCCTGGCAGCCATTTCCATTGCCTTGTCGCTCGGGCTGGAGCCGGTAACTATAAAAGCGGCCATTGAAAATTTTAAAGGAGTCAAAAGAAGATTTCAATATATACTGAAATCTGATAAAGTGGTATTCATAGACGATTATGCGCACCATCCTACAGAGCTGGAAGCATTTCTCCGGTCAGTGAAAGCGCTGTATCCGGACAGAAAAGTGACTTGTGTTTTTCAACCTCATCTGTACAGCAGAACGAGAGACTTTATGGAAGGATTTGCAAAAAGTCTTTCCTTACCCGATCGGCTGATCTTGCTGGATATCTATCCCGCCCGTGAAAAGCCCATTGAAGGAATTACTTCAAAAGTGATATTTGATCAGGTGAGCCAGGAAAATAAACTTCTGTGTGATAAACAGGAACTGATGTCGGTCATGGAGAAAGAAGACGTCGATGTACTCGTGACAGTAGGAGCGGGCGATATCGATACCTTCGTAAAACCTGTAAAAGAACTATTAGTCAGGAAGTATAGTTTATAAAGGAAATGTTGAAGAAACTGAAAATAAAGAAAGGAATCATCTATGCAGGGCTCGGCGGGCTGCTCCTTATCCTGATTGGGTTTGTGGAAAATAAGCAGCGCGAAAAGAGAGTGAAAAATATAGTGGTCACGATCGACCATGAGGGGAATAATTATTTTGTAGAGGAAGAAGATATTTTGGACCTGCTGACCCTGGAAGGAGAAGATCAGATTGTGGATAAAAAATACCAACATTTAGACCTCAAAGAGATTGAGATGAGGATCAAATCTTTTAAATTTGTATCTGATGCTCAGGTATCAAGAGATCACAAAGGAAACGTAAAGGTTTTAGTGAAACAAAAACGACCTATCGCCAGAGTTCTATATCCCAATGGCGTACATGCTTACATTGGGAGCGATGGGACGACTCTCTCTACTTCTGAAAAATTCACCTCCAGGGTTATTGTTATCGATGGAGAATATTCTCCTAAGCTGATGTCCGAAGACTTCCTAAAGAGCGAAGAAGGACAGCAGTATTTTCATTTTCTGAAAACGATCGATGAAAATAAATTCTGGAAAGTGCAATTGGCACAAATTACGATTGACCGGTCAGGAGAGGTCATTCTGTATCCTCAGTTGGGACGGCAAACCATTTATTTCGGAAAGCCGGAAAACATAGAGGAAAAATTCAGAAACCTGGGTTTGTTTTATACGAAGATCATTCCTTCAAAAGGATGGAGTACGTATCAAACCGTAAATGTAAAATTTAAGAATCAACTTATTTGCGAATAACATGATGCAGAAAGATTTTAAAAACGATCGTGATAGACTTGTGGTAGGGCTCGACATCGGGACTACCAAGATTTGTGCGATTATTGGTCGCATTAATGAACACAACAAGTTGGAAATTCTGGGACTGGGGAAATCAGTTTCGGAAGGTGTGATCCGTGGAATGGTGATGAACATCAATTCTACGGTAGACGCTATTTCAAAAGCTATCAAGGAAGCAGAGCTACAGGCGGGAGTGGATGTAAAAGTAGTGAATGTAGGGATTGCCGGACAGCATATTAAAAGTTCTATGCACAGAGGTAGTATCATGCGTACCACTACAGACGATGAGATTACTCCGGGAGATGTAGACCGCCTGACCAATGATATGTACAAAACGGTCATGCCGTACGGAAGTGAGATCATTCACGTGATGCCTCAGTTGTATACGGTTGATTATCAGGAAGGAATAAAAGACGCAGTAGGAATGTCAGGCGTTCGCCTCGAGGCCGATTTTCATGTCATTACGGCTCAGACCAATGCGATAAACAATATCAATAAATGCATCATTAAATCGGGACTGGAGATTGACAAACTGATCCTGGAGCCGATCGCTTCCAGCCTTTCCGTTTTAAGCGACGAGGAGAAAGAAGCCGGTGTGGTGCTGGTCGATATCGGAGGTGGTACTACAGACGTGGCGATTTTCCACGATAACATTATCCGTCATACTGCCGTGATCCCATTCGGAGGAAATGTGATCACCAATGATATTCAGCAGGGATGTGCCGTAATGCTGAAACAGGCAGAATTGCTGAAAACAAAATTCGGACGTGCCCTTGCCAACGAAGCCAATCCGAACGAGATCGTTTCGATCCCGGGCCTTCGCAACAGAGCTCCGAAAGAAATCTCTGTAAAAAATCTGGCCCATATCATTCAGGCCAGAATGGAAGAGATCATCGAAATGGTATTTGCAGAGATCGTCAGTTCCGGATACGAAGGCAAACTTGCCGGCGGGATCGTAGTAACAGGAGGAGGAGCTCAGCTTCAATATATAAAACAACTATTTGAACTGGTGACCGGAATGGATACCAGAATAGGATATCCGAACGAACACCTCGGAAAAAGTAAGGTTGAAGTAGTAAAAAGTCCGTTGTACGCCACAGGCGTGGGACTGGTACTTTCAGGCTTTACTTCGATCGACGACCGGGATAATAAATATTCGGAATTGATTAAAAACCAAGAGCTTAAAAACGGTAAAAAAGAAGAGGCTTCTAAAAAGTCATCCAGAACATTTGACCTGAACCTGAATAAATTTCAGGATAAACTTAAAGGGTTTCTGGCAGGTGACATAGACGATAGCTTAGAGTATTAACCTACTAAACGATTGCGCTATGAGTATTTATAAATTTGATATACAAGATTCACATAAGTCAATCATCAAGGTGATTGGTGTAGGTGGTGGCGGAAGCAACGCCGTAAATTACATGTATCGTCAGGGAATCCGCGACGTGGAATTTTTGGTTTGTAATACCGATTCACAACACCTGAAAGTATGTGAAGTACCGAATAAAATCCAGATCGGGATCAACCTGACCAAAGGACTGGGAGCCGGAGCACGCCCTGACAAAGGCCGTGAGGCAGCTCTTGAAAATAAAGAAGACATCCGGGCTATCCTGAGTGATACGACCAAGATGGTGTTTATTACTGCCGGAATGGGTGGTGGCACCGGTACAGGAGCGGCTCCTGTAGTGGCGAAGATCGCCCGTGAGCTCGACATCCTGACCATTGGAATTGTAACCTTACCTTTCAGATGGGAAGGATCAGGGAAAAAAGGACAGGCCAGCAACGGGATCGCAGAAATGAAAGAATGCTGCGATACGGTTATCATCATCAACAACGATAAACTGCAGGAGCTCTATGGCAAGCTGCAGATCAAGGAAAGCTTTGATAAAGCAAATGATGTATTGCTGACGGCTGCTAAAAGTATTGCCGAGGTCATCACCGTACAAAGTGAGATCAACGTCGATTTCGCCGATGTGGAACGTGTGATGAAAAATTCGGGTGCCGCTGTCATGGGATCTGCGATGGCGAGTGGTGAAGGAAGAGCTCTTAAAGCGATCGAGCAGGCTTTATACTCTCCGCTGATCGACGGTGGAAATGTATTCGGAGCAAAAAATATGCTGCTCTCTATTGCATATGGAGACGACGCAGATTTTACCATGGATGAACTGACCGACATCACCGATTATATCACAGAGAAAGTAGGGGATCAGGCAGACGTAATCCCGGGAATCGGAGGAGACTCCTCGCTCGGAGATGCGATCCGGGTGACCATCATCGCGACAGGTTTCGAGACCACTCCTGCACAAGAGATGAAAGATTCCAAAAAAGTGATCGATCTGGAATCCAGCAAACAGATTACGATGTTTGACATTCAGGCTCCCGTAGCTAAAAAAAATGAGATCATTTACTCTTTCGAAAAACCGGAGAGACCGCAGGAGCCTGCCAGTAACAACGATCAGGAAGAGAAAATTATTTTTGAACTGAAGGAGGAGCATCCCTCTTCTTTTCTTGACACAGGTAAAAAAGAAACACCTGTAGACAGCAGAGAATACGTTTTTGAGATAAAAAATGAAACAACTACGGAGACCAACTCCATCACGCTTTCAGAAGAGAACAGACAAAAACTGGCGGAGAAATCAGAAGAAAGAATTAAACGTTTGAGTAATCTGACCAACAGCCAGAATCTTGATCCGGAAGAGTTCAAACAAAAGCTGGAAGTGCCTGCTTATCTGAGAAAGAAAGTGGATCTCCCGGAGCAACCACATTCTTCCGAGAAAAGTATCTCCCGTTTTTCGTTAAACGAAGACAATGATTTGCTGGGGAATAATAAGTTTCTTCATGATAATGTAGATTAACCAGTTGGAGTAAGATTCAAAACTTGGAGCTTTCTCCTGGTAGTTGGTAAGACACCAACCGTTTGCTGATAGAAAGTCTAATTATAATTTTATTAATACCTGTATGATAAAAAGACGCACATTGAGACAGTGCGTCTTTTTTCTTGTATAGCATCTGATTGATTCTTAGTCGTTATGCGAAAAGAAAAAAGGCATGCCTCATATTAATCAATCTTCATACACGATAGATAAAAAATATTCGTTATTTTGATATTCCGTAATCGTATCCTGAACATATGAAAAGAATTTTAATAGGCATTTACTTGCTGGTTGTAAGCATGGTGTCTGCTTCGTATGCACAAAAAACATCTGAGCTTACTTCTTCTGAATTATTACATGCCTTTAAAAAATTAAACACCGTAGGAAGTGTTTTATACATCGCTGCGCACCCTGACGACGAAAATACCCGTTTGCTGGCATACCTGGCCAAGGAGCGGAATCTGAGAACAGGTTATCTGTCTCTTACCCGCGGAGACGGAGGGCAGAACCTGATCGGAAAAGAACAAGGAGAAGCGCTTGGACTCATACGCACACAGGAGTTACTGGCTGCCCGTCGCAATGATGGAGCCGAACAGTTTTTTACCCGTGCCAACGATTTTGGCTTCTCCAAAAATCCGGAAGAAACATTTGCGATCTGGAATAAAGACAGTATCCTTTCTGATATGGTATGGGTGATCCGGAATTTTAAACCGGATGTGTTGATCTGTCGTTTTCCTACTACCGGAGAGGGCGGACATGGACATCATACGGCTTCTGCTATTCTTGCAGTAGAGGCGTACGAGGCAGCAGCAGATCCCGGTCGTTTTCCGGAGCAGTTACAGTATACACAACCCTGGCAGGTGAAGAGGGTATTATGGAATACTTTTAATTTCGGGGGCAACAATACGACTGCACCGGATCAGTTAAAAATTGATATCGGAGCTTTCAACCCTTTGCTGGGAAAAGGATATGGAGAGATCGCAGCAGAAAGCCGATCCATGCACAAAAGCCAGGGCTTCGGCTCTCCTCGTGTGAGAGGAACGATGATAGAATATTTCAAAACATTAAAAGGGGAGGAACCGAAGACCGATTTATTTGAAGGAATTGATCAGAGCTGGAAAAGAATCGGGGCTGAAAAACAGGTTGGTTCGCTTATCACGGAAGGGGGCCGTAAGTTTGAGGTGGCGCATCCGGAGAAAAGTGTGGTGCATCTGGTCAGGATATACAAGCAGTTGCAGGCCCTCAGCGACCAGGATGCCAATGTTCGTTATTGGAAACAGGTGAAGCTTCGCGAGACAGAAGCCCTGATCCTTGCCTGTGCAGGAATCTGGATGGAAGCCCTGGCCACTGACTATAGCTGTATTCCGGGAAATGATTTTACAATTTCTTCGCAGGTGTACAACCGGAGCGGGGCAGAAGTGATGCTCAATAAAATCGTTTTCCCTGGACAAACCGATACGCTTATAGGATTGAACCTGAAAAAAAACGAGCCATATACCTTCATACATCAGGAAAAATTATCCTATGCAACAGCTTTCTCCACTCCCTATTGGCTGGCAGAGCCTCATGGCACAGGCCTTTTCACGATCAGAGATCCTTTGATGATCGGGAAGCCGGAAAACGAAGCACCTTTAAAAGTCCTCTTTGATCTTACGGTGGCAGGTCTGAATCTTAAAGTGCCTTGCGGAGTGGCATACAAATATGTGGATCCTGTGAAAGGAGAGCTATACAGGCCTGTAGAAATACTGCCTCCGGCCACGGTGAATATTTCAGATAAACTTCTGGTATTCGCAGAACCAAAATCTAAAAAGATCCAGTTTGTAGTCAAAGCCAATGCAGACAATGTGAAAGGCACGTTGAAAGTGTCGGTTTCTGACGGATGGAAACTGGAACTCAAGAACCAGGAGTTTCACCTGGCCTCGAAAGGAGAAGAAGCTGTTTTCGAAGCGCTGTTAATTCCTGCGGCTGCCTCCGGGAAAGGAACTTTACAGGCGGCAGTAGTAGTAGACAATGTTCTGTTCAACAAAAGTATAAAACGGATAGAATACGACCATATTCCATACCAGTTCATACTATCGCCGGCAGAAGCCTCGCTGGTCAAAATGGATCTCCGGAAAGCAGGAACCAATATAGGATATATCCCCGGAGCGGGCGATGAAGTGCCTAACTATCTTGAGCAGATAGGATACCGGATCACCATGCTGACCGATGAACTGCTGGACAAAGAAGACCTTTCCAAATACGATGCAATTGTGACCGGGGTACGGGCGTACAACACTAATACCCGCCTTTCTGTAAATTATCCCAGGTTGATGGAGTATGTACAGAAGGGCGGTAATCTTATTGTTCAGTATAATACGAACAGCCGTGTAGGACCGCTCATGACCAAAATAGGTCCCTACCCATTTACTATTTCAAGAGATCGTGTGACGGATGAACAGGCAGCAGTAACGTTCCTGAGACCGTCTCATCCGGCGGTAAATTTTCCGAACATGATTACCCGTAAGGATTTTGAAGGATGGATACAGGAAAGAGGAATTTATTTTGCCACAGAGCTGGACAAACATTATGAAACGATATTTTCGATGAACGATCCGAATGAAAAGCCGGGGACCGGAAGTCTTATCGTTGCACCGTATGGAAAAGGGAATTTTGTTTATACAGGCCTGGCGTTTTTCAGAGAACTTCCTGCCGGCGTATCGGGGGCGTACCGGCTCATGGTAAATCTTATGAGTATTCCCAAAAGAAAATAACATGGAAGACGAAAAAGTACCTGTTTTCAAAACCTGGAACAAAGCCTATCTGGTAGTGATCGGAGTGGAGGTTTGTGTGATCCTTTTGTTGTATCTGCTGACCGTCTGTTACCGATGAGCGCTATCGACTGGTTGATACTGTGTCTTACGATCACTCTTATCGTAGTATACGGACTCTGGAAGAGCAGAGGAAGCAGGAATATTGAAGGGTTTCTGCTGGCCGATAAACAGCTACCCTGGTACCAGGTAGGGCTTTCGGTGATGGCGACACAGGCCAGTGCGATCACGTTTCTTTCCGGTCCCGGCCAGGGCTACAGCGATGGTCTAAGTTTTGTTCAGTTTTATTTTGGGTTACCGTTTGCCATGGTAGTGCTTTGCATCACGTTCATCCCGATGTTCAGGAGACTGAATGTATATACCGCCTACGAATACCTTGAAAAACGTTTTGATAACAAGACCCGTTCGCTCACCGCATTTTTATTTTTATTACAACGTGGCTTGTCCACCGGGCTTACGATTTATGCCCCGGCGATTATTTTATCCGTGATCCTGAACATAGAGATTTTCTATACAACGCTTTTTATGGGAGGAATTGTGATCGCCTATACAGCTTATGGAGGAACTAAGGCTGTTTCCTATACACAGATGCTGCAGATGGGGATCATATTTGCGGGCTTGTTTATGGCGGCTTACATGGTACTGAATTTATTGCCGGATGGAGTAGGGTTTTCCGATGCCTTGCATATTGCAGGAAAGATGGACCGGTTGAACGCAATTGATACAGGATTTGATCTTACTAATAAATACAATATTTGGTCCGGACTGATCGGTGGTTTTTTCCTGCATCTTTCCTACTTTGGTACAGACCAGTCGCAGGTGGGGCGGTACCTGACTGGAAAATCCGATACAGAAAGCAGGTTTGGATTGATCATGAATGGCTTATTGAAAATTCCTATGCAGTTCCTGATCCTTTTTATCGGTGCGCTGGTATTCGTATTTTACCAGTTTCATACTCCTCCGGTGTTTTTCAACAAGGTAGAAGAATCCAAAATTCAACAGAGCAGTTATAAAGAACAATATGCGGTGCTTGAGCAACAATACAAGGTAGCACAGGCAGAAAAAAGGATCCATGTCAATTCACTGGTGGAGTCGGTCCATCGTCATGACCAGGAAGGAATAGATCAGGCAGGCATACATATTAGAAAAGCAGAAGAACAGAGCAATGCCATACGCCAGTCAGCAATCGGGTTGATGGAGAAAAATGACGAGAAGGCAGATACCAATGATGGAAATTATATTTTTTTGGTATTTGTGACCGAACACTTTCCGGTAGGAATGATCGGACTGTTGATCGCCGTCATTTTACTGGCTTCAATGGGAGCTACGGCCAGTGGCTTAAATTCACTGGCCTCTACTACGGTAGTGGATTTTTATAAACGTTTTATGGTAAAAGAGGGAAGCGAGCAGACGTATTTATCGGCTTCCCGCTGGGCTACCATAGGATGGGGGATCTTTTGTGTCGGAGCAGCATTGTATGCCAATAAGCTGGGAAATCTTTTAGAAGCCACCAATGTGTTGGGTTCGCTGTTTTACGGAACCATTCTGGGAATTTTCCTGGTGGCGTTCTACCTGAAAAAAATAGGCGGTACAGCTGTCTTTTATGCAGCGATCCTGACAGAACTATTGGTGATCTATGCATGGATCGTCGAGCTTACGACGTTCTTGTGGTTAAATGTGCTAGGGTGTATGGTACTCATGCTTTTGTCGGTCGTGATACAGGTATTGCTGGGGGGCAGACGGGAAGATGAACAAACTCAATAGCCGGCAGTAGTTGTAAAGAAAACATTTTAAGATAGTACTGGATAATTAGATACAAGATTCCAGATACAGGATGTTTTTTATGTCCCTATCCAGGATCCGGTATCTTGTATCCGGCATCTATAATAGAGAAGTAACAATTATAAACAGAAGGGGTCCTGCAAAAGTTTGCAGGACCCCTTCTGTTTTGTGCGTATCCTTTTAACAGGAAACCGTCTGTGATTATTTAGATTTTTTAGCGTCAGCAATCAGCTTTTCTCCCATTTTCACATAGTCATCGTTCTGAGCGTCTTTCGCAAGAGCGATCACTTGCTCTGCAGTGCTTATTGCGCCAGCGTTGTCTTTCAGCTTAAGCTGGATCTTTGCTTTCAGCAGAGCGATCCAGAATGCTTTCGGATTTTGTTCGATAGCTTTGTTGGCCCACTCCAATGCCTGCTTCTGATCTTTGTCGTTTTCATAATAATAGTTGGCAGCCTGGAAATACGGGCGTGTATCAGCAGCCAGTGCATTTTCGATGCTCTTCATTACTTTGGCATCAATATCGGCTGTTACCGTGAAGGCTACACGGGTTTTTTCCCAAAGCAATTCGATCACGGCAGTAGTAGCGGTCACGTCGGCTACATTGATCGTGAAGGTTTCTACTTTGTTGGTCAGGGCTGCAGGTTTCACGGTGAAACGCGTCAGCTCATTTTCTGCTTTATATTCAGAAGTTCTTCCCGCAATGTTAAGATCTTTATATAAAGTGACTACCCAATTGTCTTTATTGGGAATGGTATACAAAGCATAGGTTCCTGCCGGTACTGCTTTTCCTTCCACTTTTACATCTTCTCCGAAAGTAATTTTAGTAGCAGCGTTTGCTCCGGTTCTCCATAGTTTTCCATAAGGAACCAGGTCGCCGTATACTACACGGCCTTTTGCACTTGGACGAGAGTAGTCAATTGTAATCTCAGACAGTGCAAACGATTGCTTTAATGTCTGGGAAGGGCTCGGAGGCGGGGTCTTTAAAGATTGATTCTGTGCCTGAAGATCAAACAGGTTGCAGGCGGTTAGAACCGCTGCCAATAAAAAGAATTTTGTTTTTAGCATAATTTTTTAAATTTAATTTATGTAGTACAATAACAACTCTAAAATTGTTTACCCGGAGGTGAAATGTGTAAAAATTAATATCCGATCAGATCACTGGCCTGCTTATCTACCAGGTCCGCAAGAAATTTATCAATGATCTTTCCGTTCTGAAATACAGTATCCAGCCTTGCCAGGCGGGGTTTCGAAGGAAGTACATGCATATTCATATAATTGAATATATCGGTAAGATGGCTCAGGGCAAGCGAACCACCCATCACTCCGGAGGAGATGCCTACCAGCGCACATTTTTTATCTTTGAAACTATGAGGGTAATCCATTCCGTCGATAAAGGTTTTTAAAATACCAGGAAAGGAACCGTTGTATTCCGGAACAATGAAAACAAATTTTTCCGATTCGTTGACTTGTTTTGAAAAAACATTGAACAGATCATTTTTCCCCTGATTATGGTACAGGGCGGAAAAGGCAAAATCCTGTGGCAAAAGAGATAAATCAATTATTTTTGATTCTACTCCTTTACTATCAAGGACTTCTTTGTAAAATGCTGCCACCCTGATCGATTTTGAATTGATCCGGTTTGTGGAGGATATGATACTGATCATTTGTATTCTAAATTGTTGCAATATACGAAATGATCAAATAAATGACATGTTTGTGCTAATAAACATAACTATTTTGATATTGCAAATAAAGTTATTTATCTTTACAAACTACAGTATTTCAGAGCTAAAATAATGACAAATAACACGTTGAATATCGCGATTGAGAAAACCACCAAGTCAAGGTTAAGTGAAACAGATTTTTCACATTTGGAGTTTGGGGCCGTTTATTCCGACCATATGTTTGTGGTGGATTATAACAAAGGACAGTGGAACAGTCCGAAAATAACACCTTTTCAGAACGTAAGCATGAGCCCTGCTACTTCTGTACTTCACTACGGACAAACGGTGTTTGAAGGGATGAAAGCTTACAGAGCTGAAAACGGAGATATCCTGATATTCCGGCCGGAAGCACACATCAAACGATTGAATGCTTCCTGCGAGCGTCTGTGTATGCCAGCGGTTTCAAACGAAATGTTTTTGGAAGGACTTACCGAATTGGTAAAACTGGATCAGAACTGGATCCCTTCCCAGGAAGGATGTTCTTTGTATTTGCGTCCCTTTATGTATGCGACCGATGAATTTATCGGAGTAAAACCATCTGGCTCTTATAAGTTCATTATTTTCACCTGCCCTGTATCCGGCTATTACAAAGGAACGGTAAAAGTGATCATTGAAACAGAATACGTACGTGCAGCAGACGGTGGTATTGGCTTTGCCAAAACGGGAGGTAATTATGCCGCATCTTTATTGCCTGCAAAACTGGCAGCGGAAAAAGGATATCAGCAATTACTGTGGACCGATGCGAAAGAGCATAAATATTTTGAAGAATCGGGGACAATGAACGTAATGTTTGTGATCAACGATACACTAATCACTCCTCCGCTGAGCTCTTCTATCCTGGCGGGCGTGACACGTGATAGTATTCTTACCCTTGCCAAGGACTGGGGAATTAAAGTAGAGGAAAGAAGGATCAGCGTAGAAGAGGTGGTAGAAGCCATGAAGCAGGACAAGCTTCAGGATGCGTTTGGAACCGGTACTGCCGCCACGATCACGCAGATCTCCGTGATTCATCACGACGGAACAGATTATGAATTACCAATGCCTAATACCAGAACGATTTCCAACAGGCTCAACGATGAGCTGATGAACATCAAGCTGGGCAAAGCACCGGATAAATTCGGGTGGGTATACAGAATAAAAGCATAAGCAATTTAGTAAGAATGATCCGGTCCCGTACCGGATTTTTTTTAGGGTCATAACCATTTTTCTATATGTTGCAATCGATTAATCCCTATACACAAAAACTGATCGCTGAGTATCCCGAGCATTCTCAGGAAGAGCTGGATCAGAAAGTACAGACATCGGAAGAAGCTTTCATGCAATGGAAAGAAAAAAGCTTTTCTGAAAGAGCTTCTCTCTTTTATAAACTGGCAGAAGTATTGAGTGCCGGGAAACAGGAATATGCCGCACTTATTACGGCTGAAATGGGGAAACCCTATCGTGAAGCCGTTGCTGAAATAGAGAAGTGTGCAGATGCGATGCGGTATTATGCGGACGAAACCTCTTTGTTTTTGTATCCTTCCGGCATTCGTACAGAGGCGAAGGATTCGTATGTACGGTATGAACCGCTGGGTACTATCCTGGCACTTATGCCCTGGAATTTCCCATTCTGGCAGGTCTTACGCTGTGCAGGCCCCGCGATGATGGCAGGGAATACGGTCTTGATGAAACTGGCTCCCAATACCACGGGATGCGCACTGGCCATAGAAGCCCTTTTTCAGAAGGCAGGATTTCCGGAAGGTTGTTTTCAGACGGTGAAGATCCAGAATGAAGCTACTTCGTACCTGATCGCTCAGAAAGCAGTGAAGGCGGTCAGCCTGACGGGAAGTGAAAAAGCGGGAGTCATCGTGGCGGCAGAAGCCGGAAAACATCTGAAAAAAACAGTGCTGGAATTGGGGGGAAGCGATCCTTTCATCGTGCTGGAAGATGCGGACCTTGATCGTACGGTAGAGCAGGCTGTAAAGGCACGTTTGCAGAATACAGGGCAGAGCTGTATTGCCGGAAAAAGATTTATCCTGCTCAAGTCCGTGGGGGAAAAGTTTTTGTTACAACTGACGCAAAAATTATCGTTGCTGAAAGCCGGCGATCCGATGGAGAGTGCTACGGATATAGGTCCCATGGCAAGAAAAGATCTGAAAGAAGGACTGCTCCGGCAGGTCAGAGAATCGGTGGCAGCAGGAGCAACGCTTTTCTATGGAACCCTTGACGGGAAAGACGATAATTTTTTCAGCCCTGTAATACTCACGGAAGTAAAGCCAGGAATGCCGGCCTATGAGGAAGAACTGTTTGGACCTGTGTTCAGCATCATGATCGTGGAAACAGAAGAGGAAGCGATCCGGGTGGCAAACGATACCCGTTATGGTTTAGGAGCTTCTCTCTGGACCCGCAATACGGAGAAAGCACGCAAACTGGCGGAGACCATTGAAAGTGGAATGGTTTTTATCAACGAGGTAGTCCGTTCGGATAAGAGACTTCCTTTCGGAGGAGTAAAACTATCCGGGTATGGTCGCGAACTGGGAGAGGCAGGAGTCAGGGAATTTGTGAATATTAAAACCATCTACCTGAATCCCTGATCGTTTTTTGCTTCTTTTATATATAGCCCATGATTTTGTACATCACATAGCCCAGCCATTCATGAATCAGGACATACCAGTCTACCAGGGCTTTTTCGGAAGGGAGCAGCCATACATCGGGAGTCCAGCCGGCAGTAGGAGAATGGCTGAAATCTACCGGGAAAATATCGGTTGGTATCCCGGCTTTGTCAAAGCACCCTTTGGAACGAGGCATGTGAAAAGCAGACGTAATCAGTAATTTATTTCCTTCTAATCCCAGGCTGTCAATGACCTTTTTTGAGAAAGTAGCATTTTCCCGGGTATTGCGGGAGTTCGTTTCGAGGATAAGTACACTGTCCGGCACTCCGCACAGCAGGAATACTTTTTTGAGTTGAGGCGCTTCTGATATTTTTTCTCCTGTTACTTTTCCGGTTCCCCCGGTAATAAGTATTTTCCTGATCTTGCCGGTCTTATACAATTGAACAGTATGGAGCACCCGGTCAGCCCCCTTATTAAAATAAACTCTGTCGTGGGGTTGCATGTCCAGGTTTACTACTCCGGTCAGAACGATTCCTAATTCATAGTCAGGTAGTTCGCTGATCGGGACGGGAGCAGGCTCCCATAGCCGGGATATTTTTCCGACAATAGCGGTATTTCCTAAAAACAAAAAGAGGATCAGCCCCGTAAGCAGTCCTGCTTTTTTCCTTTGAGGGTGTTTGGTCAGGGCGGCGTATAGAAGACTTCCGCTGATCCAGGTAGCCGGCATCAGAAGGTAAAATAATATTTTAGAAAGTACAAAAAACATGTTGTGGATGGTTAAAATATTTTACAATATAACCTGAATTTTCGATTGGTTAAAACCAAAAAAATGAACTATACTTGTAGTTAATAATGTCATTGGATTTAAAAGAAATACAAGCCCCGATTTTAAAGGATATAGAACACTTTGAAGATAAATTCAGAGATTCTATGAAAACACGGGTCATGCTGCTGGATACGATCATGAATTATATCGTGAAACGGAAAGGAAAGCAGCTTCGTCCGATGTTTGTTTTTCTGACAGCACGTCTTTGCGGAGAGATTAATGACTCTACCTACCGTGGGGCAGCCCTGATCGAATTACTTCATACGGCTACACTTGTGCACGACGATGTGGTAGATGATTCTAACTACAGAAGAGGATTTTTTTCTATCAACGCGTTATGGAAAAATAAAATTGCCGTATTGGTAGGCGATTACCTGCTTTCCCGCGGATTGTTATTGTCGGTCGATAATAATGACTTTCATCTGCTGAAGATCGTTTCCGATGCCGTGAAAGAAATGAGTGAAGGAGAATTGTTGCAGATCGAGAAAGCAAGAAACCTGAACATTACCGAAGAAATTTATTATGATATTATCCGGCAGAAAACGGCTTCATTGATTTCTTCCTGTTGTGGAGTAGGGGCGGCTTCTGTGGCAGCTTCTCCGGAAATGATCGCCAATGCAAGATTGTTTGGGGAAAAAGTAGGCATGGCGTTTCAGATCAAGGATGACCTGTTTGATTATACCAGTGCAGATGTGATCGGTAAGCCGGTCGGAATCGACATTAAAGAGCGTAAGATGACCCTGCCGGTGATTCATTCGCTGAATAAAGCAAGCTGGCTGGAAAAACGCAGGATCGTGAACATTATCAAAAATGAGAACCACAAACCTCGTAAAGTGGCAGAGGTGATCCAGTTTGTAAAAGACTCCGGCGGAATAGAGTACGCTACCGAAGCGATGCTGAGGTTTCAGAAAGAAGCTTTTGATCTGTTATACACCTTCCCCGATTCAGTATACCGAAATTCATTGGCACAGTTGGTTCAATACACGATTGAACGTGCCAAATAAATTTTTAGATTAGCCCCTACATAGATTTTACGCTTGTAAGATTCCATTCCGGCCACTAACCTCCTATAGAGTTGCCAGTTTAATGGGTTTTTATGAAAATTTATCCAGCATCTTGAATCTGGTATCTTGTATCTGTTTTTGAAATAACTTTTGGTATCTCCCTCCGGCCGATTTTTCTGTTTTTCCTTCCTATAGACTAAGTAAGAAAAGCTGTATCCCACGGTTGCGAAGGATCGTAAAAAAGTGTACCCTGTTGAATGCTAAGGGGAGAAGGAATATTGTTGTGATACAATAGTCCGGTTCCAAGTCCTTGCGGAATGGATACGGACAAGGAAGCCGTGAACTGGCTGATCGCATTGAGGCCGATGTTGGATTCCAGGGCAGAAGTGATCCACCACCCGATGTTCAGGCTTTCGGCAATGCGGATCCATTCCTCGCTCATGGCGAGACCTCCGGTCAGGGTGGGTTTCAGAATAATGTATTGCGGGCGGATAGATTCCAGCAGGTTCTTTTTTTCTGCCTCCGGACGGATCCCGATGATCTCTTCGTCCAGAGCAATGGGAAGAGGAGAGGTGGCACACAGCGTTTGCATTGCCTCAGGAAGACCCGCCTTGATCGGTTGTTCAATAGAATGAATGGAATAGCCCGACAGAATACGTAATTTTTCCATGGCTTCGGCTGGGCTGAAAGCACCGTTGGCATCTACCCGGATCGTAATCTGGCCGGGGGAAAAATGTTTACGGATACTTTCGATCAGGTTGATCTCTTTGTTGAAATCGATCGCTCCAATCTTCAGTTTGATACAGGTATATCCCTGTGCTATTTTTTCTTCCAACTGAGCCCGCATGAACGCTTCATCACCCATCCAGATAAGCCCGTTGATGGGAATTCCTGTTTTTCCCTCGGAGAAAGAAGAAGGAACGATCGTCCGGTGACCACCGTTTCGGAGATCTAGCAGGGCGGTTTCCAAACCAAAGAGGATAGAAGGATATTCCCCGAGTGAAAATGTTTTCAGGAGATTGTAAACGGAAGGATCAGAAGAATCGAGCAGAGGGATTGCCTGGCAAAGCTCGTCTAATTTGGATTCAAAATCAGGACGGTCATCGGGGCTCAGTCCTTTCAGCGGCCCGCACTCTCCGATGCCTCTGACAGAAGGTTGGAGCGTATCCCAGATCGTGAGATACCAGGTGTCTTTGGTGGTGAGTACTCCCCGTGAAGTACCGGCCTCAAAGCGAAATTGAAGCGTATGTTTTTGCCATTTTGCGAAAAGGCCCATGTCAGTAACTGGTAAACAGGGAACAGAAAACAGGGAACAGATTTTCTGTTCCCTGTTTCCGTTTATTACTGATTACTTTTATACAAGTAGAACATATATTTTTTATACTTTATGAAGTTTGCTCCGCTTCGTTCTCCTTTGAAGTGTTTCTTTTCTACCTTTTCCAGTTTTTTCTGGTATTTCCAGCGGATAAATTTGGCCACCCACGCATAGCGGTCTTCCAGCAGCAGGAAAAGCAACTTGTAGATCGGATGAATAACTTCTGTAGAGAGTCTGTTGGCCAGGTCAATGGTAGGCGCTGTTTCAAGGGTGATGTCCTGTTCTTTTACAAGAGTAACGGGATATTTTTTCACCAGTTCCACATACTCATGGTAGTGATGTCCGCCGCCTAACATACTTTTGTTTTCGGGATCCGTTTTGAAGAAATCACAGATCATGATATGTCCGCCTGGAGTAAGAAATTTCAGGGCATTGGTGAAGGAAGCATCCATATTGATGTATTGGAAACTTTCGCTGAACATCACCATGTCGTATTTTTTATCGGTGACCACATCTTCAAACTT
>CAYTGJ010000006.1:0-2767 GCA_964437245.1 uncultured Chitinophagaceae bacterium
ATGGGCATGGGTATGGGAGGAATGGGGATGGGAATGGGTGGCATGGGCATGGGCTACTACGACCCGTTCTATGGCTATCCGGGGTATTACCCTTATGGGAATTCATACAGCTCCCTTAGTATTCACGCTACTTATTTTCAGTCTCTCCTGAACATTGAAGATCTTTCACATCTGCAAGGAAATGTTCCCAAAACGATGCGGGAAAAGATCAACGAATACGAAGAGAATGTCCTGAAAAAAAGCGGTCCTGAACTGCTGAATGTCATGCCTTCCTACAAGGGACTGATCCTGGGGTATTACGTAAAAGGACGTTCCCGGTACAACCTGGTTGAGTTTCTGAAATAAAAAGGACATTACGGAGTTTCTTTGGACAAGGGTACTCCGGGCATTTTTTATTGTATGTCCCGGCTGAATTCTAGTACGATGCCGGGATCCTGGATCAGGTATCTTGTATCTCGAAACAAACATATTTATCCCGCACATTCTGTTCTATTTTACATAGAGACAGTGGGCCGCCAGGAATTCTGACAGCAGGTAGAGCTCTTTAAAGGTATTGTACAAAGGGACGGGTGCTATCCGGATCACGTTTGGCGAGCGCCAGTCGGCTACGAACCCGGCAGCCGTAAGTTTCTCAAAAAGCTCCTCGCCTTTTTTCAGTACCAGCACAGAAAGCTGGCATCCTCTCTCGTCAATGCTGCCAGGGGTGATCAACCGGATCTTATAGCCTGTCTTAAGTGTACACTTGGTTTGGATCAGCGTTTCCAGAAACGTGGTCATCGACCGGCTTTTTTTCACCAGACGCTTCATACCCGCTTCGTCAAACAATTCCAAGGCAGCTTTATGGGCAATCATGTTAAAGACCTGTGCATTGCTAAGCTGCCATCCTTCCGCTGTAGGAACAGGACGAAATCCAGGTTTCATCTTGAACCGGTCTTTCTCCTCGTGTCCCCACCAGCCGGCCAGCCGGGGAAGTGCTCTTTTCCGGGCATGTTTTTCATGAATGAACAATCCTCCTACCGCTCCGGGTCCACTGTTCAGGTATTTATAGGTACACCAGACTGCAAAGTCTACCTCCCATTTGTGCAGCTCCAGAGGAATATTGCCGACCGCATGTGCAAGGTCAAATCCCGCCTTTGCACCTGCTTTGTGTGCAGCTTTTGTGATGTGTTCCATCTCAAAGGCCTGTCCGGTATAATAGTTGACACCTCCCATCATGACCAGGGCCAGGCTCCCTTTATGCCGGAGTATTTGCTTGACGATGTCTTCTGTACGAAGAGTGTATTCCCCCTTGCGGGGTTTTAGTTCGATAATTGTTTTCTTCGGATCAAATCCATGAAGCTTTACCTGCGAGGTAAGGGCATACAGATCGGAAGAAAAACTTCCTGCTTCCGTGATGATTTTGAAGCGTCGTGCGGTAGGCTTGTAGAACGTAGTGAGCATCAGATGAAGGTTCGTCGTGAGCGTATTCATCGCTACTACTTCATTGCTTTTGCTTCCGGTTATTTTCGCAAGGCTTTTGGAAAACAACTTATGATAATGCAGCCACGGATGGGGACCGTGAAAATGGCCTTCAACCCCCCATTTTCTCCAGCTTTCCAGTTCGGTGTCAAAATATTCCTGTGCTTTTACCGGTTGCAATCCGAGCGAATTGCCACAGAAATAAACAACTTGTTTCCCATGGAGGACCGGCAGATGAAATTTTTTACGAAATTCTTTCAGCTCGTCTTTTACATCCAGTTGTTTTGCGTATTCCAAAGTCATGTTTTAAAGATAGAAATTTTTCGGCAGTCCCCGAATGTTTTCAAACAGGAATTGACGAATGGTCACATCTTTTGTTCTGTACGTTTCTTACCTTGGTGTTGTCATGACCTCCGGTACAAAATCAGTGATCAGTCTGAACACTTCCCGGAATCGTGTAAGAGGCAGTGTTTCCGGTACATCGTATACATCATGGTAGGCACTGATACCTCCGAGAGTATAAAAGAAAAAAGCAGGGACGCCTTTTTCTGTGAAAAAGAAATGATCGGAGTTGGCGGCTTTCCCTCTTTTCTTAATGACGGGGAGATATCCATGTTGTTCGTTGAGGGCAGAAAGCAACTCAAATTCTTTGTTGAAAACAGTGCCGTTTACGACCATCATGCCTTCGTCTCCTGTTCCCATCAGGTCGAGATTCAGCATAAAGCGAATATTGGCAAGCGCCACAAGCGGATGCTCTGTAAAATATTTTGAACCGATCAGCCCCGCTTCTTCAGCTCCGAAAGCGATCAGGACGATGCTGTAACGCTGCGGATGTTTCTGAAAAAAATCTGCCAGCTCCAGGAGCATGGAAACTCCGCTGCCATTGTCGTTGGCACCGGGGAAATATGTGTTGGTCCCCAATCTGCCCAGGTGATCGTAATGCGCAGAGATCAGAAGAAAAGAATCCGGTACAGCCGTTCCTTTGATGATCCCGCAGACATTCACGGCTTCGTAATTTTTCAGCCATTTGGCCTCCACTTCATAGCTTAATGTTTTGGCAGAGAGGTTAAATTTTTCTTTTAGTACTTCAAAAACCGGCTGTTTTTTTTGTATGGACGAAAGCCCCATCGTAAGTTTTTTTTCTTTTAGTTCTATCAGGCAGGCTGCTTCCTCAAGCTTGTTCGAAAATTCCGGAGGCCTGGTTTTAAGCATTCGGGCAAATTTTTCGTCGTAGACTACGGCCACATCGTGCAGACGGGCTCTTAATAATTTTCTCTTCCCTTTGGCGGAGGTCAGAGCAGTACTGTCC
>CAYTGJ010000006.1:2777-20241 GCA_964437245.1 uncultured Chitinophagaceae bacterium
GTACTGTCCAGCAGTAGTATTTTCACATTTCTTTTGCCGGAAGGGGAAGCCGCATATACAATGAACTCCGATCCGGGGAGAAGCACCTGCCGGTCTGTTCTTAAAGAAAGTGCTCCGGGAAAAGTGTTGATGTCGTACTTAAATTTCTGCAGATAAGAATCCTGTATCGGAAGTATCCCGGTTTCCCGGAATCTGTCGGCGAGATAGACGGCGGCATCTTTCTGGCCGTCAAAGGTGGCTCCCCTCCCGTGCAGGCCAGGGGCGCATAAAGTATCCAGATGTTGTCGTACCCTTTCAAGGTCTTGGGCACAAAGCCAGCCGTTGTAGAGGAAAAAGGTCCAGAGAAACAGAATACTTTTGTTCATGCAAAAATCATTAGAGAGGGAAGGTAAAAAAAAATGAGAGTGGTAGAAAGGAAATGTTAAAATAAAAGGCCCGGGTCTGTGATTTGGTACCTGTACTATAAAATCAACCGTCGTTTGTGTCGCACAGTTGGTATATGAAAGTATATTATTATCCTGTCAGGAGATCATAGCGGTCAGCTTTATAATTAAACGGTAAAGTTATAATAGGACAACAAAGGTTATTCAGGCTATGGTCAGGAGACAAGTCTCGAACTGGAACTAAATAAAAATGCCACTGGATAAGTGGCATTTTTAAACTTCACAAAGTGAAATTATTATTTTGTAGAATCTGCAGCAATAGAATCAGCTTCTACAGGAGCTGTTTCAACAGGAGCTACAGGAGTAGAATCAACTACTACGGCAGAAGTTGTATCAGTTACTGTAGAAGTTGATTCTCCACCACCGCAAGATGCGAAAGCTACTGTTGCAACAGCAGCTACTACGAATAATTTTACTGTTTTCATGTTAATGTGTTTAAAAGGGTTTGACATCAAATTTCATTTAATACAGGAGGGGTCTTTAGGTAACCCATGTTTTTTATATTTTTTATAAAAAAACGAAAAAATATATAATAGGCTGGTTTACAGAGAAGTGTTGGCCGTAAAAAGTAATTAAAAACAGAAGATCCAGTTTAAAGAGTAATCTCGAAACCATTAAGGCATGGATTAAGTCAGTCCTTGCCAGGCAATACTATATTTTAGTGTACCGAATACTTACAAACGGATTTTGACTAACCATAACCGCGGAGAAGTTGAAACAGCAGGAAAACGCATTGTGAAATACGCTTTGTTAGACAGAGAAGGGGTGACAGGAAAGTTTATCAGCGAAGAAATGAATCCGGCCACAAGCGAAATAAGCTGGTAAAAAGAGGAGACAACGGTCTGTGAGATGGGCTTCCGGCCTCAAAGGAAGATTTTCGCCGAGGATCCCTTCCTTTGTAAAGCCGCGGGCCGTTGTGAATACGATAGGTTGCACAACTATTATCATTGGTGGAAATAATCAGCAAAACGGTAAGAAAATAAATCTTACCGTTTTTAGATTGACCGGTTTATACAAACGATCAATTTTGTGGTATTTGATAATATCGAAAAGAGACTCGTCAAACGAGCAAATTAAAGTGAGCTCATATTTTTTGTACCCGGCGTACCGAAATACAAAACTGAACTTGTGTACTTCTGTCAACTTTTGTATTTTAGCTAAGCTGAAGAAGATATAATTGTGTTCTTCGGCAACATCTTTGACCAATAATGTCAGACGATAGTAAAATCAAGGTGGTTGGCAAAGTCATTCGTTGACTTTTATAGAAAGAACTATTGCGGGAGGATAATCTTTGATACAATTCACTACATTAAATCATACGATATGAAAACGACTCCCGAACACGATGCGCGAATTGCAAAAATGACATTTGCTTCAGTATATCCTCATTATATTACTAAGGTTGAAGGAAAAGGCAGAACAAAAGAGGAGTTACATCAGGTAATAGAATGGTTGACTGGATTTGACCAAAAAAAACTGGAAAAACTTATTGAGGGAAAAGTCACGTTTGAAACATTTTTTAAGAAAGCAAATCTGAATCCCAACGCACAACTTATAACAGGGGTAATTTGTGGTTATCGGATAGAAGAAATTGAAAATTCACTAACAAGACAAACAAGATATTTAGATAAATTGGTGGACGAATTGGCGAAAGGTAAAAAGATGGAAAAGATTTTAAGACAATAATCAGAATAAGCGTTTTTGAGCAACGAAAAAAAACGATAGATCTTTTGAGTTTCGGGTTCTCTCCAGCATGCAAAATTACCCACACATTGATCAGCATCATAAAACAACTAAAAAACAATAAAAATGACAGAATTTACATTGCCGTATTTCGGAAAATTATCCTCTGATAATTTAGAAGAGTATTATGATGTTGATATTGATTTCAAGGGCAGTAAAGTTCAAGTGGACCTGAATTTTGAAAACAACTCTATTGATAGATCAACTGTTGATACACTAAAAAATTTCATAGAAAATATTGAGAAATTTGATAAGCTAAACAAAGTGTATATTCTCAATGACTATCATGACGAAGAGGGCGATACGGTAAAATTTTACATGGAACATCATCTTCAGGAAATGGAGGAAGATGAACTTTCAGCACTTATTGACTTTGAGAATAAGACAATTGATCCGGAACAACAACTGTTGGCAAAATTGGAATTAGTGAGGATCGGACTTTATCCCGATAGTGAAGATAGTTTTGCCATTTTTGATTATTCAATCGGAGAAGACATAACGAATTATTTAGTGGTCATTAATACAGACGCCTCTGGACAATTGGCCTATATGACAATGGAAAGCTAAGGAGGGAGACTTTCTTGTTCGCGAATGGCCTCGATACGCTGTTAGTATAGTTGGTAAAAGCGAGACGCCCCGCGGGTCAAAAGATAACAGAACTAAATAAAACAGATCAATAAAGAACAATGCGAAAACTATCACTTTTTATAGCTACAAGTTTAGACGGCTATATTGCAAAACCTAATGACGACCTTGGTTTTTTGAAGTTAGTGGAAAAAGAAGGAGAAGACTATGGTTATGCCGAATTCACAGCTGTTGTTGACACCATTCTCCTGGGGAGAAAAACCTATGATTATGTGCTTAAAGAAATAGGTTCATCTCATTACGATAACGGAGCAAGAGATGTTTTTGTAATATCAAGAACAGCAAGGCCGGCGGTAGGGAAGACAACGTTCTATACAGGCAATCTGACCGAATTGGTACAACGGTTGAAATCAGGGAGTGGAAAAAATATTTATTGTGACGGTGGAGCAGAAATAATAAACGAACTATTAAAGAATGACCTTATAGATGAGTTTATAATTTCCATTATCCCCGTTTTAGTCGGTCATGGGACAAGACTTTTTAAGGATGGAAGACCTGAACAGGAACTGGAATTTGTAAAGGCAAAAACATTTGATACTGGATTAACTCAACTGCATTACAGACGGAAGAAGTAAAAAGGACAATGCCAACCAATAATTTAAATACAGACGCCTCTAATTGTTCGTAGTGATGTTAAAGCAGACAGCTGTCCTGTTGATCATTTTATTGATGATTGCAGGACCAGTTAAAATACTATAAAAGGCGCTATTTCGGACGGACAAGCATTGAGGGCGAACAGGTCATTAAAATTGAGTTTGTATTTGTACGTTGTGGGGGTCAGGACGAGTGGAAAAAAATTGACTATACAAATGAAGAAACAAAGGATTGCTGGTGGGCTGTACAATATAGCTTGGACCATGGTCAAATTTACAACCTGAACTTTTAACCGCCGAGAGACGACAGAACAGCAAAGGGAGAAGGTAAGAGGCTGGCTTTTAGGAGGGCGGTGATGGTAAAAAGTAAAAAAACAGAAAAAAGAACTCTTTTAAGAGAAAAATCAGAAAAGGCCCTTATTTATTTTAGCCCTCCGGAACAGATCGTTCCTTTTATTTTTACCATTTTTTGGGTTACCTTGGAAGGATTAATGTATTAAGGGTAATCAGGGAAAATGCGGAGTAATTATACTGATAAAGAGGTTGTTGATGGGATTAAGAAGGATGATCAGAGCATCCTGGAGTTTCTGTACAGGGAAAATTTTCATGCAGTAGCTTATTTTATCTATAACAATAGTGGAACAGAGCAGGACGCAAAAGATATCTGCCAGGATGCGCTGATCCTCTTGTATGAGAAAATAAGAGGAGATACACTGGAGTTGAATTGTTCGGTGAAAACCTATCTGTACTCTGTATGCCGGAGACTCTGGCTGAAAAAGCTCTATTACAAAGCAAAGTATACCGGCAAGATTGCGGACCTGGAGGATAGTTTTTCAGAGGAAGAACAGCAGGACGCAGAAGAAAAAGAAAATGATTTCGCCCGGATGGAAGAAGCAATGAGCGGATTGGGGGAACCCTGCCGTACTATCCTGGAAGATTATTATATAAATAAAAAAAGTATGGCAGAGATCTGTGAAAAATTCGGGTATACGAATACAGACAATGCCAAAAATCAAAAATACAAATGCCTGATGCGACTGAAAAAAATGTTCTTTTCGGTATAAAAGGCAAGATACATATGGAAAATAAAAAAGAAATACTGGATCTGATAGAGCGTTATTTTTCGGGAGAGATGAGTACTTCTGAAAAAGAAGCTTTTGAGGCGCAGGTAGCTTCGGATGCAAAACTGGCAGAGGAAGTAGCGTCTTATCAAAAACTGATGAAGTCTTTCGGGATTTATGCCAGCAGAAAACAGATCAAAAACAGACTCAACAACGTACATGCAGAAATGCAGTTGCCGGATACTTCTTCACTTCGCCCGGCGAAGGTGAGGACGCTCCTTTCCGATTCCAAGTTCTGGGCTGCGGCCGCCTCTGTGGCCCTGATCATCAGTATGGGGACGTATCTGTTCATGAATTATGTGGATTCTGTGACGGGCAATGACAAAGCTCATTACCGTGAATTACGACTGGACATCGAGCGGGTAAAGAGTTCTCAGAATAAAATCATCAAAGAGCTGAACGATAAACCGGTGCAGCGCCAGCCTTCTTTCGGAGGTACGGCCATTGCCATCAGTGCAGATGGATATGTAGTGACCAGCTATCACGTAGTGAAAGATGTGTCTTCCGTATATATCGAAAATAAGAAGTTTAACCGGTTAAAGTTGAAAAGGATCTACGCCGATCCGTTGCTTGACCTGGCCATTATGAAAGTGGAGGAAGATAGTTTCAAAACATTTGGCCCTTTGCCCTATACCTTCCGGAAAACAAGTCTTGACCTGGGAGAGAAAGTATATACATTGGGCTATCCGAAACGTGATGTGGTATTCGGAGAAGGATATATCAGCTCTGTGAACGGTTACGAAGGAGATACTGCTTCCTATCAGATCGCAGTACCTGTAAATCCTGGCCAGAGCGGTGGACCGCTGTTTGATGAGCAGGGTAATCTTGTAGGAATCGTAAGCGGGAAACACACAGAAAACGAAGGATCGGCATTTGCCGTGAAAGCAAACTATCTCAGAAAATCAATCGCGTCTAACGATAGTCTTAGCCATACTATTCATCTGCCTAAGGTAAACTATCTGAAAAGCCAGGGTAAAATCCAGATGATCAAAAAAATGCAAGATTATGTGTTTGAAGTGAAATGTTATAATTAGTGATTGGGCCGGGAACTGCCGGCAGATGCCAATCGTTGCGTTGAAACATTATTAATATTACAGAAAAGCCGGAATTTTCATCCGGCTTTTGTATTTTTAGGAACCTAAAACAGATCTTTGAATCAAATTAAATCGATTTATGAAAAAAATAGTAATAACTTTTATTCTGGGAGCGGTAGTTTCTTTTTCCCATGCGCAGAAAGTAACAGACCGTACGATCTCAGAAATATGCGGTTGTGTTAAAAAGATAGAAAGAACACTTTCAGAGGATGCACAGGCCGAAAAAGCCATGCTTTGTATGTCTTCCAGTATGGAAAAAAATATGGAAGCGCTTAAAAAGGAACATTCGATCAAAACGGACAACCTGGAAGAAGCCGCACATGAGATCGGGACTAAGCTTGGAATGAAGCTGGTAACAGGATGTCCGGAAATACTTCCTTTTCTGATGTACTATACCAAGGCAAGCAGCCAGGAGGAAAAAGTGGCAGATATCAATCCTGATACTTTAAAGCTCGACAACAAGGTATGTGAGAAATTCAAATCCGGGAAATACGAGAGCGAGCAAAACTATGTCGACAACAAACTGATCCCGTCGGATCCGGGGAGCTATACTGAATTCAGAGATGGGTTTTTGTACGATGTTTATCAAAACAACAAGTATACTACCAAGTGGTCTATCCGGTGGATCAGTGGCTGTGAGTGGGAGCAGACGCTGATTGAGACGACCGAGCCTAATATAAAATTAGTAATGAAAAAAGGAGATAAGCTCGTGCTGAAAGCTGTAGGGTCTACTCCGGAAGGAAAACTTTGGGTAACCTCAAAATTCCTGGGAATGGATGTGTTGATGCTGTTGAGTAAAATAAAATAACGGGGCTGGCCCCTGTTCTGTACACTAGTTGTTCATGACCTTTAGGGAAGCTGGATTCTGCAAAAGAAGATTTTGCAGAATCCAGCTTCCCTGATTTTTTAAATCAAAGCTTTCCGGGTTCATAGAATGGAAGCTTTGGTTACAAGCGAAAAAATTAACCGGAACAAGTAAATGATTTTTTTAGTTGCTCATAGTCAGTCACGATTTCCTGAAGGATCGTTGCAGCCGGTTGTATGGATTGAATGGAAGCTGCTACCTGCCCAATTTCCAGTTCTCCTTCGTCCAGGTTTCCTTCAAAAATTCCTTGTCGGGACCGGCCCTTGCCAAGCAGTGTTTTCAGCTCTTCCGGAGAGACGCCTTTTTCTTCAAGCTGCCGGATGGATTCATAGAACTTGTTTTTGAGCAGCCTTACCGGTGTCAGAGACTTAAGGGTAAGAGTCGTGTCGCCCTCATTGCTTTCCACTACTTTGCGTTTGAAATTCTCATGAGCGGAAGATTCCGTGCTGGCGGCAAATCTGCTGCCGATCTGTACTCCGTCTGCGCCCAGTACCATGGCCGCCAGCATGGTACGGCCACTACTGATACCGCCTGCGGCGATCAGGGGGATCTTTACCGCTTCTCTAACCATCGGGATCAGGCAAAAGGTGGTGGTCTCGTCCCGTCCGTTGTGCCCGCCTGCCTCAAACCCTTCCGCCACCACCGCATCAACCCCTGCTTCTTCAGCTTTTTGTGCAAATCGTACGCTGGATACCACATGCACTACGGTCATTCCGTTTTCCTTCAGAATACTCGTCCAGGTTCTGGGGTTTCCGGCAGAAGTAAATACTATTTTGATGTTGTGACGAATGAGTACATCGATCTGCCCGTCAATTTCTTTGTAAAGCAGAGGCAGGTTTACTCCAAAAGGTTTCTGCGTGGCGGCTTTACATTTCAGGATATGCTCTTCCAGCAGTCCGGGACTCATGGAGCCTGCTCCGATCAGTCCGAGTCCTCCGGCATTGCTTACCGCAGAGGCCAGCCTCCAGCCGGAGCACCAGACCATGCCTGCCTGTACGATCGGGTAGTCGGTCTGAAATAATTGTGGGATCGTTTGAGTATGCATTGTTGTTTGTGAAAAGTAAATTTTTAGACTCTGGTCTGTGATTTGGTACCTATACTATAAAATAACTCCATGGCCTGTCCCCTGACAGGCCATAAGTATCTTGTCAGAGGACAAGACACGGACCGCAACAAATTCTGGACTAAGAGTCCATTTTTTATGCCATACAAGATATTAAAACGGAATGAAAAACACAGGACAAATCCTGTATCTTCTATCTGCTTTTCCCTCAGGAGCTTCTAAAAAAACTTTGTCCTTCACGTTCGATTAATTAATTTAGAGAAGAATTTTGACAGCGTTTATGAAATTACACAAAGTAGCAGATACTAAAACCCAAGCCGAATTTCTCCTTTTTCCCGTAAGACTGTATAAAAACGAGCAAAACTGGATTCGCCCTTTGGATAAAGATATAAACCAGGTCTTTGATCCGAAAGAAAATAAATTTTTCCGGCACGGAGAACTGGAGAGATGGATCCTGGTGGACGATCAGGGACAGACGATAGGACGTGTAGCGGCTTTCGTCAACAGAAAAACGGCTAAAACGACAGAGTATGTTGCCGGCGGACTAGGTTTTTTTGAATGCATTAATGATCAGAAAGCTGCCTTCATGCTTTTTGACAAATGCCTGGAATGGAATAAAGAGAAAGGTATGGAGGCCATGGACGGCCCTGTTAATTTTGGAGAAAGAGATAAGTGGTGGGGTTTGCTGGTAGAAGGATTTGACCTGGAACCGAATTATTGTATGCCTTATACCATGCCCTATTATAAAGCCTTCTTTGAAGCTTACGGATTTCAGAATTACTTCGAACAATATACTTACAGCATGCCGGTACAGTCCGAAATGCCGGAAAATTATAGAGAACGTGCCAACAGGATAGCACGTGATCCGAATTATAATTACAAAAATTATAATAAAAAGCAGATGGATAAGTTTGCGGAGGATTTTCTCTACATATACAATAAGGCCTGGTCCAAACATGGCGGGGTGAAAGGAATGAACAAAGCACAGGCCATGAGTATCTTCAAACAGATGAATCCTATCGTGGATACGGATATTGTGGTCTTCGCCTACTACAAAGAAGAACCGATCGGTTTTTTCCTGATGATCCCTGAGCTTAACCAGATCTTCAAACACCTCAACGGGAAGTTTAACCTGCTCGCGAAGCTGAAATTCTTATATTATCAGAAGACTGGTGCCTGCCGGAAAATGTTTGGCGTTGCCTTTGGGATCATTCCCGAATACCAGGGCCGGGGAGTGGAAGGAGCCATTATCATTGAAGCGGCGAGGATCATTCAACCTAAAGATAAGTACGATATTTTTGAGATGAACTGGATCGGAGATTTTAATCCGAAAATGATTCACCTGATCGATTCTTTCGGCGCTACGGTTGTCAAAAAACATATTACATACCGTAAACTGTTTGAAGAAGGCAAGCCGTTTTTCAGGGCAAAAGTGATCGATTAACGGAAGAGCAGAAGGTTAGTTCTTCTGCTTTGGTGCTTTTAGATAAAAAACCTGGGCAGAATCTGTCAGCGTCAGATGGTTGGTACGGATCCAGGGATTTAATTCCCGCAGGGTTTCGTAGGAGATATTTTTTTCGCGGGCAAATTCCCTCAGATCAGGAATACTTTCCTTTACCGGGATCAGACGGGTCGGGGCGATGTTATAGCGACGGTATTTCATTCCGTATTTTCCGGTATTTTCTACCAGGTCTTTTACTGCCATGATCTTGTATAAGTACGCTGCCGTTTCCCGGTTCAGTTTCAGATCATAATAAGAATTTACCTGTTGATTGCGGAAAGCAAAATACAAGGCAGTTCCTCCTATGTTGTAGGCCGCTACTGCGGAAGACCAGCTTCCGAAATAATTGTAAGAACGCTTGAACAGCCTGCAGGCGGCATGTGTAGATTTGATCGGATCCAGCCGTTCGTCTATTTCGTCGTTGATGATGAGACCCATTTCCCGGCCGGCTATTTTAGTGAACTGCCAGAACCCGGCGGCTCCCATAGGAGAGTGGGAATTGGTAAGATTACTTTCTGCCAGGGCTACATATTTAAGATCGTCCGGAAGCTTGTATTCTTTTAAGATTTTTTCGATCACAGGAAACCATATACCTGCATTGCGAAGTGACTGCTGCGTGTAGGGCCCTTTGCTGGTACGTGATACCAGCTCACGGTAAAAGTGAGTATACGCTTCTTTATTTTTGAAATGAACGGTTTCTCCGGCAAAGGTAAGATCATCCGGCAGTCTTTTGATAAACCGCTGGTAATGACGTTCGGATTCAGGAGTAAAAGAGATCCCATAGGTTATATTCTTGTAAAAGATATAACCGGAAAAGAGAAGAATGAATCCTACCAGTAATAGTTTAAGCTTCTTTTTTCTCAATAGCTTTCAAAAATTTAGGCTGACCGGTTTACGCTTATTTTCACACTACATAAACCGGTCAACACAATAAGATACTTTTGGTTAAAAGTTGGGTTGCAACAGATATTTCGAATAGAAATCATCTATTACTTTTACTGCTTCTGTCGGCGTATCTACCAGACTGATCAGGTCCATATCTTCAGGACTGGCGTTTCGCTCTTTGTTGATCATGACAGTTTCTATCCAACTGATCAAACCCTGCCAGTAGTCTTTTCCAACCAGCACGATCGGGAATCTTCCGATCTTTTTGGTCTGGATAAGGGTAACGGCCTCAAAAAGCTCGTCCAGCGTACCAAATCCTCCCGGCATTACAATGAATCCCTGTGAGTATTTGATAAACATTGTTTTGCGCACAAAGAAATAATCGAAGTTCATTACTTTGTCGCGGTCAATATAATGGTTGTGTGTTTGCTCGAAGGGCAGGTGGATGTTCAATCCCACAGACTTTCCTCCCTGGAGGAAAGCTCCTTTGTTACCTGCTTCCATGATCCCCGGGCCGCCGCCTGTGATTACTCCATAGCCATGACGTACCAGTTTGGCCGCGATCTCCACTGCCATTTCATAGTAGTGGTTGTCAGGAGTGGTACGCGCAGAACCAAAAATAGAAACGCAAGGCCCTATTTTTGCAAGCTTGTCAAACCCTTCTACAAACTCTCCCATCACCTTAAAGATAGCCCATGAATCGGCACTTTTAATTTCGTTCCAATCCCTGTCTTTAAAAGCTTTGCGGATTTTCCGCTCTTCGTCCGGAGCGAGTTGTCTTTGAAGATTCTGAAGGTTGTCTTTGGCTAGTTTGTTTTCCTGCATTGGTTCGTTGTTGGAGCTATTGCCTTCGCTGAGACCGTCTCCTTTTTCTTTATAGTCGTTCATCTGAGAAAATTATCTATCGTCTGTTATTTTAAACGATATAGTCTTCGGTTAAGTTTGCAAATTAACCTTTATTTGTTGTTTTTCAATAATTGTTGAAGTGCTTTGTGTAGGTCCGGATAGGTAAAATTAAAGCCATGATTGCTGATTTTTTGAGAAGAAACTCTGTTGCCCCCTACTAAAACAGCCGCCGGTTCGTTTCCCGTCACCAGTTTCAGCACAAAGGCAGGAATATTTGGAAGCCAGAGTGGTCTTTTCAGGGCAGCGGCAATTTCCTGAATTAATTTTTTATTGGTAACCGGTTGAGGTGCTACTCCGTTAAATACTCCTTTCAGTTGATCGTGTTCGATCGCATATATAAACATATCGCAGAGATCGTCGATATGGATCCAGGATACGAACTGGCGGCCGCTTCCGATAGGAGCCCCGAAGTAGTACCGGACGGGCTTACCCATTTCGCTCAGCGCTCCTCCCCGGTCAGAGAGTACGATTCCTATACGGATCCTGACGGTGCGGATCCCGGAGGATTCTATGGCGGTCGTGGCGTCCTCCCATTGTCTGGTGACTTCAGCCAGGTATCCTCCTCCTTGAGGCGATGTCTCGGTTTGCCAGTCTTCACCTGTGTCTGCTCCGTACAGCCCGATGGCAGAGGCGCAGATCACCGAACGTACAGGATGTGCAAGCGAAGCAAGCTTCGTCCCCAGCAGCTGTGTGGAGACAACGCGGCTTTCCATGATTTCCTTTTTGTATTCCGGAGTCCAGCGTTTGTCGAATACACCCGCACCTGCCAGATGCACGATGCTATCTGCCTGGAGGAGTGCCGCTTCGTCAATGTAGCCGGTCTTCGGATCCCAGCGGTATTTTTTTATTTTCCCTTCTTCCGCTTTCCGGCTGAGAAAACTTACGTTGTACCCTTTGTTCAGAAGCCTTTCAGCAAGCCGGCTTCCGACCAGTCCGGTACCACCGGTAATAAGTATATTTTTTTGCATAATTTTTATGCTAGCTAATTTGGTATTATTTTAGCGAGACTAAATAGTAGTTTGTTTAAGTTACCAATAGTTTTGAGAAAAATGCGAAAGTATATTGTTGTTTTTTTTCTGTTGCTTTCAGGCATTGCGGCACAAGCACAGAAAATAAAAATCCAGGAATCGACCGAAACGGTAGAAGGACTTTCCCGTCAGGGAATGTTTGTATTGCTGGAGCTTGATAAAAAGGAAGTGGAAAAGGCCTGGCAGAAATATTTGAAACAATATGGGAAAACAGAGACAAGCAAAGGCCTGATTCTTTTACAGGCTGCTGAAATGAAAGCGATCAGCGATTATCCCTGCCGGGTCATTTCGATGGTGGAGGTGGCTCATACGGGTTCCAGAGTATGGTGGGCCATTGATATGGGTTCTAAATTTGTCACCAGGGAATCGGAAGCCCAATATAAGGGAGCCGAAAAAATGTTGTATGAATTTTCGATCAATGCCTATCGTGACGATATCAATCGTCAGATCATTGATGCTGAACGGGCGCTTGAAGCAGCCACTAAGATTCATGAAAAAGAGGTCAGCGAGGGGATCAGTCTTCAGGATAAAATAGAAAACAATCAGAATCAGAAAAATGAGTTGGAAAACAAGTTGCTGGTCAACAAAGAGGATTATGGGCGCCTGAACCGGGATATCGACCATAATTTTGCCGACCAGAAAAATGCTTTTCAGCATGTAGAAACGATTAAATCGGCTCAACACGCCACTGATGGTGAACCTCAGACCGAAGAAGAGAAAAAAGCACTTACAGAGGCAATCAAGGCACATCAGAAAAAGGTAAGTGAAGGAGAGAAACTGGCCAAAGAAATTGCGAAGAACAAACAAAGCAGAACAGACCTGGAATCGAAGCACAAGAAAAACGCAGCAGAACTGGTGGAACTTCTGAAATTACAGGAACAAAACAGGAAAGATCAGGAAGGCGCTTCGATAGATGTTGAGAAAATGAAGAAAGCACTTGAGATCGTAAAAGATAAGATGAATAAGATCGAATAGTCGGAAAGGCATTCGATCTTATTCATCTTATAAACGTTAGCTCTTTAGCCAGTTTTCCAGGATTTTTTCTCCATGCTCTGTGAGGATGGATTCAGGGTGAAACTGTACTCCCCGCACATTGTATTTCCGGTGCTTCAGGGCCATTATTTTCCCCGAGGCATCCACTGCCGTGATCTCAAGCTCTTCCGGGAAATCTTTTGTATCCACTACCCATGAATGGTAGCGTCCTACGGAAAAAGATTCCGGGATCGCGTCGAACAGTACGGGGTCTTTGCTGTTGACAAGTGTAATAGGAGTGGCGATGCCGTGAAAGACTTTGTCAAGGTTTGTAAGCGTTCCTCCGAAGATCTCCCCGATACATTGCTCTCCCAGGCATACTCCTAATATATTTTTGGTAGGAGCATAGGTTGTGACGATCTGTTGCAGGATCCCTGCCTCGGAAGGGATTCCCGGGCCGGGAGAAAGCATGATCTTTTGGTATTTTCCTACTTCTTCCAGGCTTATTTTGTCGTTTCGGTATACATCGATCTCATATCCGAATTTTTTTACGATGTGTACCAGGTTGTAGGTAAACGAATCGTAATTGTCGATCATTAATATCTTTTCCATCTCTTAACTTACTTTTTCAGCTTCTTCAACAGCTTTCTTAAGTGCTGCCAGTTTATTATTTACTTCCTGCAATTCATTTTCAATACTGGAGAGGGCTACGACTCCTGCTCCGGCCTGGTAATAGAGTACATTGTCCTTGCTCAGGATCGAACGGATCATAATGGCGCTGTTAAATTCGCCGTTAAAGCCCATGAACCCGATACAACCTCCGTAAAATCCGCGGTTTCCGTGCTCTAGCCGGTTGATGATCTGCATCGCATTGTGCTTGGGGGCACCGGAGAGTGTACCGGCCGGAAAAGTATCTCCTACGATTTTGGCAAAATTTTCTTTCTCCTGCATCTGTCCTGTCACTTTTGAGACCAGGTGGATCACATGGGAGTAGTATTGTACTTCTTTCAGTGTTTCCACTTTTACATTTTCGCAGTGGCGGCTGAGATCATTTCTTGCCAGATCCACCAGCATGACATGTTCGGCATTTTCCTTCGGATCGTTCAGTAGTTTCTTGGCCAGGTCATAATCCTTGATATCGTCTCCGGTACGGCGGAAGGTTCCCGCAATCGGATAGATCGTGGATTTTCCGTTCTTTACGACAATTTGGGCTTCCGGGGAAGAACCGAAAATACGGAAACTGCCATAGTCGAAGTAAAAAAGATAAGGAGAAGGATTGATGGAGCGAAGACTCCGGTATACATTAAAGTCGTCTCCGTTGTACTGCCGGGAGAAGCGCCGAGAGAGCACGATCTGGAAAACATCGCCACGGAGACAATGATCGACGCCTTTTTGAAGTACTTTAAGAAATTCGGCATCTGTAAAATTAGACTCTTCCCGGTCGATCAGGTTGAACTTGTAGATGGCGAAGTCCCTTTTCCGTATATAATCCTCTATTTTTCCGATATCGCTTTCCTGGTCCTCTCCATAACTGTTTTCAATAATAAAGACCTCGTTGTTGAAGTGGTTGAACACTATAATATACCGGTATACATGATATTGAATATCGGGAATTTTTCTGAATTCAGTGGGATAAGTATTGATTTCGATTTCTTCAAAATAACGGACGGAGTCGTACGAGCAATACCCGAAAATACCGCCGGTGATAAATGGGAAATTCAGTTTTTCTATTTCAAAGGAGTTGGCAAAAAGCCCGATTTCATCAGGCATATTAAGGTCGGGAGATATTTCTTTGCGAACCTGGGTGTTGTCCGGAAAACTTAACTCCAGTATATCGTTTTCTGCTTTCAGCCCTGCGATCGGTTGGCAGCAGATATAGGAGTAAATGTCTTCGTTGCCATGGTAATCAGAACTTTCCAGAAGTATGCTGTTAGGATACTTATCGCGTAATTTCAGATAGATACTGACCGGAGTGATCGTGTCGGCCAGTATTTTTCGATAGGAGGTTTTTAAGGAATATTTTTTCATACTTTTTTGAATTAAAAAAGGCCTGCTGTGAACAGCAGGCCTTAAAATTAATGATATATCGCTAGATTACATATAAAGGGTACGTTCACAAAAACAATTAATTTCTGTGCCACCACCAATTGTTATGTAATACTATAGTGTTCATCTCTTAGTTTGGTTTATCCCGACCGATCAAATATAAGGAAATAATATTGAAAGGAGCAATAGCGCTCCCGGGAAATTTTAGTAAGCCTGAGGGGTGGTGTTCCGGTTTTTGTATGACAGACCACCGACTGGCTGGTTCCCCGGCCAGTGCCGTCAACTTTATATCAAACGGTAACGTTAGTATCGGTACAACACAACCTTCCCCTGACCTTCTCTGCCAGTGCCCGAACAGCCATACAAAGGGAAAATGCTTCAGTTGTTGAATGACACATGGTAAAAATAACAGGACTACTATTTTCCCCTTGTGCGATGGATTCTGAGCGTAAGCGGAGGAGGCCAGGAGAAGGTTATTCCTTAAGTTGATGATCATGGGTCGGTCCAGTAATTCCAGGTACAACAAAGTATTTCAGCACCAAGGGTACAGCCCGAGAGAGGAGTTTCCCGAAATCAGATCTTCTGAAAGAGATAAAGTGAGATGAAAAAGGAGATTGTTATTTTTATAACCCGCTAAAAACAATGTAACTTGCAGTTCTGAAATTTAAAAACACCAGAATTATTGTATGCAATTAATAAATAATCAGTATCAGATCCAGGGGGTAAATGTGCTGGATATATGCGGGGAATTCGGTACACCTTTATATGTCTATGATGCAGATAAGATAGTGACGCAGTATAAAAGCCTCCAAAAGGCGTTTGAGGGAGTGAATCTGCGGATCAAGTATGCTACCAAAGCGCTTACCAATCAGGCGGTACTCAAAGTGCTGCGAAAAGCCGGAGCTGGTGCGGATGCTGTTTCTATCCAGGAAGTAAAACTTTCGCTGATGGCAGGGTTTACACCTGACAATATCATGTTTACTCCCAACTGCAGTGATTTTGAAGAAATACGGGAAGCAGTTTCTCTCGGTGTGACGGTAAATATTGATAATATTCCTTTCCTGGAAAAATTTGGCAAAGAATATGGCAGCAGCTATCCGGTTTGTATCCGGGTAAATCCGCACATCGATGCCGGAGGGAACAAAAAGATCATGACCGGTCACAAACGCTCCAAATTTGGTATTTCCATAGACCAGATGGACAGGGTGTATTCGTTGACCGATGAATATAAGCTTCAGGTGACAGGGATACATGTGCACAGCGGTTCGGATTTCAAAAATGCAGAAGCGTTTGTACAGGCAGCAGAAGTGATTTTTCAGGTGGCAATGATGTTTAGCGGACTGAAATTCGTTGATTTTGGCAGTGGGTTCAAGGTGGCATACAAGGAAGGAGATCATGTGACGGATGTCAATGAGCTGGGAGTGCGCATGAAGGAAGCGTTTGTTTCTTTCTGCAAACGTTATGGCAAAGATCTTGAAATCTGGTTTGAACCGGGCAAATACCTCGTGAGTGAGAGTGGGTTTCTGTTTGCGGGGGTAAATGTCGTGAAGGAAACACCGGCCTGTACCTTCGTAGGAGTTAATTCCGGTCTGAACCACCTGATCCGCCCTATGATGTACGATGCTTACCACAGTATATTCAACGTCTCAAATCCTCTTGGAGCAACAAAAACCTATGATGTGGTAGGATATATATGCGAAACGGATACGTTTGGTACGGACATGGAAATGGCGGAAGTAAGAGAGGAAGATATCATATGTCTTCGCAATGCAGGTGCCTATGGCTTTAGTATGAGTTCCAATTATAATTCCCGTTTCCGGCCGGCAGAAGTGATGATTCTTGAGGGCAAGGCTGTGCTTATCCGCAAGCGGGAGACGATGGAAGATCTTCTGAGAAATCAGATCGAGGTGGATATTTAGAAAAAAAAACAAAAATGTTGAAAAATTTTTTCGACTAAAAAATTGCCTTTCGGAAGAAAAGATTTTTGACAGGTAGCCCGGAAGCAAAAATACATGATGCTCTGTAGTCCTTGATTAACGAGACCTATAGAGCATCATTCGTTTACTGGCTTTTGAAAATAGCTTTGAGAATGCCTGAAAGGACGATGAAATGTGGCGTAGAGAGTGGGGGTAGATAGACAAAAAACGAGGTTGCAACCATCCGAATATTTGGAACTTATGAAAAAAAACTATATTATTGAAGTGCTTTTAGTTTATTAATTAAACTTAGTTTTAAACAATTTAAAAAAAGGAGGATCACATGGCAACAGCAAAAAAGCCAACCGCAAAAAAGAAAGTAGCTGCTAAGAAGCCGGCTGCTAAGAAAAAAGTAGCTGCTAAAAAACCAGTAGCTAAGAAAGCCGCTGCTAAGAAGCCGGTAGCTAAGAAAAAAGTAGCTGCTAAAAAACCAGTAGCTAAGAAAGCTGCTGCTAAGAAGCCGGTAGCTAAGAAAAAAGTAGCTGCTAAGAAGCCAGTAGCTAAGAAAAAAGTAGCTGCTAAGAAGCCAGCTGCTAAAAAACCAGTAGCTAAGAAAGCTGCTGCTAAGAAGCCGGTAGCTAAG
>CAYTGJ010000006.1:20341-63811 GCA_964437245.1 uncultured Chitinophagaceae bacterium
TAAGAAAGCTGCTGCTAAGAAGCCGGTAGCTAAGAAAAAAGTAGCTGCTAAGAAGAAAACTGCTACTAAACCAGCAGAAACAACTACGAGCACGTTCGTAAGTTCTCTTCTTTCTTAATTTGAATGGATAGCCGGACAGTGTCCGGTAGAGAGTATTACACGAGATCATTTAGTCTCGTGTTTTTTTTTGCCTGAAAGTTCCGTAGATACTTTGGTCAAAGTCATGAGAACGGCACACTGCTGGTCGTATTTAGCATTGATATAAAAAAGTAGCTGTTTCCAGGCTGGGTCCCTGTTTCCTGTCTGGTCCCCTGACCAGACAACCGATACACAATTAGAGCCAGGTACGATTCCGGAAGCTAAAATTTGAATATATAGGTTAAACTTACGTTCTTTAAGTGATGAAGAAGATATGCCTGCTAATAGTTGTTTTGTCTGCCTGTTTATTGCGCTTTAATAACCTGAATGCCCAGGACAAACCGGATGATGCACCTGTTGTCAGGACGCATACAGGCCTGACGGTGTTGCCGGGAGTAAAAGGAGAATATTATTTTAAAGAGAATACCTGCGTTTTCTATAGTGTGGATTATAATTTTAATGAAAACTACCGGTACAGGATTACCAATAGTACCCGTTTGTACAACCGCCTCGGGGTGGAAGTCAATGTCGGAGGCAGATGGTATGTAGGAGCTTCTGCCGGACATCGGCTGGGATATATCGATAGTCTCAGCATGGCTTCGGTAAAGGCAAACGTGACACACCGGGGGAAAATAGGACCGATACATTTTATCAAGGAACTTTCAGGAGAGTATATCCATCATTTTAATTATCCTTTTTTTGATACCAAAAAAGATTTGCAGGCTGGTATCGGAGTAGCCTTGTACAAAGATTTTCCTGTTTTTAAGAGACCATTAGGGTTGATGCTGGGATATAAGCTCCTGATCAATTCGAACCTGGAGTTTGATATCTATAAAGACCGGAGAATTGACTTTACACGACTGAGAGCGGATGTTTTTTATGGGATTACCAAAAACCTGTATGTAGGGTTGTTTGTGATGAGAGAAACAGAATATTTTTATCCTCTGGGAAGCTCTGACGAATATGGTAATAATATTTATAACAAAGTAAACAGTATAAGCCCCGTGATAGGACTGAATCTCAACATTGTGCTTCGTCCGGAAAACATTGCGGAGTATATCCCTGGCTTACCTTTCCGCTAAAACGGATATTAATTGTGAGCGGGAACTCCTTAAAACAAGGAAAATAATAAGTATATTTGAGTATAAGACTAACCTGACCACATGAATAAAGCAAATAAATTCCTACAAACAGTATGCTGCATTCTCAATCGGGTTATGAACCATGATTGACCAATGAAATTCATATACCATTCTCTACAGGAAAAAAAATCAAAAGGCCAGAAATCTTTTGCCGTCCTGCTTGATCCTGACAAGCTGGATGAAGCAGGTTGCCGGAAGATGGTAAAACTGGGAATGGCGCACAATATCAGTTATTTTTTTGTGGGAGGGAGTTTGCTTATGGACGATAGCCTGGCCAATACGATCCGTATCATTAAAGCCGAAACAACGATCCCTGTGGTGATTTTTCCGGGGAGCAACAACCAGGTCAGCAAAGAAGCGGATGCTATCTTACTTCTGTCGCTGATCTCCGGAAGAAATGCCGATGCACTGATCGGACAGCATGTAGTGGCGGCTCCTATTTTAAAACAAAGCGGACTCGAGATCCTGGCCACCGGTTATATGCTGGTAGACTGCGGCCGGCAGACCACTGTTTCGTATATCAGCAATACCACCCCGATCCCTTATGATAAGCCTGCTATAGCTGCTTGTACGGCGATGGCGGGAGAAATGCTCGGATTAAAACTTATATACCTGGACGGGGGGAGCGGTGCGCAGAATCCTGTGGCGCCTGAAATGATCCGCATGGTATGTAAATCGGTAGAAACTCCGGTGATCGTAGGCGGGGGGATTAATTCACGTGAAAAAGCCTATAATGCATTGAAGGCTGGAGCAGACGTGATCGTGGTAGGCAATGGGATCGAAAAAAATCCGGGACTGCTTTCGGAGATCTCTTCCGTAGTACATGAAATGAATGCTGAAAAAGTAGCAGACTGATCCTGGATGCCCGATCCGCACGATATAATCCTCTGCCCGGAAGGATCTGGTCGGAAAAGTTGGAGGCTAAACATAAATATTAGCTCAACGGAATAAGAAGAAAGGGACATTACTCACTCTACGAAAGGATGCCCTGAACGAATTTTATCTTCGCATTGAATGCTTCACCTGAAGTAGTAGTCTTGCTGGCCTGGGATTAAAAATAAAGCTTTGGTAGTTTATCTTTTAAAATGCGCTCTGTGCCTGCGGCGTGAAGTCTTATTTCGATAATTCTCAGGAATCAATTGTCGTCTTCGAGGTTACGAACAACGTGGTATTACAGGATAGCGCAACCTCCCCCTGGCCTCCGCCAGCGCACGAACAGCCGCACAAGGGGGAAATGCTTCGGTTATTGAAGGATAGATGGTAAAAATAATAAAACTACTATTTCCTCCTTGCGCGATGGATTCTGAGCGTAGACGGAGGGGGTCAGGGGGAGGTTTTTTAGTGTTAACGGCTATCGTTCTCTGGCAAGACACCAGGGTTTGGCGAAAGCCCGGACTAGCCGGGAGAGGGGAAGCACTTCCAACTAAAAACCCCGAAGATGTTTTATCCCCGGGGTTTTATCAAAGTTGTGTTGACTGCTATAGAAGCTTATAAATTCATCAATGATTCTCTTCTTCTCATTTTTCCGGCCGGAATACCAAACATCATTTTGAAACGGCGGCAGAAGTAAGCAGTGTCTTTATATCCCACTTCAGCTCCGATTTCCCGGATCGACTTTTTGGTAGTACGAAGAAGGTTCACGGCCATTTCCATCCGCTGGTATTCGATGTAATCCTGAGGATTGATCCCGGTCAGCATTTTGAAGTACTGTCCTACGTAATCTTCTGATACGTTGGCTACGTTTGCCAGAACCTTGTTGGAAAGATCGCCGCCCAGGTGCTTTTTGATGAAAGCAAAAATATCGATCAGGCGAGGATCCTTGAAATAGGTACTGTTGGTAGCAAGTTGCTCCACGAATAATCTTTTCTCAAGAATAAAGCGAACGATTTCAATTACGATCCTTTCGGTATTTACTTTGATCAAACGCTCTTTGCCCGGATATTCGGTCATTTCCTCTTTTACAGTTTCGATCATCGTCTCGGCCAGCTTGTCTGTACCGGAGATCACGAACGGAGGAATGTCCAGCGATGCGAAGAAGTTTACAGAATCAAATACTTTTGCCTCGAAGGTTACGTAGCTGAAGCTGTCGGTTTCTACTCCCACATGGCTGAAATTCTTGTTATAGCTAAGGAATTTATCACGGTTGTTGAGTAGATCTTCGTTGGTAAGTTTTACCGGATTGTTTTTTCCGTAGGTAACCGAAGTTAAGCGACCTCCCGGGATGAAGAGTAATTCGCCTTCGTTTAGTTTAGTCTTGTCCTCACCAAATGAGATCTCGCCTCTGTGAAGCAGGATTACGGTGTTTCCTACATCATAGAAATTTTCTACGGTGATCGGTTGTATGATTTTGATGTTCTTGGATTTGATATAACGAACACCTAATGATTCGATAATTTTATTATAATCTTCCATAATAAAGAAAGCTAAAAAACTAAAATATAACTAAAGCCTAATTGTAATTATTCTAATAATTTGTACAATACTAATATATTAAATTCATAAATTCAAATAATTCAGCTAATAAAATTATATTTTAATAATACTATAATGTAGTTTTTGACGTTGGGAAATGTTATTTTTTTAACAATTCCCTGGAAATAACAATCTTTTGTATTTCAGAAGTTCCCTCATAAATCTGAGTAATTTTCGCATCCCGCATGAGCCGTTCTACATGGTATTCTTTCACATAACCATACCCTCCATGGATCTGGACGGCTTCTGTGGTCACGTCCATGGCGGTTTTGGCCGCAAAAAGCTTGGCCATAGCACTCGCAGGGCCGTATTCCTGGTGCTGGTCTTTCAGAAAAGCAGCTTTCAGGCACAGGAGGCGGGAAGCATCGATACGGGTAGCCATATCGGCCAGTTTAAACTGAACATCCTGATGCTCAGACAGTGTTTTGCCGAAAGCCTTCCGTTCGGTAGAGTATTGGAGGGCGAGCTCGTAAGCTCCTGAGGCAATTCCCAGCGCCTGGGAAGCGATTCCGATCCTGCCTCCGTTAAGGGTCTGCATCGCGAACGAAAAACCGAACCCATCGTCTCCGATCCGGTTGGATTTAGGTATTTTTACATCGTTAAACATCAGGCTATGGGTGTCGGAGGCCCGGATCCCCATCTTATTTTCTTTTTTCCCTATCACGAATCCCTCTGTACCTTTTTCTACAATAAGTGCGTTTATTCCTTTATGTCCTTTTTCCGGATGGGTCTGGGCGATCACTATATATACAGAAGCAGAATTTCCGTTCGTGATCCAGTTTTTGGTCCCGTTGACCAGGTAGTGATCCCCCTGGTCCAGGGCGGTGGTCCTTTGAGAAGTGGCATCTGATCCTGCCTCCGGCTCGGAAAGGCAGAAGGCTCCTATGATCTCACCCTTTGCCAGGCGTGGCAGGTATTTTTGCTTCTGCTCTTCTGTGCCAAAAGTTTCCAGTCCCCAGCATACCAGAGAATTGTTGACCGACATACAAACAGAGACCGAAGCGTCTATTTTGGAGATCTCTTCCATGGCCAGTACATAGGATACGGCGTCCATTCCACTGCCTCCGTATTCCGGGCTTACCATCATTCCCATGAAGCCCAGTTCGCCGAGTTTCTTGATCTGTTCTGCCGGAAACGTCTGATGTTCATCTCTCTCTATTACTCCCGGAAGTAGCTCTGTACGGGCAAAATCACGTGCTGCGGCTTGTACAGCAAGTTGTTCTTCGGTCAATTGGAAATTCATGTGTTATAAAAATTTTGAGTAGTAAATTCTCTTTCAAAATAAGAATTATATAACGGAAAAGAAGGGAATGGGGGAGATTTTTTTGAAGAGTAATTGGGGTATAAATAAAAAGCCCCCTCCGTTTTTTAACGGGGGGGCTTTTTATTTCAGAGCTATAGCAACTGATTAGCGTTGTACTTTAACATTTACAGAAATGTTTGTTGTAGTGTTATTTAAAGTACCACCAGTTACTCTGATCAATCCTTTTTTACCTTTTGAGTTAAGGAACTCATAAGTAGTATTGATCGCAGTGATTTCTATATATTGATTGTTAGAGTTGGAAACGGTTAATGCAGCAAGACCTGCATCGTCAATTGTTTCGAAATCACCAGCAGCGTGTGCTTTGAAGTAAGTAGCGGTTCCTCCTGCTGTGCTAAGTGTACCATCTTCTCCACAGCTTGCTGTGCTTGCGCCTAAACCTACAGGAGTAAGGAATCTGGCTGGATTCGAACATAGGTAAGATGGATATGGGGCAGTAGTATTAACCGCATAGGTGATATCTATATATTCCATGTTTGCTGCAGCGTCACAAGCGTCGTATGTTTGACCTGTTCCTGTACTAAGTCTGGAAGCTGTTGTACTTGAGTTACCTCCTAATGCTATACCAGTCCAAGTATCAATGATGCCAGAACCTGAAACATTTAACTTAACTCTTTTATAAGTATATGTGTTTCCGCTTTCATCTATTTCAATGTTCAGGTAAATAGTTGACATACCTGTAGGTACGGTATATAAGAATTGTCTTACTTGTGCCTCGTCAGTATTTCTTAGATCAAGTCTGGTTCCTCCATCTTCAGCGCCAGGCTGACCTGATAAGCTTACGATATCTCCTACTGCGTTTTGACAGTCAGTTTGATAAATTCTTACTTTTTGAGGTCTGTTAGTCCCTTTTACAATCTCTAATGCGATAGAAAGGTTGTCTCCGGCATTAGCATCTATTACAGTGAATCCACTGCTTGTATTAGTATAGTTTAGGATTGATACACTAGCAGATCCTGTGTTGCTTGGGAACGTCTGGTTCGCACAATCTTGAGTAGGTTCCGGATCGTCTTTTTTACAAGAACTCAGCATTGTAAGTGCCACCAAAGCCGTGGCTGAAAATAAATACGCTACTTTTTTCATAGTTAAATTTAAAATTAGGGTTTGTTTACATTTACAAAAATTAAATCCCTTTTTATGAGTACTTTTAATATTCAAAGGGGATTTAAATATAAGTAAAATTATACTTTTAAGTCTAATTTAAGCTTAAAAATTAATTAAATAATTCTCTTTAAAAATTAACAATCATAACGTTATATGTATAAATACGTATTATTTTTTCCGCTGTTAATTCTATATTATCAGGGGGCGGGCCAGCTCATTTCATTGGAGGAACTCTGGCTGGAAGGGAAATATCATGCAGATCGTCCCCCACGGTTTAACTGGAGTACTGACGGACAGAATTATTATACGATGCAGCACCAGGGCAGGATCCCTTCCGTGAAGGTGCATACTGTAAAAAACGGAAGTGTACGGGAGCTGACCTCTTTACTTTCCCGGGATCTTGCGGATAGTATTCTGCTGGAAGGTTATACTGTCAGTCCGGATCAGGCGAGGATCCTTTTTTCCACTGGAGAGCAGCCGGTTTACAGAAGATCCTCCAGGGCAAATTATTATCTGTTTGAAGTGAATACCGGAGTTCTTCGGCCGTTGCATGATTTCAATAAAGGAAAGATCTCGTTCCCTGAATTCTCTCCGGAGGGGACTTCCATAGCGTTTGTACGAAGTAATAATTTATATGTGACAGATATTGCATCCGGAAAAGAAAAAGCCATTACCTCCGACGGACAATTCAACCATATTATCAACGGTGCCTGTGATTGGGTGTACGAAGAAGAGTTCGAATTTGCCCAGGCATTTTTCTGGTCGCCGGATGGTAAAAAAATAGTGTACTATCGCTTTGATGAAAGCGACGTGAAAGAATATAATATGCAGCGGTGGGAAGGAAATTACCCCAACGATTATCGTTATAAATACCCCAAAGCAGGAGAAGAAAATTCACGGGTCAGTCTTTATTGTACTTTCCTGACAGAAAACGATCGCCGGGAGAGGATCGATGCCACGATCCCCGGAGTGTGTGAGTATTTTCCCAGGGTACACTGGACCGGGGACGCAGACATTGTCAGTTATTACCGGCTCAATCGCCTGCAGAATGAACTGGAGATCATTCACTACAATGTGGTGCAAAAAAAAGGGAGAGTCGTATATAAAGAAACAGACCCGGCGTATGTGGAGATCAACGACAATCATTTTTATCTTTCCGGATCGGAAGATTTTGTATTTACTTCCGAGAAAACCGGTTACCGGCATATATACCGGTACCTTTCAAAAGAGGATAAGATCCTGCCCCTTACTTCGGGAGCCTACGAGGTGACAGAAATAAACGGGATTCATGAAAAGAACCAACAGGTCTATTTCACCGCACAGGAGAAATCTCCGATAGAGAGACAATTGTATGTGGTGAATTTCAAAGGAAAGAAAACGCAGTTGAGTACGGAGAAAGGAGTTCATACCGTTTCTTTTTCTCCCCGTTCCGGTTATTACACCGATACGTATTCGGATGCCAATACTCCGCCTGTTACGGTTCTGAAGGAGACCGTTACCGGAAAGGCCGTGCAGGTGCTCACTAAAAACGAATCGTTGCGTCAGCGTCTTGCTCAGACTTCCCTGAGTAAGGTGGAATTTTTTAGTTTTACTACTACCCAGAAGGTGGAGCTGAACGGCTGGATCATCAAGCCGGTAGATTTCCGGGAAGGGAAGCAGTATCCTGTGCTGCTTACGATCTACGGAGGGCCAGGGTCGCAGAAGGTTATGGATGGCTGGGACGGCCTCGGTTATGTATGGAGTCAGATGCTTGCTCAGAAAGGATATGCCGTGGTTTGTGTAGACGGACGTGGTACGGGAGGCAGAGGGGCTGCGTTTAAAAAATGCACTCAGTATAATCTTGGGAAATATGAAACCGAAGACCTGATCGAGACGGCGAAATACCTGCGTGCACAGCCGTTCGCAGATCCGGCAAGGATCGGCATATTCGGGTGGAGCTTCGGAGGATACTTATCTTCTCTTGCGATTACCAAAGGTGCGGATTATTTCAAAACAGCGGTTGCTGTAGCGCCGGTCACGAACTGGCGTTATTATGACAATATTTATACAGAGCGCTATATGGGCCTTCCTTCACAAAACCAGAAAGGATACGATGAAAACGCCCCTACGTATTATGCAGGGGCGTTAAAAGGAAACTACCTGCTGATCCATGGAACGGCGGATGATAATGTACATCTTCAGAATGCGATAGAGATGCAGAAAGCGTTGATCAAGGCCAACAAGCAGTTTGATATGTTTTATTATCCCGAAAAAAATCATGGGATTTACGGAGGAAATACCCGCTATCATTTGTATAAAATGATCACCAATTATATTCTGGAGAAGCTGTAGGAGGGATTGTATTTAAAAAGATACCAGATACAGGATTCAAGATGCCATGATCCTTTTTATCCTGAATCCGGTATCTGGCATCTAGTATCGTTTCAAAAGGGCAACAAGTTTTGGAACTTTAATCCGCCAGAAAACCGAACTTCCCATCGTTGTAGTCTTTGATGGCCTGATGGATTTCTTCTTCCGTATTCATGACAAACAGGCCGTAGCCTACGTATGGTTCGTTTAGCGGCTCTCCGCTCATGACCAGTACGATCGCTTTTTTGCCTGCTTTGATATGAAAGGTCCCGCCTTCGTTTTTGAATTGCACATAATGGTTTTCCGGTACTTTATGAAATTCGTTGACCACAATGTCTCCGTCCACCACGAGCAAACCCGTGTTAAAATTTCCCGGAAGCGTGAGAGACGTTTCTCCTCCTGGATTCAGGTGAAGATCGTAAAGATGTACAGGTGAGAAAGTATGGGCCGGGCCTTTTATTCCGTTATAGTCACCCGCTATGACGTAAAGATTTCCTGCATTGTTGGCCAGTACAGCTTTCCCTTTTTTCTCATGGAGAATGCTCTGGTACTTGGCAGGAGTCATTTTATGTTTTTTCGGGAGGTTGATCCAAAGCTGGATCATTTCAAAGGCTCCTCCTTTCTTGCGGTATTCGGTTTCGTGATATTCTTTGTGTAGTACACCTCCTCCGGCGGTCATCCACTGTACATCTCCGGGATTGATGACTCCTGCATTGCCGGCACTGTCATGATGTGCTACGCTGCCCTTGTAAGCAACGGTAATGGTCTCGATCCCACGGTGGGGATGCACGCCTACTCCCCTGGAAAGTTCGGAAGGCGGATAATGTACTTCTGCATTGAAATCGAGCAGGAAGAAAGGACTCATTCTTTCTTCAATTCCTTTTCCATTGGGATAGAAATTCATCACCTTAAAGCCGTTGCCCACCATGTGGGTCCTGGAGGGAGAAAGAACCCCTTCTACTCCGCGGTATTTGCCCGAACCGGAGTTGAATATTTTTCCGAAAGAGGAAAACGAAGAAAGGAGAAAACCTCCCAGAACAGTGTTTTTAATAAAATTCCGACGTTCCATTAGTTTTAAGGATTATGCAAGTGTGTGCTCAGAACAATAATTTAAAGGTAATTGTTCTTTTTTGCAATGATTGGCGGTTAGTTGTTTCAGTAATCTGTTGTTTACGAAGGGGTTTTAGAGTAAAATATGAAACCAGATGCCTGATTCAAGATGCCAGATTAAGAGAAAACCTGAATCTTGAACCCACTCTTTATCTTTTTCTGTTAGTTTAAAGGAGAACACATAACTGTTTCTGAATTATTTTATCCGGTATCTTGAATCCGGCATCTTGGATCTAAGACAAACTAACGAAATCTATTTAAGACAAAGAGGGCTTCTATAGAACGGATTCGCCGTTGGCGTCTGTGGTGAGTACTTCGCTCATATAATTGAAAAAAGGACGCATTTTCCTGTATACCTCATTGAGCTTGGAGACAAAATCCGGCTGCATGACCTCTTCGTCGGAAAAGGGGTGGATCAGCAGAAATTGTTTGTATTTCAAAAGTCCGATGGCCGGATGATCTTTTGCATACCCGCGGGGAGCAGATGACAGCTGTTCTCCTTTCAGGGAGCCGAAGGTTTTTACAAATGTTTTATCATTGAATATTTTTTGCCAGTCTTCGTAATTAAGGTCAATGTCTTCACGGATCCTTTTCATGTCATCCGTATTAGGTCCCCAGAAACCTCCTGCGGCAAAAGAATTGCCGGGACTCAGATGAAAATAATATCCTCCGCGCAATTGTTGGGTAGCCCGGCGGAATCCTCCTCCCCAATGGGTGTGGTAAGGGGTTTTGTCTTTTGAAAAACGGATGTCACGGTAAATTCTGTGCAGGCCCTTTTTCCCGGAAGGAGTCTCAATTTTATCGTGTTTGTTCATTTCGTCCAGCAAGCATTCTGCAAAACAGACAAGATTGTCGTGCACTTTTGTATACTGTTCTTTGTGATCATTGAACCATTCGCGGTTATTATTGCCGGATAGTTTTTTCAGGAAAAGGAAATTTTCTTTTTTTAGAACAGGACTGGACATTGTTGAAAGGGGGAGAAAATATGAAAAGAGGAGAAACGTTACCAGGTGGAATAGGGTACTTTGGAGAGAGCGGCATTCGTATACCGGCTGTCGTGGGTAACCTCTTCCCCTGCCCAATCCGGCAAAGAGAAAGATTCGGATTCATTGCCAAGCTCAATTTCAGCGACCAGCAACCCTTCGTTGTCGCCTTTGAACTCGTCTACTTCCCACAGCTTTCCTTCGACGGATAGTTTATACCGGTACTTTTCAATTTGACTTTCGGTCATAGCAGACAGCATTTCGGATGCTTCGGCCACAGGAATTTCGTATTCGAACTCAGGACGTGAGGCTCCTGTAGTTTTTCCTTTGATGGTCAGCCAGGCATGTTGGTTGGCAATCCGTACACGAATGGTTTTGGAAACATCGCTATACAAATATCCCTGACGATAAAAGTCAGGGATGGGTTTGTTTACCTTTTGCCAGAAGTCTTTTTTGACCAGAAATTTCCGTTCTATTTCTATTGCCATGATTATTTTTTATCAGGGACCAGGGTGATGCTTCTTTTCATTCCATAGTCCTCGTATTCTACCACAAGTTTATCGGAGGAAAGTTCTTTGATATCTTGTACTACCGAATGTCCGTCTCCCTGATAGGTCAGGATGATCTGTGTACCCTCTTCGTTCAGGCGCCATTTCCCTTTGTTTTTTTCGGCCGTTTCGGTAACTTCAAATGTGCTGTCCGGCTTGAAGCTGAAATAGATTCCGACCACGGAGTCTGCCACAATTTTAGTTTCTCCCAGCGTAAACTCTGTCGCTTTCCAGTCTTTTACAATCATCTCCGATTTATTGCTCCCACAGGAGTACAAAAAGAAGGAGATCATCCCGATCATAACCAATGCTTTCATTTTTTTCATCTTGCTGTAAGTTAAAATGTAGTCTAAACTATTAATTATCCTTTATAAAAACAATTTTTCCCGCCGGGAGAGGCGATCTGTAAGGGCTGTGACAGGATCCCGCTCCAGGTAAAAATAGTCGTTACATTGTTTTCTATGTTGGTTCCTGAAGACCAGGAAGTACTTAAATTGTTTAAAATCAGTCGTTCCGGGAACAACTATTTTATCGTATGTTCGTATTCTATTCCTGTCAGAAGTCTATTGTCTGGCTTCGGTTAACATTGAGAGGAAAGGAGAAAATCCGGAAGGATCGTGCGATTTGTCAGAGCAAAGTTTGTTTCCGGATAGTTTTTTTATAATTTATAAAGTCAAACCAATCAGATTGCAGGGGAATTATTTTGTAAAGCGATCTATTTTTAAACGATAAACCTTATAACTGACTAATAAACATGAGCAACAACGAAAGAGAACGATTGAAAAATACCGTTGGGAATACGGGCTGGAAAAAATGGGGACCTTACCTTACCGAACGTCAATGGGGAACGGTTCGCGAAGATTATAGCCCGGATGGAAGCGCCTGGGATTTTCTGCCTCACGACCATGCGCGCAGTAAGGCCTATCGTTGGGGAGAAGAAGGGATCGGTGGAATCAGCGACAGTAAACAGAATCTTTGTTTTGCACTTGCTTTGTGGAACGGAAAAGATCCTATCCTGAAAGAGCGCTTGTTTGGTCTTACCGGTCCGGAGGCAAATCATGGAGAAGATTGCAAAGAGCATTATTACTACCTGGAGAGTGCGCCGACCCACTCGTATATGAAAATGTTGTATAAGTATCCACAGCAGGAGTATCCTTATCAGCAGCTGCTGGAGGAAACACGCAAACGTAGCAGGCTGGAACCGGAATATGAACTGATCGACACGGGGATTTTTGACGAGGATAAATACTTTGATGTGTTTGTGGAATATGCCAAAGCAGAGGCGGACGATATTCTGATCAAAATAACGGCGGTCAACAGAGGCCGTGAGGTTGCCCATATTCACCTGCTGCCCACGATCTGGTTCCGCAACACCTGGAACTGGGGGTACAATAGTTATAAGCCTTCGATGGTAGGAGACAGTCCCGGATCGATCCGGATCTCGAATGAGAAAACAGGGGAATATTTTTTGTATGCCGAAGGAAATACCGAGCTTCTTTTTTGTGACAACGAAACCAATAAAAAAAGACTGTACAATGTAGAGAATCCTTATGCTTACTGTAAGGATGGGATAAACGATTATGTTGTAAGCGGAAATGATTCGGCTGTCAACAATAATAAAACCGGTACAAAAGCTTCGGCAAGCTATCAGCATCAGGTACCCGCAGGGGAAAGCTATACCATCCGGCTTCGTCTGTGCAATTATGCGAACCAAAGTCCTTTTGCAGATTTTGACACTGTTTTTTCTGACAGGATAAAAGACAATGAAATTTTTTATGAAGAGTTACATCAGGGCGTAGAAGATCCTGACAAGCGTATGATACAACGCCAGGCATACGCAGGAATGCTCTGGACAAAACAGTTTTATTATTTCAACGTGCGTCAGTGGCTGGACGGTGATCCCGGACAGGTGCCACCTCCTGCGGAGAGAAAACATGGCCGGAATTTTCACTGGCGTCATATGAACAACGAAAATATCATTTCCATGCCGGACAAGTGGGAGTATCCCTGGTATGCGGCCTGGGATCTTGCCTTTCATACGCTCCCGCTGGCAAGGCTTGATCCAAATTTTGCAAAACGCCAGCTTGAGATCCTGCTCCGCGAATATTATATGCATCCCAACGGACAGATCCCGGCCTATGAGTGGAATTTCGGAGATGTAAACCCTCCCGTACATGCCTGGGCTACGCTTAAGGTATATGAGATAGACAAACAACAGAACGGAGGTGTTGGCGATATAGAGTTCCTGGAAAAAATATTTCACAAACTACTGCTCAATTTTACCTGGTGGGTCAACCAGAAAGACTCCGGAGGGAATAACATTTTTGAAGGAGGTTTCCTTGGTCTGGACAATATCGGAGTCTTCGACAGAAGCAAGCCACTCCCGACCGGTGGCAGTATTGAACAGGCGGATGGGACAAGCTGGATGGCCATGTTTTCGCTGAACATGTTAAAGATCGCCCTGGAGATTTCCGAGCACAGTCCCGTATATCAGGACATGGCGTCCAAATTCTTTGAACACTTTCTGCATATTGCCGGAGCCCTTGCCAATCTGGGAGAGAACGATGTGCCGCTATGGGACGATGAAGATGCGTTCTTCTACGATGTGCTTCACACTTCCGATGGATACAGTACCCGGCTGAAGGTCCGGTCCATGGTAGGATTGATCCCGCTGTATGCAGTGGAGGTGCTGGATCCTCATTACCTGGAAAGGCTTCCTGTCTTTAAGAGAAGGGTGGAGTGGGTACTGGAAAACCGTCCTGATCTTGCTGCCTTGATATCCCGCTGGAACGAGCCGGGGAAAGGCGAGACAAGGTTGCTTTCGTTATTGAGAGGACACAGGATGAAAAAAATATATTCCAGGATGCTGGACGAGACAGAGTTCCTTTCAGAATATGGTATCCGGGCACTTTCCAAATTCCACAAAGACAACCCATATGATTTTTGGGTAGGCAGTGAACGTTTTCGTGTAGCCTATAATCCCGGGGAGTCAGATTCAGGATTGTTTGGTGGAAATTCCAATTGGAGAGGACCAGTATGGTTCCCGGTAAATTACCTGATCATTGACTCGATGCTGAAATTCCACGAGTACTATGGCGATGATTTCAGAATAGAATACCCGGTGGGAAGCGGACAGACCGTGACAATCAAGGAAGCCGCTCATGAGATTTCCAGAAGACTGATCAAAATATTTGTCAGGAACGAGAACGGAGACAGACCGGTCAATGGACAATACGAAAAAATTCAGAAAGATGAACATTTCAAAGATCTCATTCTTTTCTATGAATATTTCCATGGAGACAACGGATCGGGGATCGGTGCTTCTCACCAGACCGGCTGGACAGGATTGGTCGCCGAACTTATTTCGGCTTGTAAATAAATGATCTGAAGAGGTGTTCTTATGAATGAATTTCTGACCTTTCAACGGTACAATAACAAAGTACAGGCTGAAGAATTGATCCGTGTTTTGGAAATGAAGGAGATCCCTTATGAAGTAGAAGATTATTCTGCAGCATTTGATGCTGCTTTTGCCAACAACCGGCTGACCTCAGAGATCAGTGTCAAAATAAGACAGCAGGATTTTGAACAGGTACATCAATGGCTGTTAGAGGCGGCTGCTGAAGATATACAGGAGCCCGAGCAGGATCACTATCTTTTTGACTTTTCAGACGAAGAATTGCTGGAGATCATTACCAAACCGGATGAATGGAGTCATTACGATTTTTCCCTTGCCCTGAAAATATTGAAGTCAAGGGGAAAAGAAGTAAATCCGGAACTGGTCAGGGTGCTGAGAAAAAACCGGGTGCAGGAATTGAGTAAACCTGAATCCGATACACGTCGCTGGATCATACTGGGGTATGGCCTGGTCTTGCTGGGAGGGCTATTCGGAGTTTTTATGGGGGGTCATATCGCTTCTCATAAGAAAATTCTTCCGAATGGAGATAAGGTGTATGCATTTTCAGAAGAAGATCGCCGGCATGGGGTGATCATTACGTTCATAGGCATTGCGGTGATCCTGGTTGGGCTTTTTTTTAAAATAGGAGAGGCGCTCTCATGACGGAGTGGTAATCATTGACTGAAATGAATTTTCGGTCAGGAAACAGAAGATTGAATATTGACAAAAAAATGAAAGAGATCAAGGAAACAGGCGGAGCCAGAATAGGAATGGCCAACGCTACCTGGCCTTTAGCCACGCTGAAAGTAAGTGAGGAACGCTTAGAAATAAATGCGGGGATCGTCGGGAAAGTCGTTTTCAGACCTTCGGATGTTCTCTCCCTTTCCGTCCACAAAGGCTTCAGCCGTGGTATTGAAATCAAACACCGTGTACAAAATTATAAATCCCCGGTTATTTTCTGGACGTATCAAAATCCGGAAGAGTTGTTGAAACGTATCGTAGCCACAGGGATACTGGAAAATAAGACGGCCGTTTCTCCGGAGTTGGAATCTGAAATTCAACTATATCAATCGGGAGGAGCATTCCCGGTAAGATGGCCGGTGGCGATCTCAATCGTAGTCCTCTGGAATGTGTTCTGGCTGATGGAAATTTTGAAAATATGGAAGAGCGAGCTCAATGGGGTCTGGATCGGGAAAGGTAGCCTCTGGGCGTTAGGGATCGTTTTGCTTACCTGTATGTTGGTTTTATGGTCCGGACCTGCCAGGAAGATCCTGTTAAAGAAAGGCCGTACTGCGGAAGATGTGAAGGCTACATTTTATTTTATCTTACTGGTGTGTGGGACCATATTCCTGTCGCTCTTGTTTCTGTAAAAGAGTATACATATGAAATGAAAAAGGCTTCCTGCACAGGAAGCCTTTTTCATTTTAGGGTTTGTCCCTTTTATTTTTTTGCCAAAGCAGGAGCTGCTTTTTCTTTTTTGTCGATTGCTTTTGCAGGAGTCTCTTTTGTTTTGTCAGTCCATAAATCCAGGATCATCGGCACGGCGATGAACAAGGTAGAATAAGAACCGAATAATACTCCGATCAATAATGCAAATGAGAAGCTTTTCAGCGTTTCTCCTCCGAATAAGAAGAGGATCACTACCACCAGCAATACAGTGAAGGTAGTCATGATTGTACGGCTCAACGTATAGTTGATCGCTTTGTTGATCAGATCTCCCAATTCTTCTTTGCTATAGTCGTGCAGGTCTTTTTTCGCCATCCCGAATACTTCACGTACACGGTCAAATACGATTACGGTATCGTTGATCGAGAACCCGACAATGGTCAGGATCGCTGCTACAAATACCTGGTCGATTTCGTAAGCAATACCAAAGAAACGAAGGATCGCAAAGATGGCGATCACGATGATCGCATCGTGGAACAGGGCTACCACGCTACCCAGTGAGAACTGCCATCTGCGGAATCGTACCAGGATGTATATGAAGATTCCGATCAGTGTCAGCAATAAGGACCATACCGAAGAAGACTTGATGTCGTCGGCAATGGTAGCGCCTACTTTTGTCGAATACAGGATGTTGAAATCATTTCCTTTGAAAGCCTGTAATCCTTGTGTCAGAGCCGTCTCCACTGCTGCATCTGCTTCGGCAGATTCATCGTCGATCAGGTAACTGGTAGTGACTTTTAACTTGGTGTCGCTGCCATAGGTTTTTACCTCCGTACCGGAACCTTTGAAATCGTCCGTCAGTTGTGATCTCAGGTCTGAAGCTGTCACAGGTTCTTTAAACTCCACTACATAAGAACGTCCGCCTTTGAAGTCCACCCCGAAGTTCATACCACCTTGTATAATGATGGAGATAATTCCTATCACGATAATGGAAGTGGAAATGATGTAGGCAGTTTTCCGTTTGTTGATGATATTGAAGTTAAGCCCTTTAAACAAATTTCTGGAGATCACCGTAGTAAACTTGAGGGAATTTTCGTCTTTGTCCTTTACCATCCAAAGTACGATTACCTTACTGATAAATACCGCTGTGAAGAAGGAACAAGCCACCCCGATCATTAGCGTAAGTGCAAATCCTTTGATCGGTCCTGAGCCTAAGAAGAAAAGGATCAAACCGGTCAGTACGGTAGTCACGTTGGCATCGAAGATAGAGCTGAACGCTTTGTCGTATCCAAGATCGATCGCTGCACGCATACTCTTGCCTGCATCAAGTTCTTCTTTAATACGTTCGAAGATCAATACGTTGGCATCTACCGCCATACCAATGGTCAGTACGATACCGGCTATTCCAGGGAGGGTCAGTACGGAGTTGAACGAGGCAAGCACACCCATGGTAAACAGGATGTTGAAGAGAAGGGCAACGTCTGCCACAAAACCACCTTTGTGGTAGTAAAGGACCATGAAGAATACTACGAGGCTAAGTCCTACGATCATAGAATACAATCCTGAAGAGATCGCTTCTTTACCCAGAGTTGGTCCTACAATTACTTCTTCCACGATTCTTACCGGAGCAGGAAGTTTACCTGCTTTCAGAATGTTTGCAAGGTCTTTCGCTTCTTCGAAAGAGAAATCACCTGTGATAGAAGAACGTCCGTTTGGAATTTCTCCGTTTACCACCGGAGCGGAATAGCAGTAATCATCCAGTACAATGGCGATTCGCTTCTTATTGTTTGCTTCTCTGGAAGCATCAGCGGTCATTTTTTTCCATACTTTAGCTCCTTGTGAGTTCATGCTCATGGAAATTTCAAATCCTTTTCCGTCCTGCGCTACATCTGAGCGGGCATCTGTGATCACATCTCCGGTAAGTTTTGCTTTTCCTTGTCTGGATTTTTTACCAGGGATCAGTTCCAGCATCATGTTTTTTGCTTTCTTTTCCCAATAGAACGTCAGGTCGCCCGGAAGCAACGCTTGTACTTTAGGCATGGCAAAAATTCTATTGATCTTCGCCGTATCTTTTACAGAGTACATCAACTGGTATTGAGACTGGTTCAGACGGAAGATATCGGAAACCTTGTTTTGAGTGGTATCGGCAGCAGCAGAATCAGCTTTTGCCTGGTTGTTTGCATTGCTGTCTCCGTCGGCGCTCAGGTCATCATCTGCGGCAAGGTTGTCGGAATTAGTTTCTGTCCCTTCTTTGTCAGGTTGCTCCAGTGTCAGCAGGTAATTGTTGGCAGCGATCAGACTTGGGTAAATCTCCTGAATGGAATATACTTCCACAAACTCCAGCATGGCAGTTCCCTGTAAAAGGTTTCTTACACGCTGAGGGTTTTCCACTCCTGGTAACTCTACCATGATTCTTCCTGTTCCCGGAAGGATCTGTATGTTTGGCTGCACTGCTCCGAATTTGTCAATACGGGCACGTATGATCACCAGTGAGCGCTCTACTGCTTCGTCTACTTCTTTGTCGATCATTTTCTGAACCTGATCGTCGGAAGAGTCAAATAAAATCCCTTTGGACTTATTGATCGAGTTAGCATAAATTCTTGCCAGTTTGTTATTCCCTTCTCTTTTCTTAAAAGCTTTATAAAACAAGGAAGTGAATTTTTCCTGTGAGCTTCTTTGTGCTTCGGTAGCATCTTTGAGTGCGGCGATAAAAGCAGGGTCCTTGCTGTTGTTACCGGCAAGCGCTTTCAGGATCTCCGTGGGAGATACCTCCAGCGTTACGTGCATACCACCCTGAAGGTCAAGTCCCAGTGCTAGTTCTGTTTCTTTGATCTCTTTGTAGGTGTATTTTGCTCCTAACACATTATACACCGGCTCCTCACTGATAGAATCCAGGTATTTTTGTTTTTTATTGATATCGACTTTACCGGTGGAGTCGATGGCAGATGCTTCTGCTTTTGCTTCAATTCGTCTGGCGACGAAGGTGAAATGGATCAAGTATATACACAGCAGGGAAACTACTATGGTCAATACTATGATAAGACCTCTGTTTTTCATGATTAGTTTTTGAAATTTAAAATGTACTTAGAATTGTAATTATAGATAATAGCCGCCTGTACCTCAATAAATAGAAAAACGGCAAAGAAATATTATGCTTCAGGGAGCATTGGGAGATATGAAATAAGTAAAAAGGGTACGGAAATACTTATCCGAAATGATAGAGCGCTGAGAAGGAAGAAGGATGGTTTCGGTAAAGGGAGCAAACTCAAAAGAGTAGAATAGAATTTCTTTGGCAAAATCCGGATGGATAAGCGAGACCACCACCGCTTCAAAATTCGGGGAAGCGGAAACCCGCTCTTCTTTCGGAGAGTTGTCAGAAGTGGTTTTTGAGCTGATCTCTTCCCTGTCCAGGGAGCTGGCAGTATAATGTATCCCGACTGAAGTCAGAAACACTGCTACTGTGAGCAGCAAAAGGAAAACCCCTTTGGTAATATGACGGTTGTTATGTTTCATAACATTTTGGCCTGCAAAGCTATGTAATTTTTATAAAGTAAAAAACTTATTTAGTGGGATATTGGCATAATTTTAGCGCAATTTTTGTAAATTTCACCCATATGGGACACCAATGAAAAGAATTGTATCAGTTGTTTTTAATCTATTGTTAGTAAGCCATTTACTGCAAGCCCAGGACGATGTGCTGGGGAGTGTGAGAAGTTATTTCAAACAAGGGAATGCGCATGAAGTAGCACGTTATTTCAATAATATCGTGGAAATCAATATCGACGGTGAAAAAGGTAATTACAGTAAAACACAGGCAGAGTTCGTGTTAAGGGATTTTTTCAAGCGGAATCCTCCGGTTGATTTTCAAAAGATCCACCAGGGTTCTTCCAAGGAGGGCCTTACCTTCATGATCGGAAAATACACAGCTTCAGGAAATTCTTACCGGGTTTATATTGTGGTAAAACAATTTAAGGGTACTTACATGGTCGATACTATTGACTTTAGCAAAGAATAAGAAGGTTGTTTCTTTGTCTCTCCCCGTAAAATACCTGCGCCAATTTCACGCAAATGTTTTTTTTTGCAAAAAGAGGATTAATTTTGTCCTGATTTAAATCCATATACTCGTTTGAACTACCTGTCTGAAAAATCAATTTTACAATTTATAGATGCAGCACTGCTGGAAGATATAGGAGATGGTGACCATTCTTCTTTGTCTTCTATTCCCGCAAATGCGGAAAGTAAAGCCCGGCTGATTGTAAAAGGAGAAGGAGTGTTGGCAGGGGTCGCACTGGCTGAGAAGATCATAGAAAGAGTGGATCCAGCCTTGAAAACAGAGGTCTTCATAAAAGACGGTACACCGGTCCGCTATGGCGACATCGGATTTCATTTGTATGGCAATGTGCATTCCATTCTGAAAGCAGAGCGCCTGGTCCTGAACTGCATGCAGCGTATGAGTGGTATCGCTACCCTGACTTCTGAGATCGTACAGTTGATCAGCCATACGAACGCCAAATTACTGGATACAAGAAAAACCACCCCCAATTTCAGGATTCCTGAAAAATGGGCGGTTAAGATAGGAGGAGGAGAAAACCACCGGTTCGGATTGTTCGATATGATCATTCTGAAAGACAATCACGTGGATTATGCAGGAGGGGTCCGAAAAGCGATAGAAGCTTCCTGCGCTTATGTGAAACAGACCGGAAAAGCTCTCCGGATCGAAATAGAGACCCGCACCCTGGAAGAAGTAGACGAAGCACTGCAGACCGGCGGCATGCACCGGATCATGCTTGACAATATGAGCGTGGAAACGATGAAGCAGGCCGTGAAAATGATCGGCGGAAGATACGAAGTGGAAGCATCGGGAGGAGTTACCAAAGAGACCATCCGGGCGATTGCAGAGACCGGGGTGGATTTTATTTCTGTAGGAGCGCTTACACACTCTGTGAAGAGTATGGATATCAGCTTGAAAGCATTTTGATTTTAGTAAGAGTAATATAAATAAGAAGGAACAACAATGATCATCAAAACAAAAAAATACCAATTACCTAAGAAAACGTATATTCAAATAGCCCTTACTGCACTTATTAAAAAGCAGTGGTGGTATATTGGTGCACCTATATTATTTGCGGCGATCGCTTTTGCGTTGCCGGCCTATAAGTGGTGGTTCATCGTTACGGCGATCCTTGCCGTGGTTATTTATATCCTTTTCTGGGCCATTCAGTTTACCGGGGTCACCCAGCTTCCTCAAAACCAGATCATGTTTGATAAGCTTTCGTATGAGATAGATTCACGTCAGATCATGATCAAAGTGGATCCTCGTCGCGGAAGCCCGATCAACTGGGATATGATCAAGGAAGCGTATGCCAATAAAGACCACTTCCTTTTTATGGTCAATAAAGCGCAGATTATCTATCTTCCATACAAGATCTTCAATTCTGATTACGAAGTGAAATTTGTGGAAACGATCCTGAAAAGAAAAGAGTTTATAAAGTAACCCTATTTAAGATCGCTCCGGCTCAGGATCTTTTTTAGATACAGGATGCCAGGTTCAAGATATAAGAAATAATAAAAATATCTTGAACCTGGCATTTGTAAATCAGGCAAAGATCCTTTTTTCTTTAACGGCCAGTCCGCCCAGGTATGGGCAATTTTTTACTGCTTCCAGTCCTTCAAATTGTACCGGGATTTTATCATACCCGTAGGTATGGTCAAGTGTTTGGGTAAGATTGTTGTCGCCCATGCTTACGTCCACGTCCTGCATCGTCATCTGGGAAGGATGTTCGTATCCGCAGGCATGTGTGATCTCCATCATTTCTTTCCGGAGGTTTTTTACATAGTTGTAGAAACGCTCCGACTTCAACGGAACATCGATTCCTGACTGAAGCCATTTGTTCTGGGTGGCGATCCCGGCCGGGCAACGGTTGGTATGGCAGATCTGAGCCTGGATACAGCCGATGGACATCATGGCTTCACGGGCTACATTGATCAGGTCTGCTCCCATGGCAAAGGCCATCATGGCTTTGGCCGGGAAACCCAGTTTGCCCGAAGCGATGAATACGACCCGGTCGGTCAGCCCTCTTTTCGCAAATACTTTGTATACATTGCTGAATGCATAGATGAAAGGCAGGGATACGTGGTCTGCAAAAGCCGGCGGGGCTGCTCCTGTACCGCCTTCTCCTCCGTCAATCGTAATAAAGTCTGGTCCTTTGCCGGTTTTCAGCATAAGGTCGGCCAGCTCTTCCCACATCTCCATCTTCCCGACGGCCGCTTTGAACCCTACCGGAAGTCCTGTACGGTCTGCGATCCGTTCAATGAAGTCGACCATTTCAGTGACATTTTTAAACTCGCTGTGGAACGTAGGAGACAGCGCATCTTTCCCCATAGGGATGTGACGTATATTGGCAATTTCGTGTGTGATCTTGGCCGCTGGCAGTACTCCTCCTTTGCCGGGTTTTGCTCCCTGGGAAAGCTTTATTTCAATGGCTCTCACAAATGGATTTTTTTCTACCAGGTGAGCAAGCTTGTCCATCGAAAACCCTTTTTCGTCTCTCACTCCGAAATAACCGGTTCCGAAATGAAATACGACGTCGGCGCCGTTGGAATGGTAAGGAGATAATCCTCCTTCACCGGTATTGTGATAGCATCCGGCTTTCAGCGAGCCAAGATTCATGGACTCTACTGCTCTGGCAGAGAGAGAACCGTAACTCATGGCGGAGATGTTGACGACCGAATACGGACGGTAAGGTCTTCTGCGTTTATGATATAATCCCATAACCTTGGCACAGGGTACAAAACTCATGTCCCTGGCACTCGGGTGCTCTTTGGAAGGGATATAATTGAACATCGTGGGGTTAATGAAAATATGGCCGGCACTGTAGATGTCCTGGTCCGTACCAAAACCGGAATAGTTATTTTCCCGTTTGGCAGAGGCATAGATCCAGGAGCGTTCGCTTCTTTTGAAAGGCAGTTCTTCCCGGTTGTTGGCTACAATGTACTGTCTTAATTCCGGTCCTATTCTTTCAAGCATATAACGAAGATGACCTACTACCGGAAAGTTATGCTTAATGGTTTGCCTCCGGTTGAAAAATATATCTTTGATTGCTATAAAGAAGATAAATAGAATCGGATAGATCCACCAGGGAATGCTAGCTATAAAGTCCAAAACGTCTTTCATGAAAGTCAGAATAATTTAATTTTCTTTCGAGTTATAAAATATATTTCAGATTAAAAAACGAAGTTGAGCCATAAAAGTTCTATCGGAGAAAGAGAAAGTATGGTTTTTACGGTCTTTCCGGCACGTTGTATTTTAGGTAGATTGTATGTAAAGAGTGGTGTTTTTTTTAGAATAGGTATGAATAAATAACCAACGTTTCTTATTTTAGGGACTTTGACGCTGTAAACTAACAACTAAACACATGAAAAAAACATTTTACGCTCTGGCAGTATTGGTTGCATCCGGAGGTTTGTATTCCTGCGGAGGAAGCGAAACTAAAAAGGCTCCGGACGATTTTTCCGGGGCAGGGAAAATCGCGGCAAACTCTTATACTCCGATAGACAAAGGAAATGGTATACTGGCCTTTGAGTTTAACGGCCTATACTTTGAGGCAGATGCCAATCATGCCGGTCGTATCAGTGCATTTGCACTGGAAGGGAAAAATATCCTGAGTGGAAAAGAGGTCAACGAAGTAAACTGGGGAACTTCTCTCTGGCCTAGTCCGCAAAGTGCCTGGGGCTGGCCTCCTTCTCAGGAACTGGATGCGAAGCCATATAAAGGGGGAATCAAGGATTCACTTTGTATCGAACTGGTTTCTGAAAAGGATTCGTTGCTCGGATTGGTATTCACTAAAAATTATAAGGCAAATCCTGCCGACACATCCGTGATTGTTACTTATACTATTGCCAACAGGTCAGATAAAAAACAATCGGTGGCACCTTGGGAGATCAGCCGGGTGGCTTCCGGAGGACTTACCTTGTATCCTACCGGGAAAAGTAAAAAACAACAACTTCTTGCTCCGCTGACAACGGATAAAGATGGGATCACCTGGTTTGAGTACGACTCTGCTAAAATGACGTTTGCGCCGAGTGAAGTGCCGAAATTAATTCACGATGGCGCAGAAGGCTGGCTGGCACAGGTAAACGGTGATTTACTCCTTATTAAAAAATTTGCCGATGTCCCGGTCGAAAAAATTGCTCCGGGCGAAGGAGAGATCGAGTTTTATGCCAATCCTGACAAATCCTATATTGAGATCGAACAGCAGGGGGCATATACCTCTCTGGCTCCGGGTGAAGAATTGAAATGGGAAGTTACCTGGTATTTGCGTAAGCTTCCTTCCGGCATCCAGGCCAAAACCGGTAATAAAGAACTGGCAGATTATATCCGGTCGGTCGTGCGGTAGTATAAGCCAGGAAATTTGTCCGGGACAAGTCTACAAGATTTTATAATAAATTTCAGCGAAAATAACCCTTCTGTTTTTTAACATTGAAGGGTTATTTTTATATTGACTGATCTAAAAAATAGCGGTATGGCAAGAGAAAAACTGATTCCCTTTCTGAAAAAAATAAAGTCCAACAATAACAAAGAGTGGTTTGATAAAAACCGCCCGGAGTATGAATCGGTACGGGAAGAATTTATTGAACTGATGGCAGACGTGGTGAAGAAGTTTGGAAAGACAGATGCTTCCATTGCCTCCACCGATCCGAGAAAAACACTGTTCCGGATCAACCGTGACGTTCGTTTTTCAAAGGACAAAGCTCCCTATAAGACAAACATGGCAGCTTATATGGCGGACGGAGGCAAGAAATCTCCTAAAGCCGGTTATTACCTTCATGTAGAACCAGGGAATTGTTTTCTGGCGGGAGGAGTATGGATGCCGGAACCGGAGCATCTGAAAAAGATCAGGCAGGAGATTGATTACAATGGAGAAGCACTGAAAAAAATAGTAACCACAAAAGAATTCAAAGAGCTGTTTGGTGGTTTGAGTGAGGAAGATAAGCTGATACGCGTCCCCAAAGATTTCGATCCGGAAAACCCTTTCGCCGAATATCTTAAGCTTAAAAGTTTTATTGCCGTACACGGATTTGAAGATAAGCAACTGGCAGATCCGAAGTTTGCGGACTATTGTGCCAGGATTTTTAAAGCAACGTATCCACTGAATCAGTTTTTAAACAGTTCGTTTGATTAATGGCGGTTAGCAGAATAAGTGTATTAGGGTGCGGATGGCTTGGAATGCCTCTGGCAGAGGAGTTGATCCGTCAGGGGTATAAAGTGAAAGGAAGTACTACTACAGAAAGTAAGCAGAAAGAAATGTTTCAGAAAGGGATTGATCCCTATTACCTGCACCTTACTCCTATTGTGCAGGCAAGAGATCTTAAAGGGTTTCTGGATGCCGAACTTGTCATCATTAACATCCCGCCGGGTACCCGTACCCGGTCGGCACTTTTTCATGTGGAGCAGATGCAGCACTTGCTTCCTCATCTGGAGAAAAGTTCTGCCCGGTATATTATTTACATCAGTTCCACCTCAGTATATCCAGACCTTAATCGTTCTGTAAAAGAAGAAGAGGTCGTAGACGCTGCACAGGCTGCGAATAAAACCCTGGTCACCGCAGAAACGCTGATCCGTGAGATTCCGGGTAAAGAGGTGACGGTGCTGAGGTGCGGAGGACTTACAGGGTATGACCGGCTTCTGATCAGGCATTTTGCCGGAAGGAAAGGACTGACGACCGGAGAAGAACCGGTAAATCTGATTCACCGCGATGATGCGATCGGAATTATTATGGCGGTCATTCAGCAGGAAAAATGGGGCGAAACGTATAATGTATGTTCGCCCGAACACCCTTTGAAAAAGGATTTCTACAAGCAGCTTGCCTTACAATTCGGATTCGAGCCACCTGAATTTTTAAATACTGAAAAACAGAGTTTTAAACTGGTTTCTACCCGGAAACTGGAAACAGAACTTCAGTACATTTTTAAGTTTCCGGACCCCTATAAATACTCTTATTAGAGTAATGGTATTTTGGATTAATTTATTGTAAATTTGCAGCCCTAATCATATATAAAAGTACCAAAGAATGAAGGTTTTAAAATTTGGTGGAACTTCGGTTGGTAAACCGGAGAGAATGCATTCCATAGCGAAATTGATCTCCGATAAAGATCAGAAAATTGTCGTGTTATCAGCAGTGTCCGGTACCACCAATGCCTTGGTGGATATAGCGGCCAAGTTTACAAAAGGAGACAAGGCAGCAGGTCTGGAAGCCATCGACGGCCTTTTCAAACCTATGTACTATAATTTTGTCAACGATCTGTATGCGACTCCGGAGGGAAAAGAAAGAGGAAAAGAAATCATAGATTTTCATTACAATAATCTGAAAGCGTATGCCGATAAGCCTTTCGGAGAAAAAGAAACAAAAGAAGTATTGGCGGAAGGAGAACTGATCTCTACCAAGATGTTTCAGGAGTATCTGAAAGAATCCGGTTATAATTCACTGTTGCTTCCTGCCCTGGATTTCATGAAGACAGATGCAGACAGTGAGCCGATGCTGTCGTATATCGAAGAAAAGCTGACGGCCATTCTGAAGCAAAATCAGGATGTACATGTGTATATTACCCAGGGGTATATCTGCCGAAATGCCGAAGGCGAGGTAGATAATCTGAAAAGAGGAGGCTCCGACTATACAGGTACCCTGATCGGGGCAGCGATCCGTGCTACAGAGATCCAGATCTGGACAGACATAGACGGAATGCACAACAACGATCCGAGGATTGTAAAGAAAACGTTCCCGATCCCGGAAATATCGTTTGACGAAGCGGCTGAGCTGGCATATTTCGGAGCGAAAATCCTTCATCCTACCTGTATCCGTCCCGCACATGAAAGAAAAGTACCGGTCAGACTGTTGAATACAATGCAGCCGGATCAGAAAGGTACCGTGATCACTGGTAAGCCTTCCGACCGTGAGTATACTGCCATTGCGGCCAAAGATAATATTACTGCGATTAAGATAAAATCAGGAAGAATGTTGAACGCCTACGGGTTCCTGAGAAGAATATTTGAGATTTTTGAAAAATATAAAACTTCTGTTGACATGATCACCACTTCAGAAGTAGCCGTATCTCTGACGATTGACGATGATAGGAATCTTGAAAAAATATTGACAGAGTTGAAAGAATTCTCTTCTGTGGAGATTGATCAGAATCAGACCATCGTTTGTATTGTTGGAAGTTTTGGAAAAAACAAGGTAGGTATTTCCAGTAAAATATTTGATTCGTTGGTTTCTATCCCGTTGAGAATGATCTCGTATGGCGGAAGCAACCACAATATATCAGTATTGATCAATAGTGAGCATAGAAACGAAGCATTGAATGCACTGAACGAAGGACTGTTTCAGCCAGAGCTGGTAAAATAGTACTACCGTTTCACAATCTGAAATTAAAAGGCCGTTCGGGAATGCCGGAGCGGCCTTTTAATTTTAGGATTAAATTTCCTGTTCACTGTGTGGGTTGAAAAAAAATTATTTTCTGTCTACAAACCAACAAGATCATTTCAGTAGTACAATGGAGATGTTTTATTATAAAAATCTTCAAAAAAGTCCTATTTTTGATCAGGGGAAACAAAAAAGTAGTTCATAATCCTAAACCTGAATTATGTACAGTAAAATAAAAGATACCCCATATTGTACTTTATTTGTAACCAATAAACCATAAATTACTCTTGAACATAATTGAGATCATTAAAGAAAAAAATCCGGGCGAATCGGAATTTTTGCAAGCAGTACACGAGGTAGCGGAATATATCATACCGTTTATTGAAAAAAATCCTAAGTACCAAAAATATAAAATATTCGAACGTATCGCAGAGCCGGAACGGGTAATTATTTTTCGTGTTCCCTGGGTAGACGATTCCGGAGAGATTCAGGTAAACAGAGGTTACAGAATACAGATGAATTCTGCCATTGGTCCTTACAAAGGCGGTCTGCGTTTTCATCCTTCAGTGACGTTGGGCGTTTTGAAATTTTTGGCTTTTGAGCAAACCTTTAAAAACAGCTTGACCGGCCTGCCTATGGGCGGAGGAAAAGGCGGATCAGATTTTGACCCGAAAGGGAAATCAGACAATGAAGTAATGCGTTTCTGTCAAAGCTTTATGACAGAGCTTTATCGCCATGTTGGCCCTGACCTGGATGTGCCGGCAGGAGACATTGGTGTGGGGAAACGTGAAGTAGGTTATATGTTCGGACAATACAAGCGTATCCGGAATGAGTTTACCGGCGTGTTAACCGGTAAAGGTTTTGAATGGGGAGGCAGTAGAATAAGACCGGAAGCTACCGGTTACGGCCTTATTTATTTCGTTCAGGAGGTATTTAAAACACAGGGAGAAAGTCTTGAAGGGAAAATCGTAACGATTTCGGGTTCCGGCAATGTAGCCCAGTTTGCCGCCGAAAAAAGTATTCAGTGCGGAGCTAAGGTGGTCACGATGTCTGATTCTAATGGATTCATATACGATGAATCCGGAATAACTCTTGAGAAGCTTGCTTTTATAACAGAGCTGAAAGAAGTCAAAAGAGGCAGAATTAAAGAATACGTTGACCGGTATCCTGAAGCCAGGTTCTTTGAAAATAAAAAACCGTGGAGTATTAAATGTGACATCGCCCTGCCTTGTGCTACACAAAATGAGCTTGGCGGTGAAGATGCAAGACTATTAGTGGCAAATGGCTGTAAATATATTGCCGAAGGAGCTAACATGCCAAGCACTACAGAAGCGATTGCCGTGTTCAATAAAGCAAAAGTTTATTATGTGCCCGGCAAAGCTGCCAACGCAGGAGGAGTAGCTGTTTCCGGTCTTGAAATGACACAGAACTCTTTACGATATGCCTGGTTTAAAGAAAAAGTAGACGACAGGTTACGTGTCATCATCAAGGGGATCCACGATACATGTGTGTTGTATGGCAAAGAAGAAGACGGGCACATCAACTATGAAAAAGGCGCTAATATCGGAGGCTTTGTAAAAGTGGCCGATGCTATGATCGATCAGGGGGTTGTGTAAATTTTTTCTCTGATCATTATCTTCTCTTTGTTCTATAGTAGACAAAACAAAGAGAAGATAATGATCAGAGATTCTTTCTATACTCGGATATCTTTTTCGAATCTTAGGCAGATAATCCGTGAGGGCTTTAGGAGGACATTAAACGGTAATGTTCCGTTCCAATAATTAAATCATGAGTAACAAGGTCTTACATATTACGTTTTCCCTATGTTGTTTTCTGCTCTACAACTCATGCAGTAAAGATAAAACCTTTGATTGTCTGAAAAGCACGGGAAAAGTAAAAAAGGAAGAACGTTATTTTTCGGGTGTCCGGTCTATCAGGCTGGAGGATAATGTTAACTTGTTCCTGATGCAGAGCATGGACGGGAAAATCGTTGTAGAGGCAGGAGAGAACCTTTTGCCTAAAATAGTTTCCGAACAGCAGGGTGAAACGATCAGCATCCGGAATGAAAACAAATGCAATTGGGTAAGAAGTTATGATGTTCCGGTCAATGTGTATGTAGGGGTAGACAGGATCAAAAAAATAGCCCAGTCCGGATATGGGACTATTCGTAATGGTGAAACGATACAAACGGATACGCTCCGGATCAATTCCGAAACTGCAGGAGTGATCGAGCTGAGTATAGATGCCGTTTATTTCGGGTTTGTAGCCGATGATAAGTCAAGCTATAAGGTAAGCGGGGCGATCAATGAAGTGGCCGGTGCGGCTTTCAAAAATGCTTCTGTCAATACAGAAAACGCAACGGTCAGCCAATACGGTATTTCCAACTATTCTATCCTGGATGTACGTATATACTGTGAAGGATCTCTTCATATGGATATCGCCGGGGAGGGGAATATTATATGCAAAGGAAACCCTCAGTCCATTGAATACCGATCGGTAAAAGGAACAGGCAAACTGATTTTACTGTAGCACACAGATGAAACTAACCTCCATCGCGAAGGTTTTGGAAAGCAAAGCGCTTTTCTACCTGGTATTAGGGATAAATATTGTTTATATATGTTCGGTCACGTTTATACCTTCTATGGATGGGCCTGCTCACTTGTACAATTCAACAGTACTGAGCTATTTGCTGGCGGGAGATGATTTCCTGAAGGAGTATTACAGCATTAATACGATCCCTATACCGAACTGGATAAGCCATGCGTTGTTGACCTTTCTGCGAACTCTCTTTCCCGCATCTGTCGCAGAGAAGACGCTGCATATACTGTATGTAGCCGGAATGGCGGTCTCTTTCCGTTGTCTTATAAAAAAAATAAATCCTGCAAATAGTTCGTTGAGTATTTTTATTTTCCCATTCATATATTCATTTCTGTTTCGTCTGGGGTTTTATAATTTCTGTATCTCTTTTATATTTTTCTTCAGCGCTCTTTATGTGTGGTACAAATGCCGGTCGGCACCCGGGTTTCTAAACTATCTTGTATTAAGTATTCTTTTTACGGCTACTTATTTTTCCAATATATTAATGTTTGCTTTTCTGGGTACGGTATTAGGGACTTTTGTTTTGGGTGAAGCTTATCAGCGTTATGTCAGGAAGGAAAGTGGGTTGTCTATAGCGAAGAAAGAGGGGGCACAAATGCTGTGGTTATTTCTAACAGGTCTCCCGGGACTTGTTTTCTCATGGGTGTTTTATAGTGCTATACAGTTCCCCTCCTCTGATTATACCCTTCCCGCAATGGAATTGTTAAAATGGATATATGATGCGCGGCCTTTTATTGTATACAACTATTCAAGAGAGAAGATCATAACCATCCAGATGCTTGTATTGTTGTGCATACTGTGGGGAATAGGATTCTATCATAGACGCAAAGAACATCAAGCGGGTCTTTTTAAGATAAATGGAGTAATTGATTTGTTGATCCTCCCGCTTATTTTGTCGATGAGCTTATTATTTGTTACCTCAAGTGGTTCCAGTGCAGGGATGATGTCGGACCGGTATTGCCTGATGGCCTATATGTTCGGACTCCTTTGGGTCCTGGCCCGGTCTGTACCGCACAAATACAATTTTATTTTTATTGCTTATATCCTGGTGCTGCACTTTGGGTTACTGACCAGGCATTACAGAAAAATAGAAGAGATGAATGCTCGTGCAGAGGCGATCCATCAGACCAGTGTATACATTGAAGCAAAAAGCGTAGTACTTCCGGTGAACCTGTCGGATGAGTGGCTTGAAATTCATTTTTCCAATTATCTGGGGGTTGACAAGCCGATGGTGCTGTTGGAAAACTATGAAGCAGGAGTGGGATGGTTTCCCTTGAAGTGGAACCGGCAGGATATTCCTGATCTGTATGCAGGAGAGCAGAATGCCGTTGGGAAAATAGGATGGATCAACAATCCTGAATCACCGGAAAAAAAGCAGATAGATTATATGGTGTTGTATGGAGATACCAACAAGATCCATGAGGAAGAGTATGCCGGGTTGAAAAATATTTTACGGACATCCTATACAAAAATCCATACCTCACAGGATGGATATGTGGTAGTGTACAAGAAAAATTAAATGTCTGGCGCAGGAAGTAGGATAGAAGAAGATGAAATACTTTAGTAGAGGAATGTAAAAGAATAGTTGATACTCCGGGAAGAGGGTGTTTTTTAAATCCTGATTTTTAGCGGTTGTAGTATGAGCAGGAAAATTAGTTTTGTATCTTACCGGATGGCTAAAAAGAGTAAAATCAATTTTTCAAAAGAAGAGGTCTTCTCTATCCTCCAGCGTAATCAGCTTCCGGAAGTAGAAAAATCACTGGAGGATCTGAAACGCTATTTGGTGTCGGTATACAAAGAAGAGGAAGATCCGCTGGCAGAACTGTTTGAGGTCAGCCCGGAGGAAGAGAGCGTAACAGCGATCCCTTTGCTGGATACTGTACTCCAAAACCATTGTACGGAGCTGTCTGTAGCAGCATTGTTGAATGTCTTTTCCCTGACCTTGCAGGATGTGCATCACAACTACCGAGCTTGCCTCATGGTGGTGGGAGAACTGATACTGCGAAAAGACGTACAGGCACAAACGGAAATAGCGAAGCTTTTTCATAAAGCTTGCCGGTTTTATGAACCCGGTCACCGTTACATGACGGAAACAGTGATGGATCAACTGATCACGGTATACTTCCCCCGGTTTGAGTCTCCGGCCTTGTTTCAGCTATTGTCCCGGATGTCGTACGACCATCTGAAGCTCGATTGGCTGGACCGCCTTTTTGTGCCTGCCTTGCATCGTACCAATGAAAAAAAATGGCAAAAGAAAATCCTGGATCTTTTGTTTGACTACCGGAAAACTTTTCTGCCGTATACCGGAGTAGCTTATTTTGATGAACTGCTGAATGAGATCACCGGAGAGGCTTCTCCGGAGCTGAAGAAGCTCATCCAGAATGCTCTTGAAAAATCAGGAGAAGAGGATGCATTTGTAAAGCGGATGGGAAATATCGGGGTGGAAAATATTCCGGAAGTGCTTGAGCTGCTCCCTTCCATGAGTCCGGAAATGTGGAGTACGTATAAAGGAAAGATCTCGGATGCACTCTGCCGGTTATCTCTGCCGGATCAGGTTATAAACCAGGCACTGGAAGTACTGCTTGAAAAAAGAGAAGATAAGCAGGTGGTGCGTATCCTATATTATCGCTGGCACGATTCAGGCGAATATGAAAAAATTCTGACACTCTGCCGTGACAAGCTTCGGGAAGATCCTGAAAGGGGCCTTCCTATTATACAAGAGCTCATGATAAGAGCACTGGAAGACGGTGCTGCTCCGGAGACGTTAGGAATTTATCGGGAATTTCTGAGCGAATTGGGGATGAAGGGAAATGAAGTGTATCAAAAGGAAATACAATGGTTGCTGGCTACATTTCTGAGCCGGGGAGAAGAAGACCCGGAAGAATATGATCCCTGGTTTGAAAAACTGGAATGGTTGGTAAACCAGTCAGACGGGGAGATCCATATAAACCTTGGGATGTTTGTCTCGGATATGTGGGACTGTGCCAGTGAGGAAGAATATGGGAGAGTGAAACGGGTTTTCAACCTGGGATACCCCCGCATCCGGGAAACCTGCGACCAGTATATATTGTCGCTAACTGCTGTGGCTGCCATAGAGCTGGGAGATCAGGAACTATATGAAAAAGTACTCCGGGAAGCTTCGTCCCAGCCAGGTATCGAGGAGCCTTTGCTGGCATTTAATCTTGCCTGCGGAGGAGCGGTATTTAAAGAAAAGGAGTTATTACTGAACTATACTCAAAAAGCCATAGAGCTGGGGAAAACCCGGCAGGAGTTTTTACATGATAGTAATTTCAAAGCATATCAAAACGATCAGGAATTTATAGCATTGCTGGACCGTGCCGGGGAATAAAACAGCTTGATTGTGGGTAGTATAGTAGCAGGGAAGAAATTAATTGGCTTAGGTTCTCCTGAAAATTTCAGCTTTCGTTTGTGTCTCACAAACGACCCTGGTGAGTTGATAGATTAAAGCATATTATTACCTGTCCTATTTGTTTCTCTAAATTTCCGTAAGGTTTATGTTGTCTTAAATCAGCGATCTTGTATCTTAAAAAAAAACACAGCGATTAGCCAGAGGTTAATCGCTGTGTTTTTTTAAGTACGTATGAATTTTTAAGGTTGTATCACCAGCTTTTCGGTATGTACCATTTCTCCGGATTGTATGAGTACCATATAGAGCCCTTTGGCAAGTCCTGCGATGGAAAAAGGGCTGTCTTCACTGCCGGTAGCGGTATGCACGGTTTCTCCCAACTGGTTCACTAAAGAGACCTTTGCTCCCGAAGGAAGATCACGGAAACGGATTTCTCCGGTGGCCGGATTAGGGTAGACCTGTGGCCGGAAAGTGGAATGTGCAGGGATGACCGAGGTAGCAGGTAATACAGCGATATAGCTGACTTTTGTTTTGGTATCGGTATCGTCTTCCGGATTAGTGACGGTTAAGGTTACTGTTTTTAAGCCGGTACTACTATAAGATACGGAGTGCGGGCCGGCACCTGTAGTGCCTGTAGAAGAAATGGCATCCTGCCCGAAATCCCATTGATAGGAAGAAATGACACCCTGGGAAGCACTGCTAAATAGAATGTCACTGTCTATGGAGACTTCCGTCTGAGAGGCAAAGAAATCCGCGGTAGGAGGTTCATATCCCGTACCGGTGATCGAGACATTGTCGATATATATATTCCCTCCATAGTCATTGATTACCCGGAAGCGCAGAATGGCGTTGGAAGAAAGGTAGGAATTTAACGAAATCCCTGTTTCTGCACGCCAATGGCTGCTGCTGCTTGGCTGCATATTTGCTCCTTTAGTGGCGGATGTTTGCAGGGCGGTACCGCTTTTAGAATAAATAGTGGTCCAGGTAGTGCCGCAATCCGGGGAGATCGCTACTTCAAGAGTATCCCGGGCGGTACTGTAGAGGGTGTGGGATACTTCAAACGAAAGACTGGGATTGGTAATCCATTGAATCCCGATAGGAGGAGTGAGAAGATCGTCTATTTGGCCTCTTGAGGTATAGTTATAGCAGTCTACATAGGCGGACTTGGTGGAGCTTCCGTTTCCGGAGGAAGAAATTGCTGCCCATGTTTTTTGTGTCTGTAGATTGTCGGTGCTTTCAATTTTCCATCCGGCAGGAGGAAATGTACCTTCAAAATCTTCCAGGAAAGGAGGTGCTGCGGAAGTTGTGGGAGAGATCAGCCCGGTCTTGGTCATTGTTCTGGAAACTCCTTCTGAAGAAGTGGTGGTAAGACTTATGGCATAAGGACCGGTACCATTGAAGCTGACAGAGGGATTTTGCAGTGTGGAGGTTGCCGGAGTTCCTCCCACAAAAGACCAGGACCAGGAAGCGGGGAAATTAAGCGACTGGTCAATAAATTGAACAGGGGAATTCTGGCAGGGAGCAGTATTGTCCGTTGTAAAACGGGAGATAGGCGCTGTATTGCCCGAGCAGCCGCAATTGGCAAGGTTGGTGGCAGAAACCAGCGAGGCTCGTGCACCGCTGCTAAGTACTGCCCGCATTCGGGTGATCTGGCCGTTGGTAAATTCATCCTGGCATCGTTCACTGGAATAATCCATGTAGTTATGAATAAACAGTTCCCGTGGCGTATCAGTACATTCATTGTTTCCGGAGAGACAATTACTGTTGCTACGTTTATGAGGAGGGGTGTCGCATACCTGATCTCCATTGGAATTGCAGTCCAGATTGCCAGGGCAGCTGCTTCCGTCACCATCCCCCTGAAACGTGTGACGAAGATTCAGGGCATGCCCGATCTCGTGAATCGCCGTACGGTTGAAATTGGTGTAGCTTTTCAGGTTGAAGCCCCTGCTGCCATCAGGGTCATAGCCAAAAGCATTGTAAAGGATCACAGAGCCGTCGAAGGTAGAAGAGGCCTCGGGATAATAAGCATAGCCCTGAACACCGCTCAGCCCTCCGTTGTCGTCAATTTCGGTGACGATCCAGATATTATAATATTGTGTGTTCGGCCATTTACTGAGGGCCTTTATCTGGGACTCATTGGCATCTGTAATACCTACCAAACCATAAGAATAATAAGAAGAAGCATTGACTCTGTTGATACCGCTGTGGGCTATGCCGTTAGGATCTCTCTGTGCCAGACAAAATTCTATTTCTGCATCGGCTCCGTTTCCATATTCAGTAGTCCCGGCTTTTTTCCGGTACGCATTGTTCATGGATTCGATTGCGCTGTAGATCTGTTCGTCTGAAATATTAGCATCGGTTCCTACGGCAGTCCCCACGTGTAATACATGGACCACTACCGGGATCTTATAAAGTACCGCCTCTATTTTAGCATGAGGAGAGGACGCCGGCTTTTCATTAAGAGCGGACTCAAAGGCCTGACGATAAGAAGCGTCCGATTGCATCAATGCCTCGTGCCGTTGAGTTGTTTTGCAAGGCTCATGTTGAGACAAACCTGAAAAAGCAAGAAGCATGCTGAGAGGTATTAATAATAAACTTTTTTTCATAGTCATTTTGGTTAAGAAAAACGGTTGCATACACCGTAACATTAAATAGAACATCTTTATATAAAAAGAGAAAGTTCCGTTTGATTACATTAAGAGATATATCTCCTAAAGTTACTATAATTGGGTAAAAAGGACAATTAATTGACTCAAAATTAATCGTTTGTTCAGCCTTTTTTCGGCCAAAGTTCTGCCGGGAAAGATTATTAGGGGAAAAATGACGATCATAGGGACGGACCAGGAACTCTTCTTCCTATATACTGTTTAAATGATTAACTTTACCCTTTGATTACAGCAAATTTCTGAGGAGCGGCACTTTGAACAAAAAAGAAACATTAAAGACACAAGCTTTTGATCTTACAGGGTTTGAAAATATTGAGATATTTGGAGCCCGTGAGCATAATCTTAAAAATATTGATACGGTCATCCCGCGTAATAAACTGGTAGTGATTACGGGGATAAGCGGCAGTGGAAAATCATCCCTGGCTTTTGATACCATTTATGCAGAAGGTCAGAGAAGGTACATGGAAAGTTTTTCTGCGTATGCACGATCGTTTATCGGGAATATGGAAAGGCCGGATGTCGATAAGATCAACGGACTTAGTCCTGTGATCTCCATCGAACAGAAGACTACTTCCCGGAATCCTCGTTCTACGGTGGGGACCGTTACAGAGATCTACGATTTTTTACGGCTGCTCTATGCCCGCGCCGGTGAAGCTTTTTCCTATGTGACAGGTGAAAAGATGATCCGTCAGTCGGAAGATCAGATCATCACACATATCCTTTCTTCTTTTAATAATAAAAAGATAAGTCTGCTCGCTCCCGTAGTGAAAGGGCGTAAAGGCCACTACCGGGAATTGTTTACGGAGATCCTGAAAATGGGTTTTAATAAAGTACGCATCGATGGAGAGATCACAGAGCTGGTTCCCAAGATGCAGGTAGACCGTTATAAGATCCACGACATCGAAATAGTGATTGATCGTATGCAGGTCAGCGAAGAAGACCGTTTCAGGATCGCTCAGTCGGTACAGGCCTCTCTGAAATACGGAAAAGGAGTGATGATGGTAGTCCCTCATACCGACAAGGGAGATGGCAAAGCACAGTTTTTCTCCAAGTTTCTGATGGATCCTAAATCGGGAATTGCCTACGATGAACCGGCTCCCAATATGTTTTCCTTCAACTCTCCTTATGGAGCCTGCCCGAGTTGTAACGGCCTTGGTTCGATTGAAGAATTGACGGAAGATTCCATCATCCCGGACAAGACCTTGTCGATCGCCGGAGGAGGAATCGCACCTCTGGGGGAATACAGGGATATATGGATGTTTCGACAGCTGGAAGCAGCACTTAAAAAATTTAAAGTGAAGCTGACTGTCCCGATCAAAGATATTCCCAAAGACGCTTTATATCTGATCCTGTACGGGACAGAGGCTTCTTCTGAAAAAACAGGTGCCAAGTATACTTTTGAGTTTGACGGTATCATCAATTACCTCCAGCATTTTGATGAGAATGGTTCGGAGTATGCCATGGACTGGCTGAGTGAATACAAGACCGTAACGGTATGTCCGGAATGCAATGGCGCAAGGCTGAAAAAAGAATCGCTTCATTTTAAGATCGATCAGAAAAATATATCAGAACTCGCGTTGATGGACATCAACCAGCTGAAACAATGGTTTTCCGGCCTGGAAAACCGTTTGGACAGCAGGCAGAATGTGATCGCAGCGGAGGTGCTGAAAGAGATCCGCAAAAGGATCGGTTTCTTGCTGGATGTAGGCCTCGATTATCTGACGCTTGATCGTCCCTTACGGACCTTGTCAGGAGGAGAAACCCAAAGGATCAGGCTGGCGACACAAATAGGTACGCAACTGGTCGGGGTTTTATATATCCTTGACGAACCGAGTATAGGACTACACCAGCGGGACAATGTGAAACTGATCAAAGCCCTCCAGGATCTTCGGGATATCGGGAATACAGTTATTGTGGTGGAGCATGACAAAGATATGATGCTTCACTGTGACTATCTTATCGACATAGGCCCAGGGGCAGGAAGACACGGAGGGACAGTGGTGGCTTCCGGAACGCCGGAAGAGTTTAAAAAACACGAAAGCCTGACCGCTCAGTATCTTTGGGGAAAGAAAAATATTGAAGTGCCGGCCACAAGGAGAGAAGGGAACGGAAAGAAGATCGTCTTAAAAGGCGCTACCGGTCACAATCTTAAAAATGTAACGCTCGAACTTCCTTTAGGGAAAATGATTTGTGTGACCGGTGTTTCCGGAAGCGGTAAATCTTCCCTGATCCATGATACTCTTTTCCCTATTCTGAATAAGCATTTTTACCGGTCCAGAAGAGAAGCGCTCCCATTCAAGGACATCAAGGGACTTGAACATATTGATAAAGTGATCGAGGTGGATCAGTCGCCGATCGGGCGTACTCCTCGCTCCAATCCTGCTACCTATACAGAAGTGTTTTCAGAGATCCGGAATTTGTATACCCAATTGCCCGAAGCCAAAATACGCGGATATAAACCCGGAAGATTTTCCTTCAATGTAAAAGGAGGACGTTGCGAAGTTTGCGAAGGTGCCGGAATGAAGGTGATCGAAATGGATTTTCTGCCGGATGTACACGTTCCGTGTGAAAGCTGTAAAGGGAAACGATACAACCGTGAGACCCTGGAAGTCCGCTTCAAAGGGAAGTCCATCGCTGATGTGCTGGACATGACCGTAGAGCAAGCCGTTGAGTTTTTTGAAAACCAACCCTATATTGTCCGGAAGATCCAAACGATGAACGATGTCGGACTGGGTTACATTACACTGGGGCAACATGCTACTACCTTGTCCGGAGGAGAAGCCCAGCGGGTAAAGCTCGCCACAGAGCTTTCGAAAAAAGATACCGGCCGTACGTTGTATATTCTGGACGAGCCTACTACCGGATTGCATTTCAAGGATATTCAGCATCTGCTGGATGTGCTGAATAAACTTACTGATAAAGGAAATTCCGTGCTGATCATAGAACATAATCTTGACCTGATCAAAGTAGCGGACCATATCATTGATGTCGGTCCGGAAGGTGGAGATAAAGGCGGAACGATCGTTTGCGAAGGAACTCCTGAAGAAGTCGCTAAAAATAAGATGAGTTATACTGCCAGGTTCCTCCGGGAGGAATTGAAGAATTCCTGATCCATGATACCCTTTCTGTTCTCTATTAATAAATGACAGCAAAATTATTTACATCCTGTTTTCTCAGCCCTTTAGGGACCATTGAAATAAAAGCGAATGATACGCATATTCTGTCTGTATTGTTTGCAGAGAAGATCTCCATTGAAAACCCCAATGAACTGACCCGTCAATGCATCACTCAGCTGGAGGAGTTTTTTGATAAAAAGAGAAAAACGTTTGATCTCCCTTTTCACCTGGAGGGAACAGAATTTCAGCAAAAGATATGGACTGCACTGACTACGATCCCATTTGGACGAACCATTTCCTACAAAGAGCTGGCGCTTAAAACAGGTAAATCAGGAAGTGTAAGAGCGGTGGGAGCTGCCAACGGACAAAACCAATTTCTGGTAGTGATCCCTTGCCATCGTGTGATCGGAAGCGATGGAAATCTGGTAGGTTATGCCGGAGAACTCTGGCGTAAAAAATGGTTGTTGGATTTTGAGCAAGGGGATAAAAACGGAAAACAACTTGGTTTAGTATACTAAAAAAATATTTTTTTTGAAGGGTTACTTTCCATACCCTTTTTTATTAAAGGGAAATTTGAACCTTTAAATCCTTATCCTATGAATCTTCTGCATATAGGCCGGGTATTCTCCGGCATGGCCTTACTTTGCCTTTTGACAGCCTGTGAGAAAGCTCATCATGAATATTCGGAGCATGCGTATGCCGCCGATACAGTATCGTATCCTTATGATCCGGAGAAGTCAGAGCTTCCTGCACAGCGGATGATGATCCGTAAAGCAGAGATGAATTTCAAAGTCAAAGAGCTTCAGAAAACTTCTCAGAAGATTACGGCGATGACCGCTTATTACGGAGGTGAAATATGGAACAGCCATCTGAGAACGGAAATTCAGAATTCGGTGACCAGAAAAATATCAGCAGATTCGTTGCGGGAGGTCATTACTCACCGGCAAACGAACAATATGCAGATCCGGGTTCCGTCTAAAAATCTGGATAGCTTGCTGACTGCCCTGGAAGAGCTTTCTCTGCTGCTGCATTATAAATCGGTCACCAGTGAAAATGTATCGTTGGAATATCTTTCGAACGAACTGAAAGCAAAAAACATGGCCCGTACACAAAGCCGGCTGGAAGGAGCTATGCAAAAAAAGAAAGCCGGTCTCGAGGAATACACGAATGTAGAATACTCTGGTATTGACATGCAGAATAATGTGATTGATAAACAGATCCAGAACATGTCCTTGATGGATAAGGTACAGTATAGTACTGTCAATGTATCGATCTACCAGGACAAAGAAGTCTATACGAATGTGATCGCTAATTTGAATGCTGATCGTTTTGACCCTGGATTTTTTGCTTCTTCGGGGATGGCCATACAGGAAGGCTGGGAATATATGCTGAGTGTACTGGTGTTTTTTATTCGCCTCTGGCCTTTGTATTTGCTGGGATTAGGAGTGTTTTTCCTGATCCGTTACCTGGATAAATTCAGGTCGAAGGTTTCGAAAGCAGAGGTCGAAAATTAAAATTACTGGTTTTTCAGGGAGTAAGTAGGAGATATCGAAAAAGGTCTTTTGCTTATTCTCTGATTTTTTTTGATGAAGCTGTATCTTTTGAAAAAGGCCTGCATTATGGTTTTAAAATTTAAACTATAAACGTTATGGCAGGAACAAAAGAATCTCCAAGGCAGAAGATGATCGGAATGATGTATCTGGTGCTTACCGCTTTGCTCGCTTTACAGGTGAGTTCAGCATTGATCTATAAATTTCAGGCATTAAATACAAGCCTGGAAAAGACGGTGGCCAGCAGTGAGGCCGGAAACAGTCAGAAACAGGCTGGTATTGCAAAGCTGGTGGAACAGCGGGGGAAAAAGCCCAGAGAAGTAGAGCTGGGAAACCGTGCGCTGGAAATCCGTGTGAAAACACAACAAATGTTGTCAGAGATTGAGACGATCAAAAAAGAGCTCGTCGAGAAAACCGGAGGATATAATGAGGAAGGCGGTTATAAAGGAGCCAATGAGGAAACAGAGGTAGAAGTGATCATGATCGGAGCCAATGAAAAATCCGGGAAGGCTTATGCGCTGAAAAAGAAACTGGATGAATACGTCGCTTTCATTAATCAATATGCTCCGGAAAAATTTGAAGGATTGGCGAGACATGCCAGTGAAGAACCTTCGTTGAAGAAAAATTCCGATCAGAGAAATAAAGATTATGCACATCTCAATTTCGGACAAACACCGATGGTCGCAGCACTGGCTGTGCTCAGTGAAACAGAGTCGAAGATTCTGAATATGGAAGCCGCATTGCTTGCAGAGATTCAGAAAGGGATCAGCGATGATGATTTTCCGGTAGATAAGATGATGCCGCTGGTAAAACCACAGTCAGAATTTGTCGTAGCGGGGACCAAATACGAAGCAGAAATGTTTATGGTGGCGACCTCTTCGGCGATGAAACCGCATATGGAGTTTAACAATGGTGCTATCCCGGTGGATGAGAACGGGATCGGAAAACTTTCTTTTGTAGCCAGCGGCGGGAACTACCGGCCTGACGGGACAGTAAAGAAAACATGGACGGGTAAGATCAAGATCAAAAAACCAAACGGAGAGGATTCAACCTATCATGTAACACACGAATATACGGTAGTAAAACCGGTGATACAGGTGCAGTCGGCTTCGGTACAATCGTTGTATAAAAACTGTGGTAACAAGCTGAATATTTCTGTACCGGCACTGGGGGCTTCCTACCATCCTGTGTTTAATGTGGAAGGAGCATCGCTGATCAATGGAGAGCGTCCTGGATCGGTCACCTTGGTGCCAACAGGAGCAAAAGTAAAAGTGAAGGTCAATAACAATGGAAGTTTTCTGGGAGAAGAAAACTTCGGAGTGAAATTAATTCCTATGCCTTCCATAGAAGTGAAAGTCAATAACCAGAAAGTATCTCCCCTGGAAGGAATTACAGCCGGCTCTGCCAGAACCATGCTGATCAGAGCTATTCCGGAAAAGAACTTCGCAGAGGCATTGCCGGAAGATGCGGTTTATTTTGTATCGGAAGCTACTATTACACTGGCCAGAGGAAAGAAAAAAGTAACGGATATTAAGCTGACAAGCGGAAATAATATTTCGCTGGGAGCAATGGCTCCTGAAATGAAAGCCGGTGACCGTATTATTGTAGAAGTTACAAAAGTGAAAAGAAAGAATTTCCGCAACGAGATCGAAGAGGTTTCCGGATTCGGAAGGTATTATGAAACCATTATCCTGAACTAAAACTATAACGGATTATGTAGTGCGTTTAGGATTTGTCCGCAGGTACAGTAATGTCCTGCGGACTACTTTTATATCCTGGAAAAAGGAGGCGTTAAACCCGCTCAGCCTGCTCTTTTAATGCACGGTTCATCTCCTCGAATCCAGCCCGTGTATTTTTGTCGATCATTTTTTTGAACAAAGGAACAAGAATTCCTGAAAACCGCTCTCCCTGGACTACGGTGGTGGTGCCGTTGTGATGGTCCGTAAGAAGGAAAAAATGTTCTCCGTCAAAAAGTCCCGGGAAAAATAAATGCCCTAGCCAACGGAATTCTTTAGCTGTTTCGAAAGCCAGAACCCTTGGCCGGAACTTCATTGCCATTCCATCGGGAGGCTGAAGGGATATTTGGAGTTTGTTTCCTTTCTTTACCTCTCCTTTCAGCGAACGTATGAAAGGATTCCAGTCGGGGTATTTTTTGAAATCGGTCAGAACCTCCCAGACTTTCTGAGAAGAAGCGTTTACAAGAATTTCGGTCCGGAGGAGTTGAACACCGGAAGCGTTTCTTTCGGAAGTGTCAGAGCGTGTCATAAATATATCTGTACTGAGTTTTTTGTTGTCAATATAGTACAGACACAAAGATCGGAGAGAAAGGAGCGATTGCTCTTGACAAAAATCAAGAAATCAGGAAAGATGTTTTTTCCGTATCCTGCTGAGGGTTTCCGGAGACATTCCCAGCATGGAAGCAAGATATTGGAGCGGGACCTGGTTGAAAAGTGCAGGCTGTTGTTCAAACAGCAGATTATACCGTTCTTCCGCACTCATATGAAGATGGTGGAATATCCGGTCTTCCATGACAAGGAAACATTTTGCGATAAAGAGTTTGTCGATCTCGCTCCATTGAGGGATGACCTCGCCGAGACGATGATAGGTGTCTCTGTCAATGCTGTAGAGTTCGCAGTCGGTCAGTGCCTGGATATTTCTGCGGGCCGGTGTTTGAAAAACAAAACTTGAAAGATCAGTGATGAATGATCCCTGGGTGGAGATCCATTGCGTTACTTCTTTATCTCCGGCAGCAGCATATATCCTCATGATCCCGGTTTTGATGAATCCCAGCTGATCAGAAAGCCGG
>CAYTGJ010000006.1:63821-67455 GCA_964437245.1 uncultured Chitinophagaceae bacterium
AAAGCCGGCCATTTTTAAGAAAATAATCACCTTTTGAAAGGGTCCGGAGTTTGAACTTACTGCTGAGGTGCTGCAGGTCTTCCTGGGTAATGGCGAAAGCCGCTTTAATATATTGTTCCAGCTCTGTCATAGTAAGTTCAGATTTATTTCTCCCATTGGTGGATGACCGCATGCGCCATCGCAGGAGTAATGCTGCGGATACAGTGGCAGTCAGAAGTTTTCCGGCAGTCGTCACAGTTTTTTTGTTCGACCAGTACCGTGGTTTTTTTTCCTAAAGGTGCCCACCTGCCCGGATGAATAGGCCGCATAGGAGGGTAGATCCCGATTGCGAATTTGCCCAAAGAAGCGGCGATGTGCAGAGGCCCGGTACTACAGGCCAGCAGCCCGTCTGCACCGGCAATAAATCCTGTGAGCTCCGCCAGGGTACATTTTCCTGTAAGGTCAGTGACATGAGGAAGAGAGAAGATCTCCGCTTTTTGTTTTTTGATAAGTTCCCCTTCCTGTGGAGTACCGGTAATAAAAATTGAATAGTGATCCTCCGGCAGCAATTGAGCCAGATTAAAATAATTTTCCATGGGACATTCTCTGGCGCTGCCTTTGGATTTTGGATGGAGGATCAGATTAAACCGGTCCGGTCGCAAAAGGGGTTGCAAAGCATCCGGAACAGAAGGGACGTGCTGAAATCCGGTGAATGTTTCCAGCTCTTCCAGCGAAAAATGCTGTGTGATGCCGAGCGGCTGAAGCAGCTTCAGATTGAGTTGTGCTTCGTGCAGCCGGGATTTTTTGCGGCTGAAGTGTACCCGCTTGTTGCAGTACAGCCAGTGAAACCAACGGTGGCTTGTGCCGGCCCGGAGAGGTATTCCGGCCTGGAAGGCAGCTTTTGCCACTTCCTTGTCCGGAAAGATGTGAAGGATGGTATCGGCAGTTGTTTTTTTTAGAAAATCCTGAGCCACCACTTGTTCCCGGTCTATAAATGCATCCACGTGTATACAGGCTTGGATGAGCGCTTTGGTATAAGCTTTCCCGATGAACGATACTTTACAGTCAGGGAAAAACTTCTTAATGACCCCGGCTACGGGAAGCGTGAGCATGACATCGCCCAGATTGTCGGTACGACTGATGATGATATGTTTAGGAGTCATGTTTCTTGATCATCTCACGCATTTTTAAATATTTATAAAAAGTAGCTTGTGCAGAAACTGCGGATACTACAAAGCCCGCATACCCGTCCAGGAACCCCAGTTGGATAAAGTAGCTTTTGATGAATTTTATGAAAGGGCTGAACAGCAGTTGCAAGAGCGAGGCTCGTTTCCCTTTGCTTACGGCTTCCGAAGCCATGATCTCTGTAAACAGGTTGATCTGATCCAGATGGCCCTTAAGGGAGTAATAGCTGTAATGAAGCAGGTCTCCTTCCAGCAGAGAGACCGGAAGGTTTTGATCGGTAGCCAGGGTTTCGTGGATCTCGCCCTGCCATTCGGCAATCCCTTTTTTCCAGATCCTTATTTTTTTGTCAGGATACCATCCGCAGTGCCTGATCCAGCTTCCGCAATAATTAGTGAGCCGTTTGACCTCGTAAAGCGGATAGCGGGGATCTGCTTTGAAGGCCAGGAGGGAACGGGTAAGCTCAGGAGAAAGCGCTTCGTCGGCATCAATGGAAAAAAGATACTCGTACTGTGCCAGGTTGTTGGCAAAGTTTTTCTGCCGGGAATAGCCCAGCCAGGATTGGGTTATAAACTGCACACCATAGGAACGGCAGATTTCTTCTGTCTTGTCAGTAGAATTGGAATCGACTACTATAATCTCATCGGCCACCTCTTTCAGCGATTCCAGGCACCTTTTTATGTTATGTTCCTCGTTGAAGGTAATGATGACAGCCGATAACTTTATATGCTTTCCCATGAATGAGCGGCAGATAAATTAGTTTATTTTCTTTACCAACGAGATCGCTTTTGCCCGGTAAGGAGCTTTTCTTTTTTCTTCGATGATATACAACACCTGGATTTCCTGCCCGACCCTTTTTACATAGGGATTGTTTGCTTTCCGGTCGAATACCAGATCATAGTTTTCTTTTTTGGTTTGTCCTTCCCAAAAGGAGAACATTCCTTTGTTTCTTACCCCGATAGAGGCTTCTTCCTTGACGATCATTTTACTGTATTCTTTTCCTTTGCTGATGGTCTCTACATATTTTTCTACCAGTTTGGAAAATTTTGCCGTGTCGGAAGTGTATTCTCCTTTCGGATAAAAACTGAGGAGTCTTGCTTTCGTTCTTCTCAGGCTGTCTACGCTGAGTACTTTTAACAAATAGAAGGTTTTGTCTCCGTCAAACGGTCCTACCACATCACCGGGTTTTGCCTGGAATATCTGCTCTTCGATATCTTCTGCCTGATCCCCGCGGGTGATGGTGGTGATGAAATATTTCTGATCACTGTTGGCAGCGATATAGGCGGAGTCATTTTTAGCCGCTTTGAACTCTTTCCTTTTGGATTCCAGGAATTCGATGGCTTTTAATTGCTCTCCTTCATATTTTTTTTGAGCAAACGCAGTCAGCACAGAGGCGAGTACTATTAAAATGGTCAGTTTGATTTTCATAGGGATACGAATAATGGCTTATGATCTTTCTCATAAAGGTAGAGTTTTTTTGAAAGTTCTCATAAAAAAAGGCCGTTGTAAACGGCCTTTTTATCAGGGTGACAGATAGCTTTTTATTAAGCATGATACATACTTTCGATAAGGTCCTTGCTTTTGGTATTGATCACTTTGCGTTTTACCTTCAATGTAGGGGTAAGCTCTCCGTCGTTGATGGTCCATTGACGGGGCATCAATACGAATTTCTTGATCCTCTCATATTGGGCAAAATGTTCGTTCATCTCGTCGATTTCCTTTTGCATCCGGTCCTGGATAGATGGATGTTTGATCATCTCCTGATCGGTCGTATAATGAATGTCTTTCAGTTCGCACCATTTACGCCATACATCAAAAGCAGGAACGATCAGGGCACCGGGGAATTTCTGCCCGTCGCCTACTACCATGATCTGTTCGATGAAACGTGATTCTTTGAATTTATTTTCGATCAACTGAGGAGCAATGTATTTTCCTCCGGAGGTCTTGAACATTTCTTTCTTACGGTCAGTGATCTTCAGGAATTTATTTTCTGTAAACTCACCGATGTCGCCTGTATGGAACCAGCCGTCGGAGTCAATGGTTTGTTCGGTGAGATCCGGACGTTTGTAATATCCTTTCATGATATGCGGCCCCCGGGTCAGGATTTCTCCGTCAGGAGCTATTTTTACTTCGACGCCTTCGATCAGAGGGCCGACGGTGCCAATTCTGTTGTCGGCAGGCTGACAGCGGTTTACAGAAATTACCGGAGAGGTTTCGGTCAGTCCGTAACCTTCCATGACAGGAATCCGGGCGGACCAGAATACCCTGGCAAGCCTCGGTTGTAGCGGAGCACTTCCCGATACGATTGCCTTGATATTCCCTCCAAGGGCTGCCCGCCATTTGCTGAAAATGATTTTATTGGCCAGCTTTAGCTGGAGGTCATAGAAAAATCCGTTTCCTCCCTGCAGCTCGTATTTCAGTCCCAGGTTCAGCGCCCAGAAAGGGATCAAAAAAGCGTTGTTCTTCTGGGCGC
>CAYTGJ010000007.1:0-3919 GCA_964437245.1 uncultured Chitinophagaceae bacterium
CCCAACGGGCAGGAAGGTTCTCCTGCTTCAGTACCGCCGCAGGAAAATCAAGGGTCAGGAATTTCCCCTGCCGGGTCACCTTCAGGATTCCCACCTGACAGGAAAAAATGATCTCCTCGCCGGTATATTTTTCATGATTAAAAAGAACATGAGCCGCTGCCAGCGTAGCATGTCCGCAGAGCTCTACTTCTGCTACCGGTGTAAACCAACGGATATGGAATCCGTCTTTTTCAGGTACAAAAAAAGCCGTTTCGGATAAATTATTTTCTGCAGCTATTTTTTGCATCAACTCATCGGACAACCATTCCTGTAAAGGACATACGGCAGCAGGATTTCCTCCAAATACTTTTCCTGTAAAAGCATCTACCTGATATAACTTCAAGATCATTTGCTGTTTATATTATATTTTTATTGACGACCATTTTCCCGATCATGTCGATCTCCGGTTCCAAATCGGTCCACGACTTACATCCGCCATACTGAGGCAATACGTCCAGTTCATAGATCTGCGGCAATTCGAAGGTCTGCAACACCAGGAGGTTCACACTCTTTCCCCACCGTTCGAAGCGTTCCCGGATCACCTCCTCTTTCCAGGCATGCCAGGAATTCAGTTTCACTATTTTGTCCCAGTCGGTCACGATACTCGAATCGGCTACTTCTGCATAATATTGTATTTTCACTTTATCATGAGAAGGATAGAACCTGTTTCCGTCCAGATACGGAAGCCACTGGGGTTTCAGCATTTGTTCCGCCTGATGAAACAAGGTAGGATACAGGATAAACTTTTTTCCTTTCAGGTCAAAATCTCCTCCTTCTTCGGCAATCCCTCCTTTACGCAATACAATACTCTGTCTCCCTTTTCCCAGTGCGTCTACAATAAACGACCATTCCTTAAATGCAAGTGTCATAATATTTGATTAAATTGGCTTTATGCGATTATTCTTCAAAACAATAACCGCAATTATTAAAAATAGCCAATTAATCAGAAAGAAAAAAGGAAGCGCCTATACGCCCGTCCTGCTTCTTCTGTGGTCATAAAAAATGATGATGTTTCCGGACAAAACAAAGTGCCTGATACAATTTCAATATGCGTGATATCATTATCATCGGAGGAGGACTGGCAGGACTTGTCAATGCGATACAACTTTCTTCCGCAGGACTAAACGTACTGCTGATCGAAAAAAACGAATACCCTTTTCACAAAGTGTGCGGAGAGTATATTTCCAATGAAGTAAAGCCTTTTCTGACTTCGATCGGTGCAGCCATCGAGACCCTTAACCCCTCAAGGATCCACCGGCTTTCGGTTTCTTCTCCCTACGGGACCACCCTGAATGCTTCGCTGAAAATGGGGGCCTTTGGGATCAGCCGCTACGCTCTTGATTTTCATCTCTACCAACTGGCTCTTGCGAAAGGATGTCAGATCCTGTTGAATACACAAGTGCAGGAGGTACATTTCCAGGAAGATTTCTTCACGGTAACGCTTTCCGATGGAACGAAGGAAAACGCCCGGATCGTATTAGGAGCGTATGGGAAACGCTCTGCTATAGACCGGCAACTGAACCGGAAGTTCTTTTTTCAACGGTCTCCGTACATTGGTGTAAAGTATCATATCAAAACCGATTTTGACCGGGACCGGATCGCTTTACATAATTTCAAGAATGGTTATTGTGGTATTTCCGCAATCGAAAAAGATCTCTATTGTTTTTGTTATCTTACCACGCGGGAAAACCTGAAAAAATACGGTTCGATTCCTGAAATGGAAAAAAATATTTTACATAAAAATCCTTATTTAAAAGAATTGTTTCTGAATTCAGAATTCGTATACCCCAAGCCGGAAGTGATCAACGAAATTTCCTTTGCGAAAAAAAACACCGTCGAAAACCATGTTTTATTTTCCGGTGATACTGCCGGGATGATCGCTCCTTTGTGCGGGAACGGTATGTCGATGGCCATCCACTCGGCCAAGCTTCTCTCCGATTCAATTATCAGGCATTATAAGCCTGCCTCCTTTTCCAGAAGAGCACTGGAGGCCGAATATGCACAAAACTGGAATACTTCCTTCTCTAAACGCCTATGGGTGGGCAGACAGATTCAACAGGTATTCGGCCAGGAACTGATGACAGAAGCCGTAGTCCGTACGTTAAAAACGTTTCCTTCTCTAACTCAATGGATCGTTTCACAAACCCACGGAGATGAATTTTAATCCGGGGTCATCTCCCTCCAAAATATTCTAATACAAACCTTTATATAAATCAAAAACAATAAAATGGAACCCAAAAAGAGAATTGCCCTGATCGCACACGACAACAAGAAATTTGAGATGGTAGAATGGGCAAGCCTTCACAGAGAAACCCTTGCCAGACATGAGCTATTTGCCACCGGTACTACCGGTACGCTGCTAGAAAAGGAATTACAACAGCCTATTCATAAATTTCAAAGCGGCCCTCTGGGCGGAGACCAGCAGATAGGAGCCCTGATCGCAGAGGGGAAAATCGACATTCTGATCTTTTTCTGGGATCCCATGGAAGCATTGCCGCACGACCCGGACATCAAAGCGCTCCTTCGCATAGGTGCCGTATGGAATATCGCCATCGCCTGCGACCAGTCCACAGCCGATTTCATCATTTCTTCTCCCCTTTTAAACAGTAAATACAACAGGGTTTTGCCTGATTATGAAAACTATAAAAAAAGAACCATAAAAAAGGAAGGTGAGATGTAAGAAATAGGTAAGCAAAAAACAACTTTATAGTCTTTTATCCGTAAAAACCCCTACTAACGGAAGACGTATGAAGAAGTTGTTTTGGTTTATATCGGTTATTTATTTTTTTTCAAATACGGTTACACAAGCAAAAGGAGGGAAAGATCAAGGTACAGGAGAAGAATACTATGCTTTGGGTGTAGCTGCTTTAAATAAAAATAACTATACTGATGCAATAAAAAATTTTGAAAAGAGCCGCGCTGTTTTTGAAAAAACAGGAAACAGCGTAGGCTCTATCAATGCCTCTCACAAACTGGGGGAAGTCTATAGCAAATCCCTCAAGTACCCCAAGGCGATCAAAGAACTTGATATTGCCTTAAAAAAGGCCATTCTGACCAAAAATGAAAAGCTTACAGAACTTACCTATAAGTATCTGTACGAAACCTACCAGCTCGACCGGAATGAGAAAAAAGCCACAGAATATTATGGGTATTATGCATCTTTCAAAACAAAACGGGAGAACAAAGACCTGGCTAAGAAAAACCAGCTCAATCAGCTCCAGATAAATAAACTGAAAGAGCAGAAACTGATGAGCGAGCTGGGCAAACAGGAAGTTGAAAATCTGCTGGAAGTACAGACCAGCAAACTGCTGCAAACTGAGGATTCTCTTGCCTTACTTGAAATTCTGAACAAACAGACCCAGGCCCAGATCGAGCTGCTGCAGAAAGAAAAAGAGCTGAAAGACCTGAAAGTAAGAGAGCAGGAAGCCCGTCTGAAAATAAATCAGCTTGCGCTCAGAAAAAAAGCAGCAGAACAAAAAACAGAAAGAGCGATCCTGCTCGGCCTTGCAGTGATAGTAGTAATGGTCCTGATCCTTGCGTTCGTACTGTATCGCAACTTCAAACAGAAAAAGACTGCCAATGCCATGATCCAGCAACAGCTGGGTGTTATCCAGTCTCAACATACCAATATTACAAACAGTATCAATTATGCACAACGCATCCAGAACGCTATGCTGCCGGGAGAGCGGAGCCTGAAACATCTTATTTCCGACTCTTTCGTACTCTTCAAACCGAAAGACGTGGTAAGCGGTGATTTTTACTGGTTTTATAATGTAAAAACGGCTTCCAACCTGAACGAGTACGATCAGGAATCAGATTCCGGAACAGACAGGCTTCCGGATGCAGAAGAGGCCCGGAAGATCGTGGTAGCAGCAGTGGA
>CAYTGJ010000007.1:3929-4306 GCA_964437245.1 uncultured Chitinophagaceae bacterium
GGTACCCGGCGCTCTTATGTCTATGATCGGATACAATCTGCTCAATGTCATCGCCGCCAGAAATATCCTGGAATCCGATAAAATCCTGGCAGAGCTCAACAAAAACGTGCGTTTTGCCTTACAGCAGTACAAGAATGACAACAAAGACGGAATGGATATGTCGCTGGTCGTAATAGACAAAGACAAGAAAACGATCGAATTTGCAGGAGCAAAAAATCCGATCGTCTATATTCAAAACGGAGAGCTCTTTCATATCAAAGGGGATTCTCACCCGATCGGCGGTTCGCAGGGAGAAGCTAAAAGAACGTATACCAAACATACGATCTCCATTGATCAGCCTACCTCCTTCTATCTTTTCTCCGACGGATATTCCGACC
>CAYTGJ010000007.1:4316-9325 GCA_964437245.1 uncultured Chitinophagaceae bacterium
GATCAAAAATTTCAAAGAATTGCTCTTAAAGATACATGCACTTCCTTTTGAAGAACAGAAAACCGTTCTGGACAATGCGATCGAGCAGTGGAAAGGGAAAACCGAAAAACAACTTGACGATATCCTTGTGATGGGAATGAAAGTAGGCGGATAACGTACTTCGACAATACTAATAAATCAAGAAGGTCTGGGCCGGTGTATCACTGGTTCCGGGCTTTTTTATTTTCAGAATATCCGGTTTACTTTTACGATACAAGATACCGGATACAAGATGGATATAGGAATATAGAAATTATTGCTACCACACATTTGTGTTCCTCCCACAGAACCAGCTTCCTTTGGAAGGGATCACCTCAAGCATCCTGTATCTTGAAGACATGCTGTTGATTTTATAATACTTCTTCAGACAATTCAGCTTCTCCTGCTGAAATGTTGCTTCAGGATCATAAAAGATGCGCCTGCCGGAATAACAAAATAGATCAGGACCAGAAAAGCAATAATAATTTGCGGGTTCAATACTTCGGTCATAAAATATTCTTCCGCACGGAAAAATGCCCGGGGGAAGGCTATGAAATTATCTAGCTTGTATGTTTTGTCCGTCAGCATCAACCCGAACGTTATCAGGATCCCGAGGAAGAAAATCACAAACCCCATGGCGAGCAGAAACAACATTATAAAATTGATGACCACCCAGACCAGCAGCAATACCGTAATAAAGTAAACGACCGGTGCGACCGGGTTCAGATAGCGCAGGTACCGGTACTCTGCAATTTCCTCTTCTTTAGTATTTCTGAGCACCTTACAGGTATATCTGTAGAAGAAGAAAAACGCTATTCCCGCAAAGATCGCCAACAACAACAAGGTCCATTGTTCCTGGGGACGGTCGTCCGAAGTAAATGCCTTCAGGATGAATAACGCCGACCAGGCCAGCCATAAAAACGCAAACACATCCAGAAATCCGGCAAAACGGAGATGAGGATCCTGCTTAGGACGAACCATCGACCAGATCAGATCGATGAGTAATACTCTGCGGAGAATTTTTACCATATCATACTGTTTAAGGTTGGTTGTTTATTCTGCATCATAGATCACTACTTTTTCAAAAAGCGCCCTGAATTCGTCCAGAAAGGCTTTGTGTACCGGATGCACCTGGTATACATCATGACCGGCAAGATCATTAAACAGGAGCAGCAAAGAGAAGGTATACGTGGTATCCACTACTGCACGGCTTATAGGTGCAGGGGTTCCTACATACATGGATTGAATGGTCTCTACTCCCTTAAGAGACTCTAGTCCCGCCCGGAAAGCTTTTTTTTGTTCTTCTGTAGTGTCGGCTTTCAGCCAGAATAAGACATGATGTGTAAGCATTGATGATTATTTTTAATGAACTATAAGAGGTAAAGATATGAAAAAATGATCTTAAATTTCTATCTTAAATGGCTGAAACATTCCCGGTTGCCAGATCTCTGCAACGGAGGAAACGCTTCTTTGAAAGTAGCAGTTTTATGTCTTTCAAAGGAACGTAAAGCTTTATTCTCTTGTTTCTATTCTCATGAAAAAAATCTTTCTTTCGTTCTTGTTTTCGCTTTTTGTACTGGTTCTCTATGCACAGGACAATCGTGCAGGATTCGGAATCCGGGGAGGTTTCGGATATGCCAACATTACCAATCCCGGAAATTTCAACAGTAGATTTTCCTACAAACAACATATACAGCTAGGGATCTATACAGAGGTAAAAATACTGGATCCTCTTTTTCTTCAGATCGAATTATTATTTTCCAATCCAGGCACACGATTATTCCAGATCGATCAGAACGGATACAAAATCAGGGATTCCATTTTCAATTTTAATTGCCTCCTACTCCCTATTGAAGCAAAGATCAAAATCGGAAATGAAAAGGTCAAAGGATATTATATGCTTGGCGTCGCCCCTTCCTTCCTGATCAATTCCAGTCTTCGCTATAAAATGGATTCCACTGCGAGCTACTTCTTTAACTACACTCCTTACGAGACCCGTTTTACCGTCAATCTCATGAATACAATAGGGGTTGAAATAGACATTCACCAGCCGGTAACACCATTTGTTGATTTTCGCTATGTACAGGGACTGACCAATGTACACAGGGAAAGAGCCCTGCGTCCGGAGACCAATCTTCAGTTTCTCCTGAGTGTAGGAATACGGTTCTAAGTTCAGGGATTATTTTTCGCCGGTTTGTTTCCGTAAAACTCATACAAGGCCAGCGCACCGAGATAACCACCTTCTTCTCCTTCTTCCGCAGGCGTTTTAAAATATTTCAACAGATTCATCATCCCGTAAACACCCAGGTATACTTCTTGTTCTTTCAGCTGCTCATTTTTTGAAATAAACTCATCGATCACTCCACGCAACTCCGACTGCTCGTCTTCACTCAGGATACGATAAGACGGAACTGTCACCAGCAGCAATACCTTTTCCCCGTTGGCTTTCGTATAGCAGGAAACGGAAGCCGGATCCGCTTTCGCCGGGATACTCTTTGTCACAAAAGCAAGAAATACCTCTGCCAGGGCATCTCCCGGCTGCATTCGCTGCTTGGCTTTGACCTCCAGGTCACTGTTATACATCGCTTCTCTGGGATCTGTTTCTTTTATTCCGGTAACACTGAATAGAAAAGAGAGTCCGATCAGTGCCGCCAGCACGATCGACAGCAGGGAATGATACCAGGGAGCCTTATACCCGGATTTTATTTTTTTATACTCCTGCTTTACCTCTTCCGGAAAATCATCCTGCTCAGTTTCGATCTGACAGCTCTGACATTCCATCGTTCCCGACTTTCCCAACGAAAGGGTAGGGATCCACAACATATGAAAATAATTGGCAGAGACCACCAGATCGGTAGTCCCCTTTACGTTACAATTGCGGCAGACGGTGTACGGCAACCGAACGGTCCCTAATGTTTTTAATTTTGTTCCGGTAAATTCCATCTGATATCCTATTTGAGACTATACAACAATATACCCAATTAAGGAGATTTACAAAACAGCCGGCCCGGCAAATAAATACCACTTAGAAAACCTATAGAGTGATGTTAATATAATTTAACCCGTACATTGCGGATGAAAGACTAGAATAATCCTGTCTGTAAAATTTCCACCTGTGCAGCCAGGGGGATATAATACCGCCGGTTGGAATCCAGTTCTGTACAGATCGCACGGGTGCGTACCACACTATCCTTTCTGAAATATTTTTTATTGAACCGGAATGTTTCGGATAATTTCACATCCGACAAAAAAGCCATTTTATGTTCGTCGTATTCTCCCAGCGCTTTCAGCAGGTCCATATCCGAGCAGGAAGTAGCCTTGGGATTACTTATATAATCGTACAGCGGAGGGATCACGTTGGGCGGGAACACTTCTTCTCTTAACACCGGATACAATACTTCTTTAAAAGAGGCTTTCCATTCTTCTCCATGTGGTTTCACACGAAACCCATGGCGTATGCCCGTAAGCAAATGAGCTACTTCATGCAAATAGGTAATGAGAAAAGCGTAGGGATTCAAATCGCCGTTTACAGTGATCGTATGTTGATTCAGAAGGCGGTTGTACGTATAATCTCCGAGCTTGGACGATCTTTTTTTCTTTACTATAAAACGGAATTTATAAAGAAGCCACAGTTCGCTGCAATAGCTAACGGTGGCTTCGGGGACATATCGGCGAATGGTATTCTGAAATACCGTATTACTCATTTTCTTTTTTCGCTATATTTTTTCGTTTATGTTTCAATACTTTTGCTTTCACATAGAAAATGATCTCTTCTGCCACATTGGTGATGTAATCTCCTGTACGCTCCATTTTCCGTATGATCGAAAGGAAATAAATTGCCTGAAGCACTTTTTCCGTTTCGGTCACCTGTTTCACATAGTTGGCCAGTGCCATGTTGGCGGCTACATTGATCTCGTCCATCCGTTCGTCTTTGGAGAAAATGGTACGGGCCATTTCGGTATTATCCGTTTCAAACGACTCGGTCAGGACTGAAAGCATTTCCAAAACGGTATCGGTCATTTCCCGGAAACGGAAAATTTCGATCATTTCCGGATCGAAAGGTCTTTCACTGCGTACAATAAACTGTGCGATCCCTTTGGCATTGTCTCCGATACGTTCCAGATCAGAAACCATTTTAAGAGAAGCCACTACAAACCGAAGATCGATCGCCACAGGATTGAAAAGTGCAAGTATATGCTCGCATTTAGCATCAATGATCAGTTCACTTCCGTTGACACGTTTTTCGTTTTTAATGATCTCTTTCGCCAGATCCTTGTCAAATGTATAAAAAGCAGAAATCGCCTTTTCCAGTTGTCCTCTGACAAGCAGTGTCATTTCGATCAACTCGGTCTTAAGCTCTCCTAATTCAGTTTCCAGCAGATTCATTGTAGTCGTCAGTAAAAGTTATAATAAATGCATTTATAAGTCTGTCAGCTTGCTTTTACATTTAAAGTTAAACGTTATTTTATCGAAATAAGTTTACTACGAAAAACTTCAAACGTTTCAAACCTTCTTATCCGAAACGTCCGGTGATATAATTTTGAGTCCGTTCTTTTTTCGGATTGGTGAACAAAGTACGGGTATCTTCGTATTCTACCAGATCTCCCATATAGAAGAAGGCTGTACGGTCGCTGGTACGGGTAGCCTGCTGCATGTTGTGGGTCACCAGCAAAATAGTATACGATGATTTCAGATTATAAATCAGCTCTTCTATTTTGATGGTAGAAAGAGGGTCAAGGGCCGAAGCAGGTTCGTCCATAAGTAACACTGAAGGAGATACCGCCAGTGCTCTTGCGATGCACAAACGTTGCTGCTGTCCTCCGGAAAGAGCCAAGGCTGATTTTTTCAGTTTGTCTTTCACTTCATCCCAAAGGGCTGCCTGTTTCAACGATTCTTCTACTTTTTGCTGTATCAGGAATTTATCGGAAATACCGTTCACTCTCATTCCGTACGCCACATTCTCAAAAATGCTTTTGGGAAAAGGGTTAGGC
>CAYTGJ010000007.1:9335-34850 GCA_964437245.1 uncultured Chitinophagaceae bacterium
CCCTTCTATCCTGCAATTTTCGATCAGGTCATTCATCCGGTTGAACAACCGGAGGAAAGTGGATTTCCCACAACCTGAAGGACCGATCAGAGCGGTTACTGTATTTTTTTTAATGGTCATCGAAACGCCTTTCAATGTATGGTCCGGACCATAATACACATGCGCGTTGTTTACTTCAATTTTATTAGCCATTTTCTACCATTTAATTTTTTTCTGCCAACGGTGTCTCAAATATACTGCTATTCCGTTCATTACGAAAGTAATGGAAAGCAGGACGATGATGGCCGCCGCCGAATTTACTACTTTAAAAGCTTCCTGAGGTCTGCTGGACCAGTTATAGATCTGCGTAGGCAAGACGGTAAACTTATCGAACAACCCATCCCATAATTGGTTGGGAGTTCCCAGCAGCGACAGATAATCATATGGACCTCCCGGTACATTGGTTACGAAAGTAACTGCCCCGATCACAATGAGAGGAGCCGTTTCCCCGATCGCTCTGGAAAGCGAGAGGATCACTCCTGTAAAGATTCCTGAAATAGAAGCCGGAAGTACCTGGCTCCAGATCGTCTGCCACTTGGAGGCTCCCAACGCATAAGAAGCTTCACGGATCGTATAAGGTACGGTTTTCAAGGCCTCACGGGTAGAGACAATGATCACCGGCAATATCAGCAATGCCAGGGTAAGTCCTCCTGTCAGTACACTGCCTCCGAAACCAAAGGCACGTGAGAATAACTGAAGTCCGAGAAGGCCATAGATAATGGAAGGAACTCCAGCCAGATTAGCGATGTTGATCTCCAGAATATTGGACAACCGTCCTTTCTTAGCATATTCTTCCAGATAGATCGCTGCTGCGATCCCGATCGGGAAAGCGATCAGAGCCGTAATCACCATGATCCAGAGTGTCCCGATAAGTGCCGTATAAATCCCCGCCTTGGCAGCACGCCGCGACGGACCGCTGGTGATGAAATCCCAGTCGATACGGCCAAGGCCTGAGCTCAACGTACTGTATAACAAATATGCCAGTACAAAGACCCCGATCAACGTACAGCCAAATGCTACATATTTAAAGGTCTTGTCCTGATAATCGTAAAATTTGCTTCTCGGGATATTCCCGATATTCAAACGGTTTTTAAATTTTTTCTTTTCCTTCGTTTTTGCCATGGGACAAACAGTATATTACCGGTAGTTTTCCTGGTACTTTTTCTTAAGCCAGAAACTGATATTGTTAAGAATTAAGGTTAGTACAAAAAGCGTCATCCCCACTGCGAAGATCGTTTTGTACTCGATCGAATCCTGCGGTACATCTCCCGAGCTTACCTGAACAATGTACGTGGTAGCAGTCTGGATCGGGACCATCGGATTTAAGGTAAGTCTGGGTTGCGCTCCTGCTGCGATCGCCACGATCATCGTTTCACCAATGGCTCTTGAGATCGCCAGAATGATCGATACCGCAATTCCTGAAAGTGCGGCAGGAACAATTACTTTGAATGCCGTCTGAAACTTGGTTGCCCCCATTGCAAAAGAGCCTTCCCGCAGCGTTTTGGGAACTGCATACAACGCATCCTCACTGAGCGAAGATACCAGCGGAAGAATCATGATCCCCATTACAATACCTGGAGACAAGGCATTAAATCCTGACATTTCAGGGAAAAAGCCTTGCAATAACGGCGTCACATATACCAGGGCAAAATAACCGTATACCACTGTAGGAATCGCCGCCAGCACTTCCAGTGCTGGTTTTACAATCTCCCTCAGTTTTTTAGGAGCATATTCGCTCAGGTATACTGCGATCGTAAGTCCCAGCGGAACAGCCACCAGCATGGCAATACCAGTAGTCAGGAGCGTACCGCTCAGCAACGCCATAATTCCGAATTTTTTATTATCAAAGAGAGGGGTCCATTCTGTATCCGTAAAAAAATCTATGATGGAGACTTCGGTAAAAAAACTAATGGTCTGAAAGATCAACACCGAAATAATCCCGACGGTGGTAAGAATAGTGATCAGGCTGCTTCCAAGCAGCAGCTTCTCGATTATCTTTTCCTTTATCCTAATACTCATTCTGGTAAAATTATAAATTTCCTTTTAGGTATGCATGCTATGGCAACATAAAAGCTATCAACATACTATATTGTTTACGAACGCAAAAAATCTTCCGTACAAGAAGATTTTTTCCTCTATCATCTGTTAACGAAACCATCACAATCCAATTCCTGTTATTCTGGTTTTGTTAAAAGTGGTTTTACTTATACAGTTCATTGAGTTTGAGGCCTACAGAACTTTCGACTGTAAGAAACAGCGAACCTGTTTTTTTATCTTCATACCGCTTTTTGATCAGCGCATAAAGCTCTTTATCCAACGTGATATAGCCTGTCTCCGGAACAATTTCTTCTGCATTGTCAAGGTAATATTTTACAAAATCATCCACTTCAGGTCTTTCGGTAGAAAGCTGGCTGACATAGATGAACAAAGGTCTTGACAACGGCTGATAAGTTCCGTCTTTCACAGTGGCTTCCGAAGGGAGGATTGCTCCTTTGCCATTCTCGTCGTTTTCATCGTCAATGGCTACTATTTTTAATTTATCCTTATTCTCCGCATAATAATGATAGCCGAAGAACCCAAGGGCCAGCTTATCAGAAGACACTCCCTGTACGAGCACATTGTCATCTTCACTTCCTGTATAATCTCCACGGCAGGATTTGGACTTCCCTACCACTGCTTCTGTAAAATAATCAAATGTTCCAGAAGCTGTTCCCGCCCCGTACAAATGGATCTCTTCGTTTGGCCATTCATTTCTGACCTGGTTCCAGCGGGTGATCTTTCCCTGCGCTTCCGGCTCCCATATTTTTTTCAGTTCTTTTACAGTAATGGAAGACAACCATGTATTCTGAGGATTTACCACGATCACTAATCCATCATAGGCAATCGGTAATTCGTAATACGCCACTCCGTTGGCAGTAGCCATACTGTCTTCATTAGATTTGATAGGCCTGGAAGCATCACAGATATCGATCTCTTTCCTGGCAAATTTTTTCATTCCTCCTCCTGTTCCGGACTCCCCGGCAGTCACCTTCACCGCTTTACGCTCACTCTGAAATTCTTCTGCAATCGCTTCTGTGATCGGATACACCGTACTGGAACCGTCGATCTGCACTGTGCCTCCGGCAGAAGAACCTGTCTGTGAGTTGTTTCCTCCACAGGAAGCCATCATAGCCCCCATTATTACAAATATTATTTTTTTCATATTCAAGGATTCATTTGGGTACAAAACTATGTATTTTAATATTAAGAAATTGTTAAGAAATCAATGGAATATCACTTTAATATTAGCCTTTTCAGGCAGGAAACAGGCTTTTTTAATAATTGAGCTGCACCTGTAGTCGTAAAAGATTACCATATTGATGGTTCACCGGAGATTTGGAATCTTCAAATACACGATCGGAGATCATATAAGCAACCGTTACTTCCATGAAATTCATGGGCTGCCACTCACAACCAATCTCTGTTTCTCTCACCTGATGGTAGCGGGCATCGGCTTCCGTTTTTTTACCTCCTGTATAATACTGATACCGTACATAAGGCTGCAGTAACATTTTTTTAATAGTAAAAGCTCCGGACAACTGGGCATATCCTCCTTCCAGATGTCTTCTCCTGATACTATACACACCCGGAGCATCTATAGTAAAAGCAGGTCCTTCTCCCCAGTTATACTCTGCCTGAAACCCGATCGGTTTTGGGTAGATAATAAGGCTGGCGGCGACCCGCTGATCCAGTACATTATTATCGGCTCTGGGGGTCGTCACACCGGGACTGACAATTTCATTTATCCCATAATAACCGGAATAAGCCTGTGCACTTACTTCCACGATCTGGCTTTTTATAGCAAACGGATAGGTAGCACGAACCACCGAGTGCAGATCATCATTGGCAGACAGGCGGTTTGCCGTCTGTCCGTTGTATACCCCAATCCCGAAAATACCATAGTCACCGGTTCCTTTAAACCGGGCATTCTGCAATTTTTTAAACCGTTCCTGGATCTTACGGGGAGTATAGTAAAGGAAGGCTCCCATATCCCGTTCGTTGTATGCCGCACTATTGATAGGATCAGACCGGTCAAATGCCAAACGATTCTGGCTGGATTGTAATACATCAAAGCCAAAAGGCACTTTACTTAACCCGAGCCTGAGTTTAAATGTTTTAACGTTGTTTAGAAAAAGATCTCCGTAAAAATCCCTCAGTTGCAAATAATTCAACCCGGCACTGGTAGCATTCGTCGCCGCATTGGTGGCCGCATCGGCTTGTATGTATATAAAAAAGCGGTCGTGTACATTTCCACTCAGCGTGAGACGTGCCCGTCTGAAAAAGATGCCTCCGTTATCTCCGATGGATTTATCACACTGATCACATTTAAGGTCTTTGTTCGTTTCCAGTAACCGGTTGTACCTTATCTGAGCATATCCTCTCAAAGAAAAGGTTTCATACCATTTTTTCTTGTTTTCCTGTTTGGGAACCGGCAGGGTCACTACCGTTGTATCCTGGCCGGAAGCATCTATTTGCGCAAACAGGGAATAAGCCCCGGTACATAGGAACACAAATAATGCAGCAATAATCTTTTTCATGGGTGGCGTTTAAATTTTCGAATGCAAAGGAAGGTTCCTTTTGTTATCAAAAGATTATTTCAATGTTATGCAAATGTTAAATCAGTTATTTAATTATTAATCTTATTAACTTTCAGCCTGTTAATTATTAAGCAAAAGTTAAAAATGTTAATAAAAAGTACTTATTTGAAAAATCAGGTACCGGATACAAGAGGCAGGATAAAATCATCCTTATCAATCTTTGAAAGGAATGTAAAATCAAGATACCGGAATGGGGCATCTTATAGTGCAGGCGACTTCCGGTGATTTTGAATTGGATTTGGTTTTCCTCCAAAACTAAAAGGGCTTCCGTATGGAAGCCCTTTATAAAAATGTCTACGGGAAACGAGGTTATTTAACGGTAAACTCAGTCTCTCCGATCTTTGTACCGTCTCCGTATATTTCTACCGTATAATTACCAGATCTGTACTCTGTTCCTTTCACATATACAAATCCAACTACTTGTTTGGTATTATCAAATTTGATAGACTTTTTATCTGTATAAGGAAGATCTTTCCCTTCCGCATTAAAAAATCCTCCTCCTGCTGCTGCATCGTACAATACAGAACCACTAGGCTCGATCAGACGGAAATGAATCTGCTTGTTATCTTTTCTCGCCACTTTGTTGTCGCCGATACTAAACATTACTTTCAATTTCACAATGTCTTTAGCCTTATACTCGTCTTTGGCTAGTTCTTTGTCTTTCTTATTAATAGCGGTCACACGGATATTTTCTGCTTTCAGCACAGAAGCAATCGCAACCTGTTGCGCCAGCTCTGTTTTCACTGTGTTCAATGCCACGATGCTGTCGTTCATCTGCAGGTTTTTCTGACTCAGATTTCCTACTTCAGAGGTTAGAGAGTCTGTTTTCGCTCTTAAGAAAACGATCTCCTGATCTTTGGTTTCAAGGATTTTTTTGTACTCAGCCAGTTTACTGCTAAGATTATTGATCTGCTTGGAATTTCCGGCTTTTACCTGCTTAATATATTCATTCAACTGATCCAATTGCTGATTCAAAGTATCATTGCTATTTCCAAGTTCGTCCATTTCCATTTTGGCTCTGGTAAGCGCCAGGTTCAATTCTTCCAGCTCTTTTACTTTTGCATTGATCGTTGCACTGTCAGACTCAATCTTTTCTCCCTGCTGGGCAATCGTATCCGATTTATTGCTGTTGGTATAAAGCAAATAGCCTATTACTCCTGCTAATACTACAATGATCGCTATTAAAATAGGTACCGTAGGACTTTTCTTTTGTTCAGTCATAATTCAAAATATTTAATTTGTTTTCGGTAAGTTTTTTAAAAATTTCTTAAGCTAAGATATATAATATAATATGATTCTTTAACAATTTTCAGAAAAATAAAAGACCTGCTATTCCTGTTCAAAGGATTAGCGTTGCCTTAAAAATCCCGTCTTTGGGTTCTGCCGTTTTATCAGATTCGCAAAAGTTCAGAACCTGGAGATTTCTATCTCCTGATTATTATTCATTACAGATGCGGGCCGGCACCCGTCAGAAGCCAACCCGCCTGAAAGACCTTAACGTCTGTCCGCTCCCTGCCAGTACTTTTCTTTTAACAAATCATCGTAATCGTCTGCATATCCTCCCACTCTGTTGAACATGGCTGCGGCCTCTGCCTGATCAAGTCCATCCAGTTCACGAACGGTTTTAATATAGATCCAGTCTCCGTAAGCTGTCATTCCTACCCCGTATAATTTGTGATTGATATCCAGGATTTCACGAAAAAAGGTTTCGCGGTTGCTCACCGGGATTTCCACCACAGGAGCCATGATCTGAATGTATCCAAGAAAACTGTTGTCTCCTTCCGTTGCCCATACGTCGATCCACACACTGGCAGAACCTTTTTTCAGACTCCACTGACCGCTTTTCTCTTCCTTGCACATTGAAGGATCTACTCCCAAGTCACGGATCACATTTTCGACCATAGTGTAATAATAATTGATGTCTTTCATAATAGTAACTATTTTTAGTTTATAAGTAACAGTAAATTAATGGTATATATCCAAATAACCAATATTTCACAGATTATTAAATCATAAAAATAATGAAGCAGGTCTCTGAACCTTATAGTTTTTCAAATTCCCCACAACAAACTGTTCTTTTTTTATGAAAAGCTCAAAGCAAAATGTAATTTTACGGGAATTTTGACAAAACCGGCGCATTTGATCCCGGCACTAAAAAATAAATTTAAGAATACCATGAAGGTTTTAAAATTCGGAGGCACCTCCGTAGGCTCAGTTGAAGCAATGAGAAATGTAGCAGAGATCCTGCTGCAAAACAAAAAGGAGAAGAAACAATTTGCGGTCGTGTTTTCTGCTATGTCAGGCATTACCAATTTGTTGATTGAGACAGGTAAAAAAGCTTCCGTGAGCGATATTTCCTACAAGGAAACTCTTAAAACCATTGAGCAAAAACATATTACCACTGTAAAAGCACTGATCGATGTTAAGATCCAAAGCCGTGTGGTCGCTTATATTAAAACGCTGACCAATGAGCTGGAAGACCTCCTGCACGGTGTTTTCCTTCTGAAGGAACTTTCACCCCGCACTTCCGACCTGATCGTAAGCTTCGGCGAAAGACTTTCCGCCTACATCATGTCAGAATTTATTTCGCAGTCAGGAGTCTCCTGCGAAATGCTGGATGCCCGGAAACTTATCCAGACCGACGATAATTTTGGCTATGCCAAAGTGGATTTCAAGGCGACCGACAAAAATATCAAGGCTTATTTTAAAGACAGAAAACCCGCACAGGTCATCACAGGTTTTATTGCCTCCACTGAAAAAGGCGAAACCACTACACTGGGCCGCGGAGGTTCCGATTACACAGCCTCTATATTTGGTGCAGCCCTGGGAGCAGATATCATAGAAATATGGACAGACGTAGACGGTATGATGACTGCCGATCCGAGAAAAGTAAAACAGGCCTTTACCCTTCCTTCTATTTCTTATGTAGAAGCGATGGAGATCTCTCACTTTGGAGCCAAAGTGATTTATCCTCCTACCTTACAACCTGTTTTTAATAAAAAAATTCCTATTGCGATACGCAATACCTTCAATGCCTCTTTTGAAGGAACCATTATCAGTGAGAAGACCAATGACTCTTTCATGATCAAAGGTGTTTCTTCTATTGAAAACATTTCGCTCCTTACTCTTCAGGGCAGCGGCCTGCAAGGTGTTACGGGTGTTTCTGCAAGATTATTCAGTTCTCTTGCCAGACAAAAAACAAATGTGATCCTGATCACACAGGCTTCTTCTGAATATTCCATCTGCTTTGCGATCGATGCCAAAGAGACTAAAAAAGCCAAAGAAGCGATCGAAGAGGAATTTGCAATCGAGATCGCAGCGAAAAAAATTGACAAAGTAGTTGTAAAAGAAAACCTTTCCATCGTAGCGATCGTGGGCGACAACATGAAAAACACTCCTGGCATTTCAGGAAAAATGTTTGCCGCTCTCGGGAAAAACAACGTAAACGTAATCGCCATTGCCCAGGGATCTTCAGAGCTTAACCTCTCTGTAGTGATCGAACAGGTCAACATCTCCAAAGCACTGAATGCCTTGCATGAATCTTTCTTCCTGTCGGATGTAAAGACCATCAATCTTTTTGTGGTAGGCCTGGGTCTGATCGGGAATACGCTTTTGAAACAAATACAAAAACAATCTGCTCATCTTCAAAAAGACAAACTGATCAAGATCAACATCGTAGGAATCACCAACAGCAAAAAAATGCTGTTCAACGAAGGCGGGATCAGCCTGAGCAGCTGGAAAGAAAAGCTGGATGAAAAAGGAGAGAAGGCAAATATGAAAGAATTTGCCAGCCGTATTAAAAAGATGAATCTTCAGAACTCTGTGTTCATCGACAATACGTCCAGCAAAGACGTGGTGGATTTTTACGAAGACATGCTGAGTTCCAGGATCTCCATCGTGACTCCCAACAAGGTAGCCAACTCCGGACCATTCAAACATTATCATAAGCTACATACCCTTGCCTTTCAAAATGGGGTTAAATTTCTCTACGAAACCAATGTGGGCGCAGGACTTCCGGTGATCAATACCCTTCAGGACCTGATACTGAGCGGTGACAAGATCCTGAAAATAGAAGGCGTTCTTTCCGGAACACTTTCCTATATTTTCAACAATTACAAAGGCGACAAGAAATTTTCCGATACAGTAAAAGAGGCAAAAGAAAAAGGCTATACTGAACCGGATCCGAGAGACGATCTTAACGGAAAAGATGTAGCCCGCAAAATCCTGATCCTTTCAAGAGAAGCAGGGTACGAACTGGAATTTGACGATATCAAAGTAGAGAATATACTGCCGGCTCCTTGCGTAAAAGCCAAAACAGTAGAAGAATTTTTCAAACAACTGGAAAAGCACAACGATGTTTTTGCCAAACGCAGAGACGAAGCGGAGAAAAAAGGAAAAGTATTGCGCTTTATCGCAAAAATGGAAAATGGCAAAGCCGGAATCACCCTTGATGCGGTAGACGCAAACCATCCGTTCTATTCGCTCTCCGGAAGTGACAACATGATATCTTACACCACCGAGCGTTACAAAGACCGTCCGGTTGTGATCAAAGGACCAGGAGCAGGAGCAGAAGTAACAGCAGCAGGAGTATTTGCAGATATTATCAGGATCAGTAACTACTTAAAGGGCTAATGCAACTATCCATTATTATCCCCATATACAATGAAGAACCGAATATACATACACTGTATAACAGGTTAAAAAAGGTATTGAATTCTATCACCCCTCTGCATGAATTCATATTTGTAAATGACGGGAGCAAAGATAATTCCATCCATCTTATTAAAGGATTGGCACAACAGGACCCAACGGTCAAGTACATCAATTTCAGCAGGAACTTCGGCCACCAGATCGCCGTTACTGCAGGCCTTGATTACTGTATCGGAGAGTCGGTTGTGATCATCGATGCAGACCTTCAGGACCCGCCCGAACTGATCGTGGAAATGTATCAAAAAATGCAGGAAGGTTATGAAGTTGTATATGCCAAGCGAAGAAGCCGAAAAGGAGAAAGCTTTTTAAAAAAATTTACGGCCAAAATGTTTTACCGGACACTTGGTAGCCTGACTTCCATTTCAATACCGGTAGACACAGGTGATTTTAGAATCATACACAAACAAATCGTGGAGGTTTTGAAAAAAATGCCGGAACAGCAAAAATTTATCAGAGGCCAAATTTCCTGGATCGGATTTAACCAAACCTATGTAGAATACGACCGGGATGAAAGACAAGGAGGAGAAACAGGTTATACTTATAAAAAGATGATCAAGCTTGCCCTGGACGGGATCACCTCCTTTTCTAATGCCCCTCTCAAATTTGCTACCTTCTCCGGTTTTCTGGTATCAGGCATTGCTTTTTTCATCATGCTATATGCCTTATATTCCCGGTTTATCCTTAAAGACTATGTAGCAGGATGGACCTCCCTTATTCTGAGCGTAATGTTCATCGGCGGTATCCAGCTTATCTCCATCGGTATCATAGGAGAATACATTAGTAGAATCAGTACCAATATCCGTAATAGACCTCTTTATATAGTACGCGAATCCAGTATTCAACCACATGATCAATAAACCTGTATTTTTATCGACAAATACATCAAGAATAATATTGATCCACCTGGGTTTGTTTACCTTTTGCTTTGCCATACTAAGTTATTTCATCAATGGTTCATTGAGCTTTGACGAATCTCAATTAGTAAAATGGGATACAGGATGGTACCTCTCTCTTAAGGAAAATGGTTATGTCTTTATCGAAAATGCACAAAATAATACAGGTTTTTTTCCCGGGTTTCCCTTTTTATGGAAAATTACCGGACTTGGAGCAATAGGGATTTCAATTCTCAACCTGATTTTATTTGTTGTTTCATTTTACCTACTGGTCTATTATTTTAATCCTCCGCAAAGAACACAGTATCTTTTCCTGACACTTCCTCCGCTCTTTTTCTTTTTTGTGCCCTACTCGGAAAGTCTTTTTTTTCTGTTCTCTACCCTTATTCTGATAGGACTCAAAAAAAATAATTGGCTGCTAACAACCCTGGCTTTTATGCTGGCAACCTTTACACGCTCTGCCGGAACAATATTTATTCCCGCCTTGATAATGTCAATGTTTCTTATCAGCCATAAATCCACCTTAAAAGAAACATGTAAAGAGTATTCCCTTTATATAGCTGCCGGAATAATCACCACTTTAACTGTCATATACATACAATTCCTACAAACAGGAGTATGGTTTGCCTCTTCCAAAACACATATACACTGGAAACATTATTTTAGAATCCCTGAATTCCCTCTACACTCCTGGGGGGAGAATGAAATACTATTCCTTGATGGCACAGGAATGCTCATTGGATTGACCGCTCTTGCCATCCTCCTGATCTTGTTTATACAAAAGATCAAACAACCTATGACAGAGGCCAACAAGTCTTATTTATTCTCTCTTCTTTACCTGGGAGGTATTTCCCTGTCAATACTACTATTCCAGGGAGGAGATATCCATAGCTTAAACCGGTATATTTTTGCAACACCTTTTTATTTTATCTTCCTACTCGAGTTCAGTAAAAAGAACTTTAGTCTGAAAGAAATCCTTCTCTTTTTTTTAATACTTACCGGCTATTGGTTATTCTGTGGCAGCTATAAGCACATTACTATCTTTGTAAACTACCTTCTGCTGTCTGTATTTTTAATATTGTTTCTCTTCATATACGGTCCTTACAAAAGAATAGCGCAATGGTCTTTTATAGCTATCTATGTATCTTCTGTCTTCTTACAGGCATTTCTCTTCATCCTTTTTTTAAAAGGAACATGGATAGGGTAATATCCTTATCATTCTCCAAATGCCTTTCTATTCATTCTAAACAACTTATTAATATTGAATAACCAAATTGGCAATAGAGTCAACATAAGCTTCATGCTTTTTCATTCCTTCATGTACTCTCAGTAACAAACGATAAAAGCATACCATATATTCTAAAAAAGGATTAAATTCATATCTTAAAACGACAAAGATTTTCATCAATGATACGAGCCAATACCTTCTCTATACAATCCCTTACTTTTATCCTGATCATGATAGTTTTTTTCTTCCTCAAACTGGAAGATTGCTATCTGCCTTATTATTGGGACGAGTTAGGCGTCTATAGCCAGGCTTCTTTGTATATGTACGACCATACACCCTCACTGCTCCCCGGTTCTCTTCCGGATGTATTATCAAGAGGACACCCGCTGTTATTCATGTTTGTATACGCCTGTTTCTTTAAGCTATTCGGCACTTCGCTGGTGGGAGCCCATATCTTCACCTGTCTGATCAGTATTCTCTTTCTTGGCATCGCTTATCAAATCGGGAAACGCTTCTTCTCTGCTGACATTGCCTTATTATCCGTCATATTGATGACGGTACAACCTCTCTTCTTTGCACAGGCTGTTTTTGTATTGCCCGAAATAATGCTGGGAGTCTTTTCTCTTCTTTCTATTTATTTCTATCTGGACAAAAAATTATGGACCAGCAGCCTTTATGCCTCACTGGCCTTACTCACCAAAGAAACGGCTATCGTACTGCCCATCGTCATGCTGCTTATGGAAGTCATACGGTTTTACAGAAAAGAGCTTACCTTCAGGCAACTGATCTCTTCACTGCTGATCATATTCATCCCTTTTTATGTTTTCGGGCTTTTCATCATCATTCAACGTATTCAAAACGGGTGGTTTTTCTATCCATACCATACCGGTTTTATTTCTTTCGATCCTTCTTCCATCTACTGGCGCCTGACAGGTTACCTGAATTTTATATTCATCCGTCAGGGACGCATTACCTGGCTGATTGTAATTTCGGTGTTTACTGTCGTTGCTATTTTCCGGCACAAAACACAGCTCCGCCAAACAATACTTAAAAAATGGCAGGAATTTCCGCCTCACTATTTTGTCTTCGCTACCTTGTTCATTTACGTCCTGGGGATACTGGGATACTCAGCGTTAAACTTCCCGCTACAACGGTATGTACTACTGATCTATCCTGTTTTCACGCTGCTCATTGTATGGATGGTCTTCCGGCTTGTAAAAGAAAAAAAGATCTTCGCCTATCCGATCGTACTGGCCTTGGCTACCATTAACCTGTTTTATATGAAAAGCCCCGGCAAGATGGTGGAAAACGATATGGCATACAAAGATCTTCTCACTATACAGGTCGAGATATGCCGGTACTTCGATACCCCGGAGCTAAAAGCCAAAACACTTGCCTCCGATTTCCCGGTCACCCCTTCTTTCTTTGATCCCAGACTAGGCTACGTTACCCAAACAGATTTTCGCCTGACCGGAATCTCTGACGAACTGGATCCGGAAGCCGATTATTATATTTATACAAATCCAGGGAACCTGGAAGACAAAGCTGTTCTGAAAAGCGACCGGCTTCAATTGATCAAAGAGTTTCGCAAAGGCGCCGCAGAAGGATACATATACAAGGTGATCAAATAAAAAAATAGAATATCCCGGATTATTTCTCTGCTTCTTCTTTGTTCCTCTGAGACTCCAGGATTTTTTCTCCGATGTTCACATACCCAAGATTAGAATCACAATCGTCGCGAAGGGTGATAGAATAGTAAATCCCCATAACGAGAAGGGCCGATACAACCAGCCATGCCAGGGAGCGAGGCAAAATTAATTCGTGTATAAAACAAGCGCCCATGATCACTAAAAGAAAGATCAGGGAAAGCAAATAACGGTCTGTCAAAAAATTAACCGCACTGACCAACATAAAGAAAATACTAAAGATCCCAAACAGTAATAAATACGGGCCTGTCTTTCTGAAGACCTCTTTCTTTTTGGTAATCATTGCCCATACGACCAATCCTGCAAGGAGAAGGGAAATTATATTTCTGCCACTCCATACATAAATAACCAAAAGTATCCTGGTGAGCTTACTCCGGATCTCAGCCGGGGAAAAATCAATGTAGCCCGTGTGCTCCGGAAAAAAAAACCAACCTTGCAATAGCTTCTGCCACAACAAAAATAAAAGCCAGACCATGACAGGACTGACCACAAATATTATTTTTTTGAAAAACTGAAAATAGTTTTTCTCTTTCGTCCCCAAAAATAACAGCAACTCATAAAACGGAATAGCAGCAAACAATACAATGGCCGTTTCCTTAGTCATGATCGACAGGGCCGCAGCACACCAATACAAGATTTTGTACCCGAGCAGATGCGCAAAAAGAGCAGTGATCATAAAAAGGGCCAAAAGAATTTCGGGCAACACCAACCCACTCTGAGCCAAAAACATTGGCTGCACCATGATGATCAACACCGCCGCCAATCCCGTAGCCGGGGAAAATACTTTTCTACACAAAGCATATAGACTGATCAACAGTACAAGAGAGATCGACAAGGCAAACAAATGAGAAGACACAATCGAAGAACCAAATAAATTCATCCATAACGCTCCTAAAAAATGAAAGAGCAGAGGATGGCCCCGGGAATAGTATATTGGAAGAGCCTGAGGAGACAAACTGGCCCCGTTCTCATGCATAATTTTTACTGCAGGGCCATAAAAATTCGCCTCATCCCAACAATAAGGAAGTGGCAGATGAGACCATTTAAAAATAACAAACAAGGCCAGGGCAATACAAAAAAGAAGAGTATGAATATCCTGAAAGATAGCTCTTACACTGCGGGAACAAACAGTTCCAAGGTTAGCGAGAGGTGTAGTGATACGATGCATCCTTACTATGCTATAGTTTTAAATCGTTACAATCCGAATCAATGGCTCCGGCACTTCCGGAATCAAGCCGCCCGGAACTACAGAAAAATATCAGGATTTAATCCCTTCAAAGATCTTATAACGGGCCAAACCCATTTTTTGTAGTCTAAACGACAGTGCTACTCTCAAACATCCAAACCCATATTTCATGCTACGACTGAAATTAATACTGCTCGCTTCTTCAAAATATTTGGTAGGACAGGTCACCTCTCCTATTTCATATCCGGCAAAAGCGATCTGTCCCAGCATTTCATTGTCAAACACAAAATCGTCCGAATTTTTTTCCAATGGTAACTTCTGAAGAATCTCTCTGCTGAATGCACGATAACCGGTATGATACTCTGCCAGTTTTTGTCCCATCAAAAGATTCTGGGAAAACGTCAACCCTCGATTAAAGATATATTTATACAGGGGCATTCCTCCGCGCAAAGCTCCTTTTCCTAATATTCTGGAGCCGAGCATTACCGGGAACAATCCACGGGCAATCGGATAGACCATCGCTTCCAGCAAAAGCGGTGTATACTGGTAATCCGGATGCAGCATCACTACAATATCTGCTCCTGCTTCCAGCGCCGTATTATAACAGGTCTTCTGATTTCCTCCATAACCTTTATTTTTATCATGACGAATTACTCTGGCAATCCCTAAACTCTTTGCTTTTTCATACGTATTATCTTTAGAGAAATCATCTACAAGAATGACTTCGTCTACAATGTTAAAAGGGATCTCGTTATAAGTTTTTTCGAGTGTCTTCTCCGCATTGTAAGCAGGCATTACTACGATTATTTTCTTACCATCGATCATAACATGGAACTATTTAGACAAAATAACATTATAACAATAAGGCTTCCTTTCAATACAGAAAAGAAGCCTCTACTTAAGTGGTGTCGAGTGGAATCGAACCACCGACACAAGGATTTTCAGTCCTTTGCTCTACCAACTGAGCTACGACACCAACTCCCTTGTTTGGGATTGCAAAGATAGGATTTATTTTTATTTTCAAAAAAATATTCTTTAATATTATATAAAATTATTCTTTATGGCTTATTTCCCTCAGATATTATTTATAATCGCCTTAGGCATAGCCTCCTTTTTCTTATTTAAAAGCATTAGCAGGATTCGTAAAAATATTTTACTGGGAAAAGATTCTGAAGACCGTACCGATCAGCCCGGACAAAGATGGAAAATGATGATCCTGACAGCCTTCGGACAACGGAAAATGTTTAAAAAAATAATTCCGGCCGTTTTACATTTATTTGTATACCTCGGTTTTCTGATCGTAAATGTTGAAATGCTGGAAATAGCCTTAGACGGAATTCTTGGTTCGCATAGGGTTTTCGCTCCGTTTTTAGGAACATTTTACCCGGTCATCATCAACGTTTTTGAATTTTTTGCGATAGCAGTGATCATCACATGCGCTACATTTCTCGTACGACGAAACTTATTGAAAGTAACTCGTTTCAAAGGAACAGAAATGGTACGCAAACCAAAACTGGATGCCAATATCATCCTGGTCACCGAAATATTGCTGATGATCGCCTTCCTTTTAATGAACGCCGCCGATGCAAATCTTCAGGCACTGGGCTCTCCTCATTATTTTGCCACAGGTGATTTCTTTTTCAGCGGCCTGCTGAAAGGGCTTCTTGCCGGAATGTCCGAGCAATCGTTGATTCTCACCGAAAGAATATGCTGGTGGTTCCATATCATAGGAGTGCTTGCCTTTGCCAATTACGTGTTCTGGGATTCCAAGCATCTGCACATCTTCCTTGCCTTCCCCAATACTTATTATAGTAAACTGGAGCCTGCCGGACACTTTACTAACATGCCGGAAGTGACTCATGAAGTAAAACTGATGCTTAATATTCCGGTAGACAATCCGGAAAACCCTCCGGCTCCCGGAAAATTCGGAGCCAAAGAGGTGACGGATCTTACCTGGAAAAACATCCTGGAAGCATATACCTGTACCGAATGTGGCCGTTGTACGCAACAATGTCCTGCCAATATCACAGGGAAAAAACTTTCGCCCCGTAAAATCATGATGAATACACGCTCCCGTGCCGAAGAGATTGGCCGGGGTAGGGAAAAGAACGGGCCTGATTTTTCGGATGGAAAATCCCTGCTGGGAGATTACATTTCCGAGGAAGAAATCCTGGCCTGTACTACTTGCAACGCATGTGTAGAAGCCTGTCCTGTCAACATTGACCCCGTTGACATTATCATGCAGCTACGCCGCTATAAGATCATGGAAGAGTCTCAGATGCCTCAAAGCTGGCAAATGATGACTTCCAATATTGAAAATAATTTTGCACCCTGGAAATTCTCCCCTGCTGACCGCTTTAACTGGGCAGAAAAACTTAACCAGGAATCTTAACAAAAGGAAACTACTGCCTTACAAAAACAGACCCGACTATTAAAAATATTATGAATAAAGTACCTTTAATATCAGAACTTGCTGCCAAAGGCGAATCTCCGGATGTCCTATTCTGGGTAGGTTGTGCCGGCTCTTTTGACGAACGGGCGAAATCCATTACGATATCATTTGTCAAAATACTGAACCACCTTGATATAAAATATGCCGTTCTCGGACCGGAAGAAACCTGTACCGGAGATCCGGCCAAACGTGCCGGCAACGAATTTTTGTTCCAGATGCAGGCGATGGCCAACATACAGGTATTAAATGCCTACAACGTAAAAAAAATAATTACCGCCTGCCCTCACTGCTTCAATACTATCAAAAATGAGTACCCTTCTCTCGGAGGCCAGTACGAAGTGATCCATCATGCCACTTTCCTCCAGCAACTGATTGATGAAGGGAAACTGAAGATGAAAGAAAACGGAGAATTCAAAGGCAAAAAAATCACCTACCACGATTCCTGCTATTTGGGTAGAGCAAACAACATATACGAAGCACCCAGAAAAGTGCTGGAACTGCTGGATGCCGAACTGGTGGAAATGAAACGCTGCAAAACAACCGGTCTTTGCTGTGGTGCCGGCGGTGCCCAGATGTTCAAAGAACCCGAGAAAGGGAAAAAGGATATTAACGTCGAGCGGACGGAAGAGGCGTTGGAAACAGGTGCCGAAATAATCGCTGCCAATTGTCCGTTTTGCATGACCATGCTTTCGGATGGAGTAAAAAGCAAGGAAAAAGAAGCTTCGGTAAAAGTGTACGACATTGCCGAACTGATCGCCAAATCTGAAAAACTATAATGGCTACAAAAGGAACTTTGACTTTTGTTCCGCTGTTTTTTATAGCAACCCGAATTTAAAATGATTATACAGGAATTTACTAACGATCTTTTCCCTGCACTGCCTACCTCTTCTAAAGTATGGATCTATCAGGCAAACAGGTTTTTTAGCGAACAGGAAGAGGTTTTCATTCAGGAAAAAGCGACCGCTTTTGTCCAACAATGGGAAAGTCACGGGAGTCTGCTCAAAGCAGATTTTACGCTTCGCCACCACCTGTTTCTCCTCCTTTCTGTAGACGAGAAACAACATGAAGCCAGCGGATGCTCTATTGACAAATCGGTACGTTTTATCAAAGAAGTCGAAAACACCCTGGGAATTTCTTTTTTTGACAGAACGGTTATAGCTTATTTCGACCAGGCCGGAAAAATCAACCTTACCCCTATGGCTGGACTGAAGTCCCTGATACAATCCGGAGAAATAACAAGCAAAACATTAATATTCAATAATTTGCCTAATGATCTTCTGCACCTTCGAGCCAAATGGACCATTCCGGCAGAAGATTCCTGGTTGGCAAGATTTTTCTAATCCCGTACTTTTGTACTATTTAAACTTTGTTTTTTTAAAATTTCAGAGCTAAAACCTGTTTTTTTTACAAAACATAATTAACTTGCATCAATACATACATTCTTCAAGGACTTTAAAAATTATATTTCAATCAAGATCTAATTTCGGCAAAAATGAATAAAGTAATTTACGGAAGTGTATTAGCGCTGGCACTTATTGTGTTTAGCTGTGCACCTAAGGCGACAAAGTACCTGAATAAAGGCAAGCAAGATTTCGAGGAGGCTGAGTATCAATTTGCTATAGAAAATTTTCAAACAGCACTCAGCAAGGGAGGTCCTTCCAACGACTGTAACTATTATATCGCCGAAGCATATCGGAGATCCAACCGGATCCACGAATCCGAGCAATATTATAAGAAAGCGATAGACGGAGGGACAACAGAAGAAGATGCTTATTTCTACCATGCAATGGCGATGAAGTCAAATGGCAACTATGAAGGAGCCAGCAGCCAGTTCAAGCATTATATCAATGTCGGAACAAACTTTGATCTTATCAACAAAGCTAAAACGGAGCTAAATAACCTAAAGGCGATCAATGACATCATTGCCAAAAAATCGTACTACAAGGTTTACAACATTGACAAGCTGAATACCGAAGAAGCGGAATATTCTCCTTTCTACTACAACGACAAACTGTATTTTACTTCTTCCAGAGGCGCAGACAAAATGCATGCTGCTACCAATACAGGTTTCACTGATATTTACGAATACATTTTTGACGGTACGGATAAGTTTTCCGGACAAGCAAGAAGACTTCCAAACGAAATCAACTCCGTGGATGCACACGATGCGTCCTGTGTATTCACTGACAATGGGAAAACGATCATTTTTTCCAGAGGAAACAATGGCAGCAAAAAAGGGCCAAAGGATGTGCAGATTTACATGGCAAAACTAGGTCCGGATGGCAAATGGGGAGAAGCTGCTTCTATCGAATCCATCAACGATGTGAATGCATGGAATTCATGTCCTTCGCTTTCCAGAGACGGGAAAACACTTTACTTCTCTTCCAACAGAGAAAACGGATATGGAGGAGCTGACCTTTACAAATCTGAATTAGGTCCGGATGGCAAATGGGGAACCCCAGTAAACATGGGTGCTCCAATCAATACGAAAGGAAGCGAATGGTTCCCTTACGTAGGTCCTGACGGAACATTCTATTTCTCTTCTGACGGACACCCTACGTTAGGATCTATGGACCTTTTCCGGGTGAAAACAGAAGATGGAAAAGCAGTAGTAGAAAACCTTGGGACTCCTCTGAACACAAGCTACGATGACTTTGCTCTCTTCTACAAGGATTCTACTGTTGGGTTCTTCACTTCTAACAGACCTGGAGGAAAAGGAGACGATGACATTTACGAGTTCCTGGATGAATCCAAGATCAAATTTGCCTACTATTTCCTGGATCTGACCTCTCTGTTCCAACAGAACGATACTACAGAAACGTTACTTGAAAACACCCTCGTGAAGATTGTAGATCCACAGGGAGACACCATTGCAACAGTTTCTACCGATTCGGTAGGAAAGCATAAGCAAAAACTTGAGCCTGCTACCTATACCCTGGTCGCTTCCAAAAATGGCTATCTGACCGATAAAAAATCAGTAACGGTAGAAAAAGTTCCTGCCGAAAAGCTGAAAGCCGGCGATAACGAACTCGTTACATCGGTAAAAGTAGTGCTTCAGAAAAAAGAAATTACAGAAGGAGAATTTGTAGTACAGAACATTTACTATGACTATGACCAAGCCGATATCCGTCCGGATGCAGCCCTTGAACTGGACAAACTGGTAGAGTTCCTGAAACTGAATCCGGATATTAAAATCGAATTAGGCTCTCATACCGATGAAAGAGGTGGTGATAAGTACAACCAGGCTCTTTCTCAAAGAAGAGCTCAGTCGGCAGTAGACTACATCGTTTCAAAAGGAATTCCTAAAGGCAACATTACAGCCAAAGGATACGGAGAGTATAAGCTAAAAATCAAGAATGCGAAGACAGAAGAAGAGCATCAGACCAACCGTAGAACTACTTTCCGGATTACAGCGGTAGAGACAAAAGTGAAAATTATCAATCCTGACGAAGAAAAATAAAAGGTTCATAACCAAACAAAAAAGCCCTGTATCGTACAGGGCTTTTTTGTTTTTATGGAGTATTGCGTACAAAATACTACCTTTACGAAGTAATCGTAAAGACTATTAAGAAAGAACTGTTTCATGGACGAACGTTATAATCAGCGGGGAGTCTCAGCTTCCAAAGAAGATGTACACAACGCTATTAAGAACATAGATAAAGGAATTTTCCCTAATGCATTCTGCAAAGTGATCCCTGATATCCTGGGAGGAGATCCGGACTACTGCAACATCATGCATGCAGACGGCGCCGGCACCAAGTCTTCACTGGCCTACCTCTATTGGAAAGAGACCGGCGATATTTCGGTTTGGAAAGGAATTGCCCAGGATGCCATTGTAATGAATACTGACGACCTCCTTTGCATAGGAGCGACGGACAATATTTTACTTTCCTCCACTATCGGCCGGAATAAAAACCTGATCCCGGGCGAAGTGATTGCAGCGATCATCAACGGAACCGAAGAGGTGCTTGAGATGCTGCGCAGTTTTGGTGTAAACATATACAGCACGGGAGGAGAAACTGCCGATGTAGGAGACCTCGTAAGAACCATCATCGTAGACAGCACCGTCACCTGCCGGATGAAACGCAGCGAAGTGATCACCAATGAAAAGATACAGGCCGGACAGGTCATTGTAGGGTTTGCTTCCTACGGACAGGCTAGCTACGAAACAGAATACAACGGAGGAATGGGCAGCAACGGACTTACCTCGGCCCGTCATGACGTATTTGCAAAACTACTTGCTGAAAAATATCCGGAAAGCTTCGATCCTTCTGTACCGAAGGAGCTGGTTTATTCCGGCAGTAAAAACCTGACAGATCCTTACGAAGGGCTTCCGGTCAATGCAGGCAAGCTGGTGCTTTCCCCTACACGGACGTACGCACCGGTAGTAAAAGAGGTATTAAACAGATACAGAGACGTAATCGGTGGAATCATTCATTGCAGTGGCGGTGCCCAGACCAAAATACTTCATTTCATAAACGACCTTCATATCATCAAAGACAACCTTTTTGACATCCCTCCTTTGTTCAGACTGATAAGGGAAGAAAGCGGGACTGACTGGAAGGAAATGTATAAAGTATTTAACATGGGCCATCGTCTGGAAATATATGTAGACGAAAAATATGCGCAGGACCTTGTTGCCATCGGGAAATCATTCAATATTGATACGAAGATCATAGGGCGTGTAGAAAAATCAGAAGGGAAGAAAGTTACGATCGAATCCCAGGGCAATACTTATCATTACTAAAATTTTACTTATGAAGTTTTCAGCTTTTATTTTCGATATGGACGGAGTGCTGGTGGATAATCACGAATTTCACTACCGTTCTTTTGAACAGTTCTGCAAAAAATACAACCGGCCACTGAATTCTGAACTATACAGCGCCCATATCAATGGGCGTACAAACGAAGCGATCCTTAAATATTTATTCGGAGCGCAAATAACCCAGGAAGAAATCGATGCATTGGCACAGGAAAAAGAAGCCATCTACCGTGATCTTTTCCGCCCTTCCATGCAACCAGCCCCGGGGCTTACAACACTCCTTGAACAAGCTGCACAGAAAGGGATTGTATGCGCAGTAGCCAGCAATGGTCCTTTCGAAAACATCGACTTTGTACTTGATGAGAACCACATCCGGAAATATTTCAAAGTAATTGTCAATGCCACCATGGTAAAAGAAGGGAAACCCGCCCCGGATATTTATCTGAAGGCAGCCGAACTACTGGGCAAGTCTACCGCAGAGTGTGTGGTATTCGAAGACTCTCCTACAGGAATTAAAGCAGCTATAGCAGCCAATATAAAAGTGATCGGACTAAGCACTACACATCCTGCTCACGAGCTCAGCGATACTCAATTTATAGTCCAGGACTTTACTGATCCGAGGTTATTGGAAATTTTCTAAGGACTTAAGAAATTTCCACTCCTTAAATAAGGCAGCCTGTCCCCTGTATTGCCCATCGGCCTCGGAGAGGTTCCAAAGTACCGTGTCAATAATCTGAAATCTTTTTCCTGATTTTGAGATGCGGACACCGTTATAATCTGTCACATAACCCTTTCCCTGCGCGCGTTCCAGAAGTCCCTGACGTTCGGAACGTGCCATAGGCTCCGCAGACAAGCGGGAAGGAGTACGTACAAACTCTTCCCAGGACATCTCCCAGAGTTCTTGTGCCTTTTGGTTGGCAAAATTAAAAACAGGATCTGCTTCCACCCCATGCGATACCAGTACAAAGGGAGCATTGTAAAGTGTAGTTGCCAGCTCTTCCCCTTTCAACGCAGGATCTACCAGAGCATTTCCCGTAAGGTTATAAAAACTTTCCGCTAAAAGCGTACAATGCCTGATAAAAGAGGTCGTATAGATCATAAAAAGAAAACAACCACGGGAAAGAAGAAGCTCTGGATCTACTCTTATCTCCCATGGTCTGTAATTTCAGCATCAGCACTAATAAGCCCGGGCAAACAATACTCTGCCACGGGAAGGTTTTCCGCTATAGACACAGGTCCCCTCTTCTTCTTTAAAGTCAAGGGATATACACCGTATAGTGGCTTTTGTTTCTTCTTTAATTTTTTCTTCGGTTTCACCGGTTCCATCCCAATGCGCCAGTACAAAACCACCTTTTTCATCCAAAACCTTTTTAAATGTCTCAAATGAATCTACCTCTGTAGTATGCTGCGTCCTGAAATCCAGCGCTTTTTTATAGATGGTATTCTGGATCTCTTCCAGGAGTGCTTCGATTTTTTCTACAATATTCTCTGTACTTACAGTCTCTTTTGTCCGGGTATCTCTTCTGGCCAGTTCTACCGTTCCGTTTTCCAGATCACGAGGCCCCATGGCGATACGCAGCGGCACTCCCTTCAATTCATATTCAGCAAACTTAAAGCCAGGAGAATATTTATCGTTGTGGTCAAACTTTACAGAGATCCCTTTTGCCTCCAGGCCTTTCTTTATAGGAAGTATCTTAGCTTCTATGGCACTCAACTGCTCTTCTCCCTTATAGATCGGAACGATCACCACCTGAATAGGAGCCAGCATCGGTGGCAACACAAGTCCTTCATCGTCCGAATGAGCCATAATCAAAGCTCCCATCAGACGGGTACTCACGCCCCAGGAAGTTCCCCATACATACTCCAGTTTATTGGACTTATCAGCAAACTTCACATCAAATGCTTTCGCAAAATTCTGACCGAGGAAATGCGAAGTTCCCGCCTGTAAGGCTTTTCCGTCCTGCATCAGGGCTTCAATACAATAGGTATCCACTGCACCGGCAAAACGTTCGTTCGGAGTTTTACGTCCTCGTACCACGGGAATTGCCATATATTTTTCAGCAAAACCGGCATAGACTTCCAGCATTGTTTCCGTTTCCCGGATTGCTTCTTCCTGCGTAGCGTGTGCGGTATGACCTTCCTGCCACAAAAACTCGGCAGTACGCAGAAACAGTCGGGTACGCATCTCCCAGCGTACTACATTGGCCCACTGATTGATCAGCAGGGGAAGGTCGCGGTGAGACTGTATCCAGTTTTTATAAGTATTCCATATAATAGTTTCGGAGGTAGGGCGTACGATCAGCTCCTCTTCCAGTTTGGCTTCCGGATCTACGATCACTCCTTTTCCTTCCGGATCTGCCTTTAAGCGATAATGAGTCACTACGGCACATTCTTTAGCAAAACCTTCCACATGGCTGGCCTCTTTACTTAAATAAGACTTGGGAATGAAAAGGGGGAAATAAGCATTGCTATGCCCCGTTTCCTTAAATTTCTGATCCAGAATGGCCTGCATTTTTTCCCAGATAGCATATCCATATGGTTTGACCACCATGCATCCTCGTACATCCGAATTTTCAGCCAGATCGGCTCTCTTTACCAGCTCATTATACCATTCGGAATAATTCTCACTTCTTTTTGGAAGGCTTTTGCTCATATATTAAATTAAATCGTATTTCTTATCTTTGAACCACCTGAGAAATTAAATTTTCGAAAAGTGGTGTTACTATTTGCCCTTAAGGAGCCGATACCGATAAAGTTGGTATATCTTTTGTATCTTTATCAGCAAGAGTCTGCAAAGATAACCGAACTGACAGAATAGTACAGGGAAAAGACAAAAAATTACGGAAAACCAAACTTATAAACGGGTAAATTTGTCTTAATACTAAAGACGGGCAAAAGGCGTTAATTATATAAGATTATGAAGAATTTAGTAAATATTTCGATTCTTGCAGGGCTTACAGCCTTTGTTTTCGGATGTGCGCAAAGCAATCTGCCTCAGTCCTCTGAGACAGATGATATGTATTTCTCTTCCAAAGACAGGGCCAAAGTTATAGCGGAAAAAGAAGCCGCTGAAAAAGCACGCCTGGAAAGAGAAGCAGAACAACGGCAGAACAATTACTCTAATTCTACTACCGAGGTATATAACTATTCGAACGATTACCGGAGTTCCGAGCCTTCATACACGGATTCTTATAGCAATGGAGGAAATACCTATATCAATAATTACTATGATGACTTCGGCTCCAACCGTTCTTCATGGGGAAGTCCCTTATATTATGGAAACAGCTACTATTCAGGATACGGCGGTTCTGCTATAAGCATCGGCTTTGGGTATTCTACCGGCTGGGGCTGGAACAACTACTATGGGTATAATAGTTTTTATAATCCCTATGCCAATCGCTGGGGCTGGAATTATGATCCGTTCTTCGGATATTATAATTATGGGGTTCCTTATTACGGATACGGCAGTTATTATCCGGGGTTCTATAACCACGGATATTATAATGGCGGATATTACAACGGTGGCTATTATACAGACCCAGGAACCTCCCAAGGCAGAAAAAATCAACATTACGGCCCCCGTACAGGAGCGGCTAATACCAGTGGTACTATGACCAATCATAATAACTCTTCAGGAGGTGGTCAGCAAAGAACCCGGCAAAATTATAACACAACCAATCCTGGTGGTACGCGCACCGGAACGGGAAGTAATAGCGGAAATTCTACTTCAAGCCCGAGCGACTACTCAAGGCCACGAAGCAGAGGCGATTACAATTCAGGCACGACGACTCCCAACAACAATACCCAACAGCCTATAAGAGGGGGAAATAATAGTACACCATCTTATTCAAGCCCTAACAACAATACCTCCCGTCCAAGGGTACGGGAAAGCACCCCATCTT
>CAYTGJ010000007.1:34860-55505 GCA_964437245.1 uncultured Chitinophagaceae bacterium
CCCCATCTTACTCCTCTCCTTCTAACGGAGGGGGCGGATCATACAACCGGGGAGGAAGCAGTTCCGGAGGCGGTGGTGGCTCTCGCAGCAGTGGGGGTGGAGGAGGAAGCAGCGGCGGAAGTTCAGGACGCCCGAGAATGAGATAATTCCTTCTTATATGACAGGGTTTTATAATACCTGCCCGTATTGTAAAACCCTGTCACTATTACATTGATAGTACGATAGACCAAAAACAATCCGAATACAACATGAAAAAAGTATTTTTTAGTGCCAGCATGTTTATGTGGACCCTCACATTTCATGCTACAGCACAATACGATCACTATGCCTCTTTGTTTGGAAGACAAACAGGCGGAGGAGGAACGGCCCGTTATGCCTCTATAGGAGGAGCTGCCACCACCCTGGGAGCTGACCTCGGAGCCGCCTATGTAAACCCTGCCGGACTTGGGATGTACCGGAAATCAGAATTTTCCTTTAGCCCTAACTTCGGCTTTGCCGGCAGCAATTCTTCTTTTCTGGATAATACCGGAGAGCAGGAACGCAAAGGCTCTTTCAGCTTTTCAAATCTGGGGATTGCGATCTGTGGCCTAAAAAGTGATCTGGACAAAAGCGACTGGCGTGGAGGTACCTTCAGCCTGAGTATGAGCCGGACCAATAATTTCCATAATCGGATAGGATTCTCAGGACTGGACGAACATACCAGTATGGCGGATTTCTTTGTAGAAAATGCCAATGGAACCTCCCAGGCCAACCTGGATGCACAAAGCCCTTATGACCCTTATGGCGATGGTATCACTTCCCTGGGCGGACTGGCTTACTGGACCAGCATGATTGAACCCGACACGAATTCGTCCAGTCCCAATCAATACCAGAATTATAAGGAGTTCGATATTTTTGATAAAGAAGCCACTTATACGACCAAAGGTGCCCAATACCAATGGAACATCGCCTATGGAGCCAACTATAAAGACAAACTATACCTGGGAGGAGTACTGGGGATCAATACTATAAACTTCCGGGAAGACGTCGTTTATTCCGAATATACAGACGGGTCCTACAACACTGGAGGTGTTACCAATATGTTTGACAATTTTACATTCAATGATTACAATAAAATAAAAGGTACAGGAGTCAACCTTAAACTCGGATACATTTATAAAATATCGGATGTAGTGAGGATCGGAACCACGATCACCACGCCTACCTACTATTGGATGAACCAGGAATATTCTTCTGACCTCTCTGTCACCTATCCTCCACACCTGTTAGGAGGCGAGACTGTTTCAGAAAGTACCACCCCTGGTTATTTCAAATTTAACTATACCACCCCTTTGAAACTGGCAATGGGAACCTCCATCTTTGCCGGCAAAAACGGGTTTATCAGTGCGGACCTGGAATACATCCCCTATCAGCTATCCGATCTTTCGGGTCGTACCAGTGCTGACGACCGGTTTTTCAGACCATACAACAAGATCATTTCTGATAGTTACAAGAATGTGTTAAATTTAAGACTGGGAGGAGAAGCCCGTATTGACATCTTCCGGCTGCGGGCAGGTCTTGCCTACTTACCCAACCCGTATAGCTACAGTGATAACGTAAACCGGGACATCGCACAGATCAGTGGTGGAGTCGGGGTTCGTTTAAACGATGTTTATTTCGATCTGGGAATTGTAAACAGTAGCTATGCCTCCAGCTATCAGCCATATGCCGTCTATAATACCTATGATTCTTTCACCGGCCAACGCTTGACCGCACCTACAGCAACTTCAAAAAATTCTCTTACTAATATCATTTTAACGTTGGGATTCTATTTTGAATAACCCTCATTGCAGGTATACATAAAAGTATAAAGGCTGTCGATGGACAGCCTTTATTGTTGGTAGAGATCCGGAAGGATAATAATTTATCCATGTTCTGGTCTTAAAAATGATTTCAAAAAGTAGCTGAGAAATCCGGAGAAAAACAAAACTGCCCGTTTTGGTTTCTTGTTTCACCTATATGACTACTATTTCAGTAAATGTTACATCTTTTTTTAATCTTTTTTTCAAAAAAAATGCTCAAATGATGATTAAATATTAAAAACCAAAAAGTTACATAACAAAAAGGAAACCGTATATTGTTTAATTTTTTCCTAAAACAGTGGTAAATTGCAGCCTTGAAAAATGCAAAAACCATAAGGTTTAAAAAACTTTCAAAAACATTCTTTTTTAGTGAAACATTTTACCTTTTATGCGTCATATAGACTATAAGGCATGCTGAGTGATTCAGACATAGTAAAGGATTGCCTGAAGTTTAAGCGCTCTGCCCAAAAAGAGCTCTATAACCGTTACATTAAGAAGATGTATGCTGTATGCTGCCGGTATCTCTCTGATAAGGACGACATAAAAGATATTCTTCAGGAAGGCTTTATTAAAGTATTTGAAAATATAGAAAAATACAGAGGAGAAGGGCCACTGGAAGCCTGGATTCGAAGAATTATAGTCAACACCGTACTTTCTCATCTTCGCAAAAACAAAACAGGAATACCCATTAAACAGATCAATCTGGAAGAAGAGGAAGAGTTTGTGGCTAGCTCTGAAGAAGAGGAGGATTCGATCTTTAATGCAAATTTCAGCAAAGAAGATCTGATGGAAGCAATAAGCAATTTATCTGAAAATTACAGAGTAATATTCAACCTTTATTGTCTTGAGAATTACTCTCATAAAGAAATAGCCAGTATGCTCTCATTGAGTGAAGAAGGATCGAGGACGAGGCTGAACAGGGCGAGAAAAATACTACAGGAATATTTAAAGTCGTTGCATAAAAAACGTTTATCAACGCTAAACGAGTAAGAATATTGGAGAAGCACAAGGCAGACAAATTGGACCTTTTTTTCCAGGAGAAATTACAAAATCATGAAATTTCTCCTGAGGAAGACTATTGGCCATACTTGGAAAAAGGTCTTGACAAAGCGGCCTTTTACAAGTTCGGGTGGAAACATATCAATATTTATAATGTCTCTTTAGGAGTTTTAGCAATCCTTACGGCCCTTCTTTTTTCCCTTCTTAAAACTCCTGAACAGGAAACACAACAGCCTCAGGGAATTCCTCCTGCCAATGCTCCCATCCTGAAAGATACGATCTCTGGCCATCACAATTTTGTCGCTCCCAAAGAAAAAACACCGGTGCTGATACATGAGGGAACTACCGGAGCTAAAAACAACACTAAGAAAAATACTTCTGCCACCACTCCTTCTGCAAAGCCAACAGATAGCCTCCCTGCTGTTGCCATCCCTAAAGAAGAGTTAATCTCCGCTCCTCCACGGGAGGAAGAAATTAAAAAGACAGAGGAAAAACCCAAGCCTAAAAAAATCATCTACGTGGTACAGCAAGATACCATCATTGAAAAAGACACTGTAAAAGTACGACGGAAAAAGAAAAACTGATCATGAGATTTTTTTTCGCTTTTATTTTTTTTATTACGTTTTCCTGTTTTTCGTATGCACAAGAGACAGACAACCGGTTTACCGGGATTCCCGGCGACACCATAGAGGGGGAATCTACGGATACAAGTATTGTGTATATTATTAAAAAAGCCCCTGTTACAATCAAAGAAAAGGTAGAAATCGAAAGAAGTAAAATAAAAAAATATTACTACTTCACCTTTGCCCTGTCTTCTTTCCTAAACTCCAACCGATACAAAGCTCGCAGTGGTTCCGAAGAATTGATCCAGACGCTTAATTCTTCTACTAATTCCCAGCCAGGATTAGGAGCCATGATCCAATTGCAGCAAACAATAAACAACAATATACTGGGGCTCTCTGTCAGCGGGCGAAGACTACATGAAGCCTTCCGTTATGCCCCCTCGCATGCCAATGCCGGAGGCGAAACATTTACTTTTCAAAATTCTTATACTTATATAACGGGCTCCGTAATAGTAGGCAAATGGTTTCGGAAAGATGATAAACTCTCCTATCAAATCACTGGAGGACCATCCCTGGACTACTTATTCGGCGTAAGTGGATATTCTTTAACAGCACTGGATGGAAATTTTGTTTACATCGCCGAATCAATCTCGTATAAAAAAATAAATGCTGCTTTATTTTTAAGCCCTAAACTGCTTTATAAATTTAAGCACTCCTACCTTGAAATAGCCCCTTATGCTTTTCTGTCTCCTTTCTCGATGACGAAAGGAAACGAGCTCTATAGCATCAAAAGACAACAGATAGGACTCTCGATTCAACTTACCCAGGAATTGTTCTGATTACTCTCAGCGGAATTTATAGCTTATTCCTGCTCCTACTCCTATGGCAATTCCATGAGTTGCCGGTCTGTCCTTATTATACAACAGGAACCCATTTTCACCAAACCAATCGCCCGTTAGTATATCAAATGACTTATTTTCAATGTCTGTCAGCGTATAATCTGCACGACATTGAAACTGCCAGTAAACATTTTTGTATACCTTTATTCTCCATACCAATGCGCCAGCCACATCAAAGGTGAATTTTCTGTATGCTCCTGCTGCTTCTACAATATTGAAGTAATTCGGAGGCTCACCTCCTCCTGGATTCTGAACTTTATAATAGAGCGGTATAATTCCGTCTTCGGCAAGCAAGACTCCCAATTGAGGACCGGCCATACAGACAAGGCTACTCTTCGGCCCTGACAATACTTCGTACCCTACTAAAACCGGTACTTTCATATACAATACCCGTTTTTTACTTTTAATCATCTGGTTCAGTCTGTCATCATTACTATAGATGCTAAACCGTTGATCCTGCAGATTCAAAGCCAACCCATAGCTCACTACCCATCTTGACTCTGTCTTCTGCGAAATCATGATCTCATAGTAAGGAGCATAAGAAGGGAAGTTTTTTACGACCCCTGTACGCTCCTGCCTGTTATACATCATAGTTTTCTGGGCAAATACAGAAAGAGCTACAAAGCTGCTCTTTTGCGCCCATAATTCTAGCCCACACAAGATCAGTACAAGAAATAAAATTACCTTTCTTATCATTACTGCATTACTCAATAGTTACAAATAAAAAAAAGAAGCCGTCCAATCATAAGACCATCGATCCATAGCATATAAAATCGTTCTTCATGCTCTAAGGTTATTAAAGGTACAATATAAATCATATATATCAAACAGACTGCTGCTTCGGAAAGCAGCTCCCAATCATTCGGTCTGAACCACCATAAGATAAAAACTCTTGCTCCCATCAACACTAACGAGAGATACTTCACTCCTTTCACTCCTATTATCAGAGGCAATGTTTTAACATCCAATTGCCGGTCTCTGTCTGTATCTTTAATATCAAACAACAACGCAAGAGACCACAAAAAAAGAAACTCCCCGACAAACCAATGGTAAAAGATCTCCCATCTTAGTCCATTCATTGTACAAGGCACATACACGACGATAATACTCCAGACAAATGCGACCAGAAATGTTTTGAAAAAAGGAATATACCTCGGAGCAAAATAAGCCGAGCCGAGCCTGACAGGCCAGGAATACGTAATTGCCAGAATTGCCATAGGAATGACGATCACATAAACTGAAACAGGCAACAAAAAAAACAATGCACAAGCCATCCCTGTTGCAAAGGAGTATATAAAAATAAATCGGCTTCGGTTGGCAAGCACCCATTGCTGTTTCCCTGTTTGCAATATTTCTTTCTGAGGGATAAAAATACCTCTGATTCCTTTTATGTTATATGCTACAAACGTAGAGAAAAACACAAAACTCAAATACAAAACAGACCGCTCATTCCACAAATCAAACACAACTAATGTCGCTGCTATCATTGAAACAGCGCACAAGGCAAGGAAGAGATGAGAATACAGTACTGCTCTCATAGTGGTTACATAAAAGACAAAACCCCACCATTACAGGCGGGGTTTCAGAATACAGATAGTAAATTATTAAATTAATTCTTCAATGCTTCCGCACCTCCTACAATTTCGAGAATCTCCGTCGTAATGGCAGCCTGACGAGTACGGTTGTATACCAATTTAAGCTCTTTCAACAATTCCTTTGCATTATCAGTAGCTTTGTCCATTGCTGTCATACGCGCTCCGTGTTCAGAGGCATTTGAGTCAAGTACAAACTTATAGAACTGAATCTTCAGAGATTTAGGAATCAGATCAGAAATGATTTCTTCTTTAGAAGGTTCAAAAACATAATCTACATTGACTACCTTTTCATCTTTCTTCTTTTTAAAAGACACTTCTTTCACAGGAGGCAAGAACTGTGTAGATCTTACGATCTGAGTTGCCACATTTTTGAATTCGTTGTATACAGCATACACACGATCATATTTTTCCGCAGAGAAACCATGCATTACATATTCTGCTGCTTTCTTTACCGAGTCAAAGTTCAGGGTAGAAAACAACCCTACGTAATCTCCGTTTACCTTATATCCCCGCTTGGCAAAAAATTCATATCCCTTTCGCCCGATACACATGAGCTCTACATTTCCCTGGGCAGCCTGCTCACTGAAACGAGTAGTCAGCAATGCCAATGCACCTTTGATTACATTGGCATTAAAAGCTCCCGCAAGTCCTCTATCTGATGTAATCACTACAATCAGTACATTTTTCACTTCACGTTCTGAGGAATATGGGTTTTCCGAAGCTTCGTCCAGAGAGGCCGACACATTATTCAGAATTTCCGTAAGCTTTTCAGAATAAGGTCTGATTTTGGTAATATTATCCTGAGCTCTGCGCAACTTAGCGGCGGCCACCATTTTCATGGCTTTCGTGATCTGTTGTGTAGAGTTTACCGATGTAATCCTCGCCCGTACCTCTTTTAAACTTGCCATTTTTGAAGATCTATGTTTTTTGAATTTTCAGGGTTTTGAGTTTAAGCTCAAAACCCCTCCGATATACTCGGGTTAAATTATTTAGCGTATTTTTTTGCCAGATCCAATGCCACAGCTTTTAGCTTTGCAGTGATATTGTCATCAAATTTTCCAGCTTTCAGTTCATCCAATACCGGCTTGTTCTGCGTTCTCATCAATGTAAGGAATTCTTTTTCGTAATTCTTCACTTCATTTACAGGAACGGTATCGACAAAACCATTGGTACAAACATAGATCATTGCTACCTGCTCTTCTACCGGCACCGGAGAGAACTGTGGTTGTTTCAGCATCTCAAGGTTTCTCTTTCCTCTTTCAATAGTAAGTTTGGTAGAAGCATCCAGGTCAGATCCGAATTTAGCAAATGCTTCCAGTTCACGGAACTGTGCCTGATCCAGTTTCAAAGTACCGGCTACTTTTTTCATCGATTTGATCTGAGCATTTCCTCCCACACGTGATACCGAAATACCTACGTTGATAGCAGGACGTATACCTGCGTTGAACAGGTTTGTCTCAAGGAAAATCTGACCATCCGTGATCGAAATCACGTTGGTAGGAATATAAGCAGAAACGTCTCCTGCCTGTGTTTCAATAATAGGCAGTGCAGTCAATGACCCGCCACCTTTTACTTTGGATTTTAAAGAAGCAGGAAGATCATTCATTTCAGAAGCGATCTTGTCTGATTTATTGATTTTCGCAGCTCTTTCCAGAAGACGGCTGTGAAGATAGAACACGTCACCAGGATATGCTTCACGTCCCGGAGGTCTTCTAAGCAGAAGAGACACTTCACGGTAAGCCACTGCTTGTTTTGAAAGGTCATCATATACCACAAGGGCCGGACGACCGGTATCACGGAAATATTCTCCGATGGCAGCACCTGTAAACGGTGCGAAGAATTGCATTGGAGCCGGATCAGAAGCCGCAGCAGAAACCACTACAGTATAATCCATTGCTTTTCCTTTTTCCAAAGCCTGTACTACCTGTGCCACCGTAGATGCTTTTTGTCCTACCGCTACATAGATACAGAATACAGGTTCTCCTTTTTCGAAAAACTCTCTTTGATTGATGATCGTATCGATCGCAACAGCCGTTTTACCAGTCTGACGATCGCCAATGATCAATTCTCTTTGTCCACGACCAATTGGAATCATTGCATCGATTGCTTTGATACCTGTTTGAAGAGGTTCGTTCACAGGTTGTCTGTAAATTACTCCGGGAGCCTTTCTTTCGATAGGCATCGGGAATAACTCTCCTGTAATAGGACCTTTACCGTCAATAGGGTTACCAAGGGTATCCAATACACGGCCAACCACACCATCACCAGCATTTACGAAAGCGATTTGTTTGGTTCTTTTTACAGTATCTCCCTCTTTGATTTCACTGTAATCGCCAAGCATAACGGCTCCTACGTTGTCCTCTTCCAGGTTCAATACCATTGCCTTTAAGCCGTTTTCAAACTCAAGAAGCTCACCTGACTGAGCTTTTGTAAGTCCGTAAATACGGGCCACACCGTCTCCTACCTGGAGTACGGTACCCACTTCCTCTAATTCAGATTCTGTTCTGAAGTTCGATAACTGCTCTCTTAATATTGCAGAAACCTCGTCTGGTCTTACCTCTGACATATAATTAATATTTAGCTACGTATGAATTGTCCTTAAACTTATTTTTTATTTTTTGTAATTTGCTCTTCACAGATTCATCGATCTGCTTATCGCCCACTTTCAGTATAAATCCGCCGATGATATCCTGGCTTACTTTCTCTTTCAGCTCTACGTCTTTTCCATAGGCTTCTGCCACAATACCCTTGAACTGCTTTTTTAAGTCTTCTGTCAATGGGAAAGGAGTAACCACTTCTCCGGAAAGTATCCCTTTTAATACTCTGTATTGAGCTTTAAATTCCTGAGCAATCTGAGGTAACTCACCTTCTCTGTTCTTGCGCACAATAATGTCAAAAAAAGAAACTGTAAGAGCATTGATCTTTCCCTCGAATATTTTTTTCAGGATAGCCTGCTTTTTATCCCGGCCAATGATCGGACTTTTAAGAGTCGAAACCAGGGCACGATTTTCTTCGCATATTTTTGCGAACAGATTCATGTCCTGCACTACTGAATCCAGTACATTTTTCTCCTGTGCCAACTGGAGCAGCGATTTAGCATATCTTGAAGCAGCTCTTGATTCTTGCATGTTTGTTTCTTATTAGTTCGAATTTCAATGGTTCAAGTCTAATTCTAAGACTTGAACCATTGAAATTAATTAAGTTTTGCCTCTTTAATATATTCGTTTACCAACGCTTTCTGTGAATCGTCGCCGGAAAGATTTTTCTTCAGTAATTTTTCTGCGATCTGCAGAGAAAGATCAGCAGCCGTATTTTTCACTTCTGCCAGAGCCGCATTTTTCTCAGTTTCAATCAGTGCTTTCGCATTATACACGATCCTGTCTGCTTCTTCAGTCGCTTTCTCTTTTGCTTCCGCTACAATACTGTTAGCAGTAGCTTGTGCATCGCGCATCATTTTATCTCTTTCGAGTCTCGCTTCCTGAAGCATTTTTTCATTGGATGCCTGAAGATTTTTCATTTCTTCTTTTGCTTTTTCCGCTGCACCCAAAGCATCAGCGATCACATTTTCTCTTTCCTCCAATGCCTGTACAATCGGTTTCCAGGCAAATTTTGCAAGGATGAACAATACAGTAAAGAAAATCAGCGACTGCCAGAATAATAATCCTAAATCGGGGGTTACTAAATTCATAGTATCTTAAATATTTTGGTTCTTTATGGTATACTTAACTTTTGTTTAACTAAAGTTAACTTCTGTATCTACGCCTAATGCGAAAGATACAGAAGTCAATGTTCAAGAATTATGCGTAGATCAATAGAAGACAAACTACGACACCAAACAGAGCAACACCTTCGATGAAAGCTGCAGCGATCAGCATGGCAGTTTGAATTTTACCTGATTCCTGTGGCTGACGAGCAATAGATTCTACTGCGCTACCACCAATTTTACCGATACCGATACCTGCGCCTAATGCTGCGATACCTGCTCCGATACCAGCTCCCATAAGAGCTACTCCTTCTGCTAATAAGTGTAACATGATCAAATTTAATTTATATAGTTAAACAAAAGTTTTAATTCAATTTTATAATAGCACAGGCTTAATGACCGTGATCATGATCTTCGGCATGATGCTCCTCAATAGCCGATCCTATATACATTGCCGAAAGCAGTGTAAAGATATAAGCCTGTAGAATGGCTACGAACAATTCTACAAAGTTCATAAACAATCCGAATGCAATACTTACCGGAGCGATCGCAATATTATTAAAGATAAAGATCAACCCGATAAAGCTCAGGATAATGATGTGTCCTGCAGTAATGTTTGCAAACAGACGGACCATCAGAGAAAACGGTTTGGTGAAAAGTCCGACGATTTCTATAGGTAGAATAATAATTCTTAATGGAAGCGGTACTCCCGGAGTCCACAAAACATGTTTCCAGTAATTGGCATTACCACTGAGATTTGTAATGACAAAAGTAGTAAGTGCAAGCATCATCGTTACCGCAATGTTTCCTGTCAGGTTGGCACCACCCGGGATCAGCCCCAGCATGTTGTTAAACCAGATAAAGAAAAACACGGTTAATAAGTAAGGCAGATATTTTTTGTATTTTTTCTCTCCTAAAACAGGTTTTGCTACTTCCTCTACCACATAAGAAATGATCGGTTCGAAAAACGACTGAATTCCCTTCGGTGCTGAAAGCGGATTCTTTTTGTAACGGGAAGCAATATATAAAAACACCACCACCAGTAAGAAGAAACTGATGAATAAAGACGCTACATTTTTAGTGATCGAAAAATCGTATACATGAATATCAGGATTGGCATGATGAATTTTATCATGGTGAATGACATACTCTCCGTATTTCCCATCCAGTACATTCATGTGTCCTGTCGCATCTACAAATTTAGAAGCACAGAAAAATTCCAGCCCCTTTCCAGGCTCAGGATTGTATAGGATCACAGGAAGAGGAATTGTTAAATGAGTATGACCAATCGTTGCGAAATGCCACTCATGCGAATCACCGATGTGGTGCATGATCATCTTTCCGGCGTTGAATGGTTCTGCTCCGGAAACAGCAGAGGTATCGTGGTGATCACCATTGGAAAAATGCACTATGGATAATAATAGTACAAGAACAGATAAGGTATATTTTTTAACTATTTGCATCGCCTTTTTTCAAATCGGCCCGCAAGTTATGTATAAGAAAATAAATTTCAAACCAAGTATATAACAAATACATTACCATAAAATTACTTACAAGCACAACCATCTGACTTTTAATGGTTAACACCATAAATATCATGAATCCCAGGGATAAAAAGAACCTTATGGACATAGAGGCAAAATAAAAAATATGAAATTGCTCAGACGAACGTGTCAATCCTATCTGGTTAATTCTGATCGCTATAAGAAAAGTACAAAAAAAGAACAATTGAATCCACCAAATAAAGGGGTGAATAATAGGCACAGACTTAACGAATTGCAGTAAAAATATAGCCAAACTCGTTACGATAAACAGGATAATTAACTTGCGCAAACTCATAGACCACAAAGATAATAAGAATCCGTCGTTTCCGGCCAGTATATTCCCTTTTTACTTATTGGTTGTTGATGAGCCGTTTGATAAAAATATATAGACTTCCTCCGATGGCAAGAAGCATGAAAACAATTAAAAATACGGGAGGTTTCCATCCCATATACGCATCCAGCTTTATACCGCCCCAGGCTGCCAGCCCCATTGTGGCAATCATCTGAAACCCAAACCCCGAATAACGAAGATAATCGTTAAGCTGTTTGTGCTTCCCGGTAGACTTTTCCTTCTCCAATATTGATTTCTTTTATAGCAGTTCCCATTTTACAGGTCCCGTTAAACACAGCTCCGGTTTCAATCATGATCTTCCCCGCTACAATATCTCCGTCTATTACTGCGCTCGACTTCAGGATCAGCAGATCTGTCACTTCCAGCTGCCCTTTCACTTTCCCTGCAATTTCAGCATTCTGAGTGATAATATTCCCTTCTACTATGGACGAATCTCCCATCGCAACTTTTGCCTTGCATTTGATATTTCCGGTCACCTGACCTTCAATACGCAGATTTCCAATTGTTTCCAGATTCCCGTCAAGGGCTGCACTTTTGGCAATAATGGTACTGGTATTGCCCAATTGTTCCAACTCTTTTTTGGATGCTCCACTTTTAAACATAACACTTGTTAATTTTAATGAACACTAAAACCCCACGTAACACCTCAGCAAGATGTCATTTTTTTGCGTAAGAACCAAGAAAAAATACAAATCGGGCTATTCTTCCCAGGCTATGTACTGCCTGGGGTTCAATATTTTACCATTATAAGACATCGAAAATACGATCTTCTGTTCTGCGGCAGATGCTATATTACCTCCTTTTTCTACTCTCGTACCCGTCTTCACCAATGGTACTTTCAAACGATCATACGTGGTAAGCAACCCTGTTTTATGTTGTAAAATCACTTTTGAGGTACTATCCTCGTTCTTTGTATTTAAGATCACAATTCCCTCATCTAACGCCCGGACCTGCTTCTTAGTATCTGCTTCGACCATTACTCCGATCACTTTTCCTTCCTGGACAAGGTCTGTGACCTTCCCATTCACCGGTGCAAAAAAGTACAACGCTTCAAAACCGTCTTTCGAACGAAATGCCGGATCTTTCACTTCCTTTTCAAATTTCTTTCTGAACTCTTCTTCTTCGGCACTCAGCTTTTCTTCAATGTTGTTTTCAAGTACAGAACTCAGGGTGTCTTTCAGCCGGGGCTGTCCTCCTTCCAACATGGTTTTAAAACTCTGGATATACAGATCCTTGACCCTCATTTCGTACTCCATAGAATCTACTTTGGCTGCCAGTGTCACAAGCTTCTGCGTTTCCTCCGAATCGTCTGTCCCCAGTAAATAAGCACCTACAAAATTAAGCCCTGTCACAAACGCATAAAACAAAAGCACTAAAACGGTCAGTAGTACAATCAGCTTTGCAAGGTTGAAGGAAAAGGTCCAGCGGTCAGCAAAATTTTCTTCGTTTCGGACAATTAACTGGTATTTATCCGTTAATCTCTCGGTCAGAGTTTTTCTCTGCATTTAGTATGGTGTATTTTTTATAATATTGCATTTTACTTAAATTGTTAAAAAAAACAAAACCGAATTTGAAAATCAGGGTTCGACATGTCTTGTACAGTTTGCTTTCTGCGGGGTTGGTATTTTTATTAAACGCCTGTTCACAAGAGAAGAACACCTTTGTAAGCAAAACCTGGCACAATCTCAATGCCCGGGACAATGCCTATTTTCTTGCCCGCGAACGTCTCGCTGAAATAGAAACAGAGATCGACCTCAAAACCCAGAGCGATTATAACAAAGTACTTTATCCTCTCTCAATCATTGATACCAATCAAACCAAAGGATACAAAGAAAAAACCGACGATATCATAAAAAAGGCTTCCAGGGCAGTCACCTGGCATAAAAACAGTATGTATGTAGATAATAGCTACATTCTGGTCGGAAAATCACGGGTACTGAGAGGAGAATGGAAACTCGCCGCTGAAACATTTCGTTTTGTAAACGGCGAAGGAGAAACCAATGAACGGCACGAAAGTCTTACCCAACTGATGCGTCTGTTTATGCTGAAAAGAGATTTTCGAAGTGCCAGTTCCGTAATGGACTACCTGGACAAACAACCAATCGACACAAAAAAGAATCACCGGGATTTTTTCCTTACCAAAGCTCAGTACTACCGCTACCAGGAAAACTATGACCCGATGGCCAGGAATATCGAGAATGCCATCCCGCTGGTGAAAGGCAAAAAAGAAAAAAGAGCACGACTCTATTTCATACTTGGACAGATCTATCAATTACAAACCAAAGATTCACTGGCTTATCTGAATTACAAAAAAGCGATACGGCACAACCCTCCTTATGAATTGTCTTTTTATTCCAAACTTTATCTTGCCCAGGTAACTTCACTCAGCAATGTGAGTGATATGAAAAAAACTGAAAAATATTTCAAAAAACTACTGAGAGACAAAAAGAACCTGGAATACAAAGACAAAATCTACTATGAAATGGCGCTGTTTGAATACAAACAAAAAAAGTTTGACAAAGCGCTTTCCTATCTGGAAAAGTCAGTAGATGCCAACCGGGGAAACAAGTTTCAGAAAGGAGCTTCTTACCTGAAATCAGCAGAAATCAACTACACCAATCTTCGAAACTATGAGCAGGCCAAGCTTTATTACGACAGTACTGTAGCCGTATGGGATCCTACAGACAAACAATTCCGGGAAATTTCCGAAAGACAGAAAATACTGGAAGAATTTGTCAAAAACCTTCTAATGGTTCGAAGAGAAGACAGTTTACAACGGTTGGCCAAAATGGATTCCTCCACACTCAGCAAATTCATTGATAAAGTAATTGCCGACGAGGAAGCCGAAAAAATCAGGAAAGAAAAACTTGCCGCAGCGGCCCAGAAACGTGCCGCTGAACAACAAGCCGCAGCAGGAGCACAGATCATTGACAACAGTATGAATCCTTCTGATCCGGCCAGTTGGTATTTTTATAATCCTACTGCCGTATCAAGAGGTAAAACAGACTTTACCACCAAATGGGGAAGCCGGAAGCTGGCAGACAACTGGCGAAGGTCCGTAAAAGAAGAACCTATCAACGAGGATACTGATGCTCCTGCCGACAGTGTTCAAACGGACAGTGACTCGTCCGCCACAGCCTCAGGAGGAGCAGATAAAACACTTGCCAACAAAATGGCCTATTACCAGGACATTCCTTTTACCGCTGAGCAACTTTCTGCTTCTCATCTGAGGATACAGGAAGGGCTTTATAATGTCGGGAGAATCTATAACCTCAAACTGAATGAACCTGACGACGCAATCCTTACCTTCGAGGATTTATTAAAACGCTATCCAGACTATGAAAATACTGCGGAGATCTTGTACTTTCTGCACTTGATCAACAAAGAACAGAAAAATACCGAACGTGCAGAATACTACAAAAACAGGCTGATCAACGAATATCCGAAATCCATTTATGCCAAAATGCTTTTGAATCCCAATTACCTGAAAGAAAGCAAGGAAGAGAACAAACTTGTGGCTTCCCGTTATAAAACGGCCTTCGACCTGTACGACAGAAACGATTACATCGCTGCAGATTCTTTGCTGGTTTCGATCATGAAGGAGCATCCGGACAACGACATGATGGATAAAATGAAACTGCTCAGGATCATCATCACCGGACGTACCAAAAACATACTGGTATATAAAACGCAACTGGAGGAATTCATCAGCGACAAGGACAATGAGCTTAGTCCGATGCTCCCCAAAGCACGGGAGCTTTACGCTACTTCTGATCAGCATCTCCAGGCAATGAGTCAAAAGGGGACAGAAGTAAAGGCCTCAGATGTACGATACAGCACTAATACAAGTAAGCCACATTATTTTGTGGGCGTGTTCGAAAACAAAAAAGCCAATAAAGAAAACGTGCTGAAGCAATTCAACACATACAACAAAGCTGCGTATCCGGAGACAACCTTGCAATCGGAAATGATCTCCCTCTCCGACACAAGTTTTGCCATCGTGGTCAAAACATTTGAAGCCATGTATCCAAGCAAGCAGTATAATGATAAAATAAAAATGTCCGGAGGTCCTTCCAAACCATTTGCCTCCCTCTTTCACGCCACTTTCTTTATTACAGAAGACAACTATAAACTCTTCTATAAAGACAAAGGGGTAGAGACGTACCTGGAGTTCTTCAAAAACAACTATTAACCATTCCGCCTATGCGCCTGGTTTCCCATCCGGTTTTATGCAACTACTACATCACCTACCGCTGCAACGCGACCTGTAGTTTTTGCGACATATGGGAAAAACCGTCGCCGTATGTAACTCTTGAACAAGCAGAAGAAAATTTCAAAGCGCTGAAAAAACTGGGAGTTCGAGTCATCGACTTCACAGGAGGAGAGCCTTTGCTGCATCAGCAGCTAGATAAACTATTATCCCTGGCCAAACGATATAAGTTCATCACCACCGTCACCACCAATACCTTGCTTTATCCTAAGCAGGCCGAAAAGCTCCGGGGGAAAATAGACATGCTGCATTTCTCTCTGGACTCACCTGTACGGGAAGAACACGATACCTCCCGTGGAGTAAAATGTTTTGACTCACTTCTGGAATCTATCCGGATCGCAAAACGTCTTGGAGAACGGCCTGATATTTTGTTTACCGTATTCGAACATAACATAGACAAGATCGCCCAGGTCTACGAGCAGATCACTGCTCCCAACGACCTTGTACTCATCTTAAATCCGGTTTTTGATTATCACAACGTGGAAACGGGCGACACACTTTCCGAAGGGAGCTTAAAAAGCCTTTCTGCCTGGGCCCGCAAAAAAAATGTATACCTCAACGAGGCTTTTATAGCGCTCCGTAGAGATGGGGGCAACCATATTAAAAACGCTGTTTGCCTTGCCGCCAGTACTACCGTGGTACTCTCTCCGGAAAACAAGCTGGTATTACCCTGCTATCATCTGGGATTAGATGAAATCCCGATCCAGGGAAATCTATACGAACTATACCGGTCTGAGCCGATTCAAAAGCTGATCTCCATGGAAGGATTATACAAGGAATGCGAAGGCTGTACGATCAATTGCTATATGCAACCCAGTTTTGCCGTAAAAATCAATAAATATTTCTTTAAAGCGCTGCCCAGCACTTTAAAATACAACCTGATCAAAGGTACCTGGAAACAGTTACGCTAGTTTGCTCCTGATAAGCAGGGCAATGAGTTCCAGTCCTTTGTCAAATCCTCTTTCGTTGTTCGGGATTACGATATCCGCTTCATGGCGGAACGGTTTGATAAATTGCTGGTAGGAAGGCTTCACATGGTTTTCCTGTGTGTACAACACATGATCCAGATCATATCCTCTGATCTCCGCATCCCGCTTGATCCTGCGATCCAGCTTCAGCTCTTTTTTAGTATGAATAAACACCGAAAAATCCAGCAGATCATATATTTTTTCGTAGTGAAAAATAAAAATACCCTCTACCACAATCACAGGCGCCGGGCGGAAGGAAAGGAGCCGGGGAGTAACCGCTGGATTATTAAAGGTATACTCCTCTTTCTCGACTGTTTCACCATTAATTATTTTCAGGAGATCCTCTCTGAATTTTTCTTCATCAATCGCTGTAGGCAGATCAAAATTTTTCACACCTGCTTCATCTACCCATTGATACTTCTTCTCCCTGTAATATTCGTCCTGAGAAATCACGCAAAGCTGATCAGAAGAAAATAATTCTTTCAAACGGGAAAGAAAAAGTGTTTTGCCGCTTCCACTTCCTCCGCAAATTCCAATAATATAAGGTTTGTACACTAAAATAACTCCCTCTTGAGGATCCTTTGTATGAATAATACTTTTAGATACAAGATAGAGGTTAGGAATCAGAAATCGTTACAGAAGATTCATATTCTTCCATAAAAACAAGCCTGTCCCAAATGGGCGAGCCAATTGTTTTATCTGATTTTTATATAATCCGGTATCGGGGATCCTGTATCTTGAAAGAATCTTAAAACTACCCCCAAAGTGTTTTTATACTCTGTTTTTCAAAAAACCTACAAGTGCTTCTACTGCTTTAGCCCGGTGGCTCATCGTGTTTTTCTCTGCCATTGTCATTTCTGCAAAAGACTTCTCATATCCGGCCGGTCTGAATACAGGATCATAGCCAAATCCTTTTTCTCCCTGCTGCAAATGCAGGATCTCACCTTTTACATTTCCCTCAAACTGGTATACCTCTCCATCCAGGATCAAGGAAATACAGGTCCGGAACATTGCGCTTCTGTCTTCTTTTTCTGTCATCTTATGCAAAAGAAGAATAATATTATCATTCGGCGTACAATCAGGGCCTGCATAACGGGCAGAAAAGACCCCCGGTTCTCCATTCAAGGCTGCCACCTCCAGTCCTGTATCATCCGCAAAACAACTAACGCCATAATGTTTCCATACATAATCCGCTTTTTCTAAAGAATTCCCTTCTATGGTATCCTTCGTTTCCGGCAGCTCCTCCCCGCATCCTATCTCCTGTAAGCTTACGATCTCAAACTGTCCCTCCAGCAGAGACTTAATTTCCTGTAGTTTCCCTTGGTTATTAGTGGCAAAACAAAGTTTCATACTCCGTTGATTTTAAATATTTTAAAAACAAAAAGAAAGCAAACCTATTGTAAAAAATTATATATCAGACACTTGTATATATTTTCATTACAACAATACTCACCCCCTCAAAAGTTTCCGTTCCTCTCAAAACTTATCTTTTGCGAATTAACCAATTTTCCTTACCTTTGCCAACTATTTACAGATGGACGGGTTCCATCGCTTAACATAAAACATACTATGTCAGTTAAAATCAGATTAGCAAAAAGAGGCCGTAAACAACTTCCGATATTTGATATCGTAGTGGCCGACTCAAGATCTCCGCGTGACGGAAAATTCATTGAGAAACTGGGTTCTTACAACCCTAAAACAAATCCTGCCACCATAGTGCTGAACGAAGAGAAAGCATTTGACTGGATCATGAAAGGTGCTCAGCCTACTGACACCACTAAAACCATCCTTTCCGACAAAGGTATTCTACTGAAAAAACACCTTCAGATCGGGGTTCTAAAAGGAGCTATTACACAAGAAGCAGCGGACCAAAAACTTAGCGACTGGAAAAATCAGAAGCAAGGTGCTGCTGAGAAGAAAGCAACTGAATTAGCTAATTCTAAATCTGCTACCAAAAAAGCACAGTTAGCTGCAGAAGCGGAAGTAAACAAGAAAAGAGCGGAAGCAATTCAAGCGAAAAAAGTCGCTGCTACTTTTGTTGAACCAGTTGCAGAAGAAACTGCTCCTGCTGCCGAAACAGAAGCTCCTTCAGAAGAAGCAAAAGCAGAATAATTACATCCGGGGCCTTATGAATTTTGACTCTTGTTTTAAACTAGGGAAAATTAATAAAGCACACGGTCTGAAAGGGGATCTTAAAGCTACGTTAGAAGCGGAGTTCCCTATTAACTTTTCAAAATTGGAATCAGTTTTTGTTAATATCAACAACAAACTGATTCCTTTTTTTATTGAAAAAATATCTGTTCAGGGGAAAAAAGCCATTTTATCACTCGAAGATATTTATGACCTAACCACTGTAGCTCCCCTGCTCGACAAAGATCTCTATCTTCCTCTCCTCCTCTTACCCGAAGACGATGGTACGATCTTCAAATACACCGATCTTATTGGTTACACTGTGGCGGATAAAACACTTGGATTACTTGGCATGATCACTGATGTATATATACTGCCGGGACAAGATGTCCTTTCGATGGACTATAAGAACAAGCAGATCCTGATCCCTGCCAGCGAAGAGCTGATCACTAAACTGGAGAAGAAAAAAAAGATCGTCCATATAGAAATTCCGGAAGGCCTTCTGGAGATCTATCTCTAGCCCTTTCTTCCACTACTCACGCTGAATTCATTTCGTTTTAGACAATGTGGAAGATTTTCCATCAGATCTTCCTACCTTTGTACTGAAAATAATTTGCATTATGCGCATCGATATCATTACATGTCTTCCGAAACTGCTGGAAAGTTTTTTTGCCCATTCCATCCTAAAAAGGGCCATTGACAAACAACTTGTTGAAGTTCATGTACACGACCTTCGTGATTATTCTACTCATAAGCAGAAACAAACCGATGACTATGCCTTTGGCGGAGGAGCCGGTATGGTCATGATGATCGAACCGATTGACCACTGCATCACTAAACTCAAAACTGAGCGCAATTACGATGCGGTCATATACATGACCCCCGATGGTGAAAATTTCAGTCAGAAAACGGCCAACAGGCTATCTCTACAACAAAATATCATTATCCTCTGCGGACATTACAAAGGTGTAGACGAACGGGTACGTGACCACTATATCACCCAGGAGATCAGCATAGGAGATTACGTACTCTCCGGAGGAGAACTGGCTGCTGCAGTAGTATCAGATGCTATTATCAGGCTGATCCCGGGAGTCTTATCAGACGAAACATCTGCGCTAACGGATTCCTTTCAGGACAACCTACTGGCTCCCCCTGTATATACAAGACCTGCCGACTATAAAGGCCTAAAAGTACCTGACATTCTTCTTTCCGGTCATGAAGCAGAAATACATAAATGGAGAATGGAACAATCTATAGAGCGTACTAAAAAACGCCGCCCCGGCCTGATCGATTAGTAGCAAAAAGATCATAGATTATTTATAAAGATCAGGTTATAAAATATTTACATATAAAAAAGAAGACTTTTAACAGAATTTAACAATAAGGTCTAACTTTTTTCCACATAATCGTTAGATAAATTGGAATCAATCCCCTATATTTGCAGTCCGATTCAGAAAAAGTATTTAAAGTAATTATATATGAGCCAGTTGCTTAAATTAGTTGAAGCCGACTTCAGCGCAAAAAGAAAAGATGTACCTGCTTTCACTTCTGGTGATACTGTAAATGTACATGTAAAAATCAAAGAAGGTAACAAAGAAAGAATCCAGAACTTTCAAGGTGTTGTAATTCAAAGAAAAAACCCTAATACTAATGGTGAGTCTTTCACTGTAAGAAAAATTTCCGGAGGTATTGCGGTAGAAAGAATATTCCCTCTATTATCACCAAATGTAGTAAAAGTGGATCTTGTGAGAAAAGGATCTGTAAGAAGAGCAAGAATATTC
>CAYTGJ010000007.1:55515-64961 GCA_964437245.1 uncultured Chitinophagaceae bacterium
GAATATTCTATCTGAGAGATAAAAAAGGTAAATCTGCCAGAATCAAAGAAAATAAAAGAACTGAAGTAGCTGCTGTATAGGCTTAAAAAGTTTGGTTTAGTAAAAAAAGAGCCTTTTAATACGAAAGGCTCTTTTTTTTGTTTCAATTCTAATGTGGATTTAATCCATAAAAAACTTACCTTTTTTTGCAATTAGGTATATAGTAGTAGTTTTTACAGGTAATGTGGCATGAGGTTTCGGATGTTAAAAATACTATCATTTTTATCGCTGCTATTATTCTTTTTAGCACCAAATACGTATGGCCAGACCTCTATTTCTGGCATTATTAACGTTTATGCCCCTGTCACAAGTATTAATACTTCCTGCAATTCCGTAACGCTGACAGGAGTCACTGGTTTCGGTATCGGAGACAAAGTACTACTGATCCAGATGAAAGGAGCCTCTGTAAACGGGACCAATACCGCCAACTTTGGAAACATTACAAATATAGGAGAAGCCGGAAACTATGAGTTTAATGAAATCCTGGACATTCAGGGTACAGTAGTGTATTTCCGGTATACTCTTCTTAAATCCTACACTGCTGTCGCTCTTCAACTGATTTCTGTCCCCCAGTACAACGACGTGATAATTTCAGGCACCCTGACCGCCCGCCCATGGGACGGAAGCACAGGAGGTGTACTGGTGTTTGAAGCCAGCGGGAATGTAGAATTCAATGCCGATATCAACGTAGAAGGGCTTGGCTTCAGAGGAGGAGTAATCAATGCAGGAAGCACTAACTCCTGTGCATGGGGAGCAGGCAACTTTCTTTCTCCTACCATATACAGTACCTCCCTGGGAACAAATGGTTATGCCGGAAAAGGGGAAGGTATTTCCCAATACATTACCAATATGGAAGTGGGACGAGGTCACCAGGCCAATGCAGGAGGCGGTGGCCATTCCAGCAATACCGGCGGCGGTGGCGGTGCCAACTATGGTATGGGAGGCATAGGCGGACGGCAATCCAGGCCTTCCAATGGCAATACCGGATGCCGTAATACGGTAGGTGGGAAAGGAATGCCCGGCACCTCGCTTGCCTCTTACTATACCTCCGGCAAGGTCTTTATGGGCGGCGGTGGTGGTGGCGGTCAGCAGAATAATTACACTGCTCCGGGTCCACCTCATCAAGCCGGTGCTACCCCAGGGAATCCCGGAGGTGGTATCGTTATTATCCAGGCTTCCTCTATAACCGGTAATGCTCATACCATATACGCCGGAGGGTACAATGAAAAATCACTCAATCGTACTTCCCTCGGAGGTTATACCATAGGAGCAACAGGATATGTAAATCACTTCCCAGACGGTAGTAAAAAATCGTACGGGGATTCCGGCGGAGGTGGTGGAGGTGGCGGAACCGTGCTATTATCCACCGCCAGCGGATATTCTAACAGTTTAACTGTAGACGTAAGAGGCGGCCGTGGAGATACTGTATTTACAGAAGTGGAAATTGACCTGGGACCCGGAGGTGGTGGCGGTGGCGGAGTAGTATGGGTAAACGATGCCAGCCTGGATCCAAATCTTACAGCAGACGTCAGTGCCGGTGTTTCCGGTATCTCATGGAACTTGAATGTCCCCAGCGTCTGTCAGTGTCGTTTTGAAGCAGAAGACGGACAGAACGGAGCCACTCTTTACAATCTGACACTCCCCGAAAGTACTACTCCTTTTTCTCCTTGTACCACCGTTCCGGTCCGGCTACTGCATTTCGGCGCTAAAGAAGTAAACCGGAAAATCGACCTACGGTGGGCTACTGCGACAGAACTTAACAACGATTTTTTCGTCCTTGAAAAAAGTGCGGATGGGATCCAATACGAATACCTTGCATCTGTAAAAGGCAATGGGACCAGCTCCCAGACGATCTCTTATTCCTATACCGATTACTCCCCTTATATCGGGCTCAACTATTACCGACTGAAGCAATACGATTTTGACGGGCAGGAACACACTGGCGGACATGCATCTGTTACATTCCTTGGAAGCGGAGAGCTGATCGAAAAAATATATCCGAATCCTTTCAGAGATGAAATGATCATACAACCTGTCACCCCTTTACACAAAGAAGAAACGGAAATCACCTTATCAGGGATTCTGGGGAATGATTTATATGCCATCACCCCATCCTTTGAGAAAGAAGGTATTTTTATCAATACAAGCTCTCTCGCCAAAGGAGTGTACATACTTCAGATTTTCAATCAAGGAAAAGTAGAGACGAGGAAAGTAATCAAAGAATAACCAATTCGGGAATTAGCAGAGAGAGGAAAATCATTCTGGTAAAACCAGAATGATTTTCCTTAGCCGTACATCAAAAATGCCGCCATTACGGCAACTCTATTTTACGCTTCAAGGCTTCCAGTAATCTTTTCTCAAAATCCCTTATAATACTGCCAGCCCAAAAATTAGCATACCCGTTCATCTTTGACTCCAGTTGGTATTCGCACGTCAGGACCAGCTCTGTTTCGGTATTGGAAACAGCATTCAGTTTGTAAGAAATATTTTCAAAACGAAAATGATTGCTCCGGAGCAAATGTTGATCGGTAGGCTTATCCCTTAGCTGTGAGCGCCCGATGTGTATTTTGAAATTCACAAACTTGTTCTGATCAACATCTGAAATCGTTTCACACAGTTTCAGTCCATCCGTAAAATACCCGATCCGAAAAACTTCTCCCTCTTTCTCTTCAAGAATGGATTTGACGGGCCTTGGTACACCGACATAGTTGAAAAAACCGTATTGGTATTCGTTTTCGGTTATTTCCGGTACTTCTATGACGTTGGGCCAGATGACTTCCCTGCTGGCAGCAATTCTTATCCGCTGCTCCACCACATACCTTTCGGCCTTATCCGGCAGCATATTCTCAAGCGGATTTAATAGCAACGGGAGAAAGACAATGGAATACATCTTTTTATTATTTATTTTGATCTTTTCGAGTATCCATCCAAGCAATAACCCCATCATCCCTGCTACTAACAGGAAAGGGAATCCTATGATCAGGATACATAGCAGATCTTCCAGTCGAGTACTTAGAGCAATCACCCAAAAAAGCAACACCGCTACTACCGGAAAGACCACTAATTTTATTTTTGATTTATACAGCCCGGTAGAAAAGAAAAAAACCGGGATCAGGCTGATCACAATAGGTGTTATCCAAACAAACGTAATACTATACAGATTATAAAAACCATCTATTGCCTCGACTCCGTTCAGCATCCTGAACAAGATGCCGTACAACGCCCCTAATAAAACACCAAGGTATTGAAGATATTTCATAAATATTGGATCAACCAAAATCAACTTCGAAAGCATGGATTGATCATACTTTTACTTTACAATCAATCTGTTCTCCGGATTTTTAGGGATAGATAATGATGAACAGGTATGCTAATACGTTTACCAAAAGAACAATGCCGTACAACATATTTGTTTTCCCTTTATTCAATGAAAGCATAACGATAAAGACCGACAGGGCAAGCAGAACCGTTGACTTCATATCCAGTCCCAACACAAGGTCCAGGTCAAACAAGCGGCAAGCAACGACCACACAAGGGATCGTTAGTCCGATACTTGCCAGGGCGGATCCTAAGGCCAGGTTCAGACTTGTCTGCAACCTGTTTTTGCGTGCAGCTTTGATCGCCGCTATACATTCCGGGAGAAGCACGATGGAGGCGATGATCACCCCTACTAACGAATTCGGCAAATGAGCACTGATAATGATACGTTCAATGGTGGGCGACAAAGTTTTTGCCAAAAGCACAACAATTCCAAGGCACAAAATCAAAAACACCAGGCTGATCAAGGCTGTCTTCAGAGAAACTTTTTTCGTATGGGAAGAAGGTTCATCATCGGGTTCCTCCAGAAAATATTCCCGGTGACGCACCGTCTGGGTCAGCAGGAATCCTCCGTATATGACCAGGCAGGCCACCGCCACAAAAAGAAGTTGAGCCTGGGAGTATGAAGGCCCGTCAATACTCGTAGTATAATTAGGAAGTATAAGGGTGAAAATTATGATCGCCACCAAACTTACCAAAGCAGTATTAGCAGAATCCTGCGAAAAAACCTGCTCATGGAATTTCGCGCCTCCCAACATTATACAAGCTCCGATAATCCCGTTAAGGATCAGCATCGTGGCGGCAAAAACGGTATCCCTTGCCAGTGCAGTGGCTTCCGCTCCTCCTTCCACCATGAGAGAAATGATAATAGCCACTTCTATGACAGTGATGGCTATTGCTAAAATTATTGTTCCGTAAGGTTCTCCTACCTTATGCGCTACGATCTCAGAATGATGGACCGCTGCCAGCACACACATCACTAATACAAAGCCTCCGGCAATCTGGAACAAACCACTCCCCTGCATCAGGGCAGAAAAATAAAGAGCCCACCCAATGATCGGCGAAACAATGGTCCAGCTCAAATTTTTAATTTTTTTAATTTCTTTCATTATTCATGATCGTTTACATACTTCTTCTATTATCTTTCAAGAAGAGCTCCGACGAAGTCTAAGGTCATTCAAATGCATAAAATACAGAAGTTATCGCAGATAGACAAATCATATAAGAGTACTCTAAGTTTTCTGTTTTTTATAATCTCCCCGGAAGCCCCTGCAATCCGCCTGTATGCAAAGCTACAATAGAAGTCCCCGGGAGAAAATAATTTTGCCCGATCATCTCCATCAGCCCAAACATCATTTTCCCCGTATAAACCTGATCCAGTTGTATGTCATGTAATTCTTTGAACTGATGGATAAAACTCATAAGTTCTTCATTCCACTTAGCATATCCACCAAAATGATACCCGCATTGCAATCCCCAATTATCACCTACATGGACTCCTGTTTCCCCCAGGAATGTTTGAATCTCTTTATATAAAAAATCTCCTCCCTTCAATACAGGAAAGCCCATCACTTTTTTCCCTTCCGGTACAGAAGCTATGATCCCCGCCAGCGTCGTACCAGTACCGCAAGGTGCACACAAGACGTCGTATGGCACTCCGATCTCCGGTGCTATTTCCATACACCCTTTCACTCCTTCTGCATTACTACCTCCTTCGGGGACATGATAAAAATCACCCACCCGTGTACTGAGCATTCTCAAGAATTCTGGTTCATTTTTTCTCCGGTATTCTTCCCGAGACAGAAAATGCAGCATCATTTCATTTCTTTCGGCATCTGCCAACGTGGGATTCAGAGGTATAATCTTTTCTCCCCTTATGACCCCTATAGCCCGGAAGCCTTCCTCCCGGGCCGCCAATGCAAACGCATGAATGTGATTGGAATATGCTCCGCCAAAACTTAAGATCGTATGATAGCCTTCCTCTTTCGCCCTGGCTAAATTATACTTTAGTTTCCTCCATTTATTTCCCGAAACAACCGGATGGATCAGATCCTCACGCTTCATAAAAAGTCGTACTCCTCTTTCGGTAAGCAGAGAAGATTTTAGCTCCTGTAAGGGCGATGGGATCTGAAGGGATAGCAAAACAGTGATAAGTTTTGGTTAACTTGCGTTCCAAATATCGGAAAAGTTTAGCAAAACAAACTATACAAAACCCCATGAAGGAAGAAAACGATCCGGAAGAATTATCAGAAGATGCGGAATTATACGAACACTACCGTATTGTTGTAGACAACGGCCAGTCCACCGTACGCATTGACAAATTTCTGATGGACCGTCTCCCGAATGCCAGCCGCAATAAGATCCAGAATGGGATAGAGATCGAAGCGATACTGGTCAACGAAAAAGCTACCAAATCAAGCTATAAGATAAAACCGGGAGATCTCATAACAGTATCTCTTCCCGAGCCTCCCCGGACCGATGTAGTGATCCCCGAAGACATTCCGCTCAACATTGTATATGAAGACGAAGAATTGCTGGTGGTCAACAAACCTGCCGGTATGGTCGTACATCCCGCCTACAACAATTGGACAGGGACGCTCGTCAATGCCCTGGCCTTCCATTTCCAGGGACTTCCTACACACCGGAACGGAGAGATTCGTCCCGGCCTTGTACACCGCATTGACAAAGACACTTCCGGCCTGTTGGTAATCGCAAAAACAGAATACGCCATGACCCATCTGGCCAAACAATTTTTCGACCATAGCATCGAGCGTACCTATTATGCGTTAGTGTGGGGAGAACCTAATCCTGCCGAGGGAACCATTCACGAATTCATCGGGCGCAGTATCAAAGATCGAAAAATAATGGCTGTCCACCCTCCTGAAAATGAAACCGGCAAAGAAGCCATCACTCATTACAAAACGCTGGAACCTCTTCGCTATGTTTCGCTTGTACAATGTAACCTGGAAACAGGGCGTACGCATCAGATAAGAGTACATATGAAACATAAAGGGCATCCGCTTTTCAACGATGCAACCTACGGTGGAGACAAGATCATCAAAGGGACCACCTTCAGTAAATATAAACAGTTTGTAGACAACTGTTTTAAAATAATCCCCCGCCAGGCATTACATGCCAAGTCTCTTGGATTTATACATCCACGTACAAAGAAATTTCTACAGTTTGATTCCGAACTACCGGAGGATATGCTCAAAGCACTTGAGAAATGGCGCAAATATGTCGACTCAGATTTTTCTGAATAAACTAAACTCCCTTCAATAAAAAAGGCACTTCTTAAAGTGCCTTTTTAGTTTCTTATCCCGAAACAGGTAATCGCTCCGGTTTAGTTAGCATACCTGGATTTGAATGTAGCCTGTAATCCCAGGCCTAACACCTGTTTAAACTGAATGGCAGGACCAAACGCTTTAGGGTTGGTTTGATCGTTGGCATACTTCGTTCTCAAAACATGAATATCATCATCATAAATAAGAGAAGTCGTCACACTGGCCGTGATGTATTTTGTCACCTTCATGACCGCTGAGAAGTCCCAGAGCACATCGACATTTTTGTAAAAGACATACGTATCATCCTGAAGAATACCACTTCCGTCAATATCATAGTTCTTTCTGAAATAAGCCCAGAATAAAGAAACTTTCGTCTGAAGGGCTACATTTTTGACAATCTCTTTTTTATAAGTAATGTCAAGCAAGGCTCCGGGTTCAAATAAGGTATTCTTACCTGCTACTCTTTCAAGCGAGTTCTTGTCTATATATTCAGGTCTTACTCCAAATGCTCCGGCATTCGCAAAAGGCTGATATCCTACAAAAGTAGATTTCATCGTAAGCGGAGAGAAGAAAATAAACAACCCTTCCACAGGTGTATACTCCGCACCGAGTGCAAATGTACTATACCCTCTTGACATAAACCTTGACACCAGCACTGCCGAATCCTGCGATGGATCTGAAATAGACGATACATAATTAAATCCGTCGGCAAACTGAGTAAGGAAATCAAGGTATATAGTATACCTCAGTTTGTCTGTTTTTTTATAGGAGAGTTTGCTTATATAATACAAACGGTCATCTGTTTTTCTCCAGCCTTTATCGGCAAGATTGGCCTGTCCGAAAGACATGGTCAGCGCATTGCTATATACCAACCTCCCTTTTTCATAATTAATAAAGGAATTGGAAAGGGCATTATAGGCGATGGAATTCTGTCCCCCTGCATTCCAGTTGGTAAGACTAGTCTGCGCCAGGTTGATCGACAAGGTGGTTCCTTTATGCCAATAAGAAGTATCTTTGATCGCTTCGGCTACGCCGGTAGTGTCTTGGGCATAGCTATTAGAAAAGAACAGTACGAGCAATACCATTCCCAGTAAACTTTTTTTCATATATTCGAGGTTAAAATTGGATCCAAAATTATTTTTTCAGCGCATCTCTGATTTCCATCAAAAGTTTTTCGCTTACCGTTGGTTCCGGCGCAGGAGCAGGAGCAGCGGCTTCTTCCTTCTTCTTTAAAGTGTTGATCCCTTTGATCATTAAAAATATAATAAAGGCAAGGATGGTAAAATCGATAACTGTTTGTATGAAACTGCCGTAAGCAAAGATCGGAGCACCTGCAGTTCTGGCACTGGCAAGACTTTCATACGTTTTCCCATCAAGAGCATAATACAAGTCTGTAAATCCTTTATCTCCCAGTACAAGGCTTATCGGAGGCATGATGATATCATTTACCATAGATGAAACGATCTTGCCAAAGGCACCACCGATGATCACACCGACTGCAAGATCTACTACATTGCCTTTCATGGCAAACTCTTTGAATTCTTTAATAAATCCCATATGATATATTATTTAAACTAAGTTGGACAAAAATTAAAACATTATTTATTCGTAAAAACAGGTTACTTCATATTATGATAAACTGCTTGAATATCATCGTCTTCTTCAAATTTTTCGACTAATTCCAGAATTTCATCTTCCTGTTCAGGAGTTACCTCGGCAAAAGAATTGGGAATCCGTTGCAGTTCTGCACTGATCACATTGATTTTCCTGTCCTCCAGGGCTTTCTGCATAGTGCCAAAGTCCTGAAACGAAGTATAAATGTAAACTTCTCCTTCCTCGGAAATGGCTACATCTTCTGCACCAGAATCGATCAGTTCGAGTTCCAGCTCATCAATGTCCAGTCCTTCTTTCATGAATTTAAAAACTCCTTTCCGGGAAAAAATAAAATCCAGCGACCCGGTTTTTCCCAGAGAACCGTCTCCTCTGGAAAAAATAGCCCGTATTGTAGCCACGGTACGGTTGATATTATCAGTAGCGGTCTCTATGACAATGGCTACTCCATAGGGTCCATATCCTTCGTATATTACTTCTTCAAAATCTTTTTCATCTCTGCTGACCGCCCTTTTGATCGCTGCATCCACACGATCTTTTGGCATGTTCACCCCTTTGGCATTCTGAATCGCCATCCGCAAACGGGGGTTATTCTCCGGTAAAGGGCCGTTTGCCTTCACTGCCATAGCGATTTCTTTGCCTATCCGGGTAAAAGCCTTCGCCATTTTATCATAGCGGGCAAACATTTTATGTTTTCTCTTTTCAAATATTCTTCCCATAGGTACTAAAATTGACATCTAAAGTTAGGCAAATTTAATAAATATTCTTCTATTCGCTATATTTGTGTCCTTTTACAAATTTAATCACATATATGCTTAGAACACACAATTGCGGACAATTAAGGATTTCTGATATCGACACGGAGGTGATCCTTTGTGGCTGGGTAGCCAAAATACGCGACAAAGGAGGAATGCTCTGGATAGATCTGCGTGATCGCTACGGCATCACACAGCTCATTTTCGAGGAAGGCAAAAGTGACGCCTCTCTCATCCAAACTGCGCGATCGATGGGGCGGGAATATGTCATACAAGCGGAAGGCACGGTCGTAGAACGCCTTTCCAAGAACGATAAAATGGCAACTGGCGACGTGGAAATCAGGGTTTCATCCCTCCAGGTGCTTAATGCTGCAAAACTTCCTCCCTTTACCATCGAAGACGACACCGACGGTGGCGATGAGCTACGCATGAAATACCG
>CAYTGJ010000008.1:0-18151 GCA_964437245.1 uncultured Chitinophagaceae bacterium
CCTCCACCTTACAGTCCGCTCCGGCTGTATTAACGTTCTGGAGCGATACATTTTCAGTGTATACGCCTCCCAGCACATCACCGCACCAGGTTTCTCCCCGGTCTCCATGACTGCTGGTCACTGCCCCATATTCCATCCCTCTTGAATAATCGCTTGTATATACCTTTAAAAACTCGGCCATATGATAGGCAGAAGCCGGAGGAGTGGTCACCGTAGGATCCTGGAGCATCCTCTTGGTCATGATATGAGGTCCCCAGGTAAGAAAATAAGCCGCCGTATCATTGTATAAATTATAGTATTTATGAGGTTGATAGGTCGTATTGATGTACATTAGTGCATCAAGTGTTCCGTCATTCATTTTACCATAAAAAATAATAGAATCGCCTGCGTCAAAACTTCCGTCTCCTTCTCCTTTGATATGAATACTTTGCTCCACTCCACGGTGCCATAGCTGATAGCGTCTCGGATCAATATTTACGTCTACTCCTATCGCCTGCAACTGGCTTCTGGACATCGCATACATTCCGTTTTGCACCGTAGAGATCTTGAAATAAGACTGTCCGGGAACAATCCATTCATTTCCATATTGTGCCTTTCCTACTGTAGCCAGTAAAATCAACAAAAGGGATACTATCAGTCTTTTATTTTTTTGCATACCTACTTGTTTAATGCCAGTTTTAGCGAAAAGACATTTGAATAAAGCGCTTCTGCCTGATTTCCGATATCTGTCAGTGCATAGTCTATATAAATTTTACTTATCCTTACCCCCACTCCAAAATTGGGCTGAAATCTCATAACAGATCCTTTATCAAAGTCTTTTACCGTCTGGAAATTCCCTACGCCAAAGCGCAAAAAGATAATTTGATTATAATCTACCTCAAATCCAGCCATTGGATCTATTGATAAAAGATTGGATTTTATAAGAACATTCCTTTTTCCATCAAACGTATTGACAAAATCAATGGCGGTCAGCAATCCTACTTTTTTATGCAATTGAAAATGGCGTGCTATTCCAAGCACTGCTTTCGGCAACGTTACCTCGATAGAGTTTTGAGGAATATCGTTGCCCGTCTGGGTATAAATATCCTGAACAAGGGCCGTATTATGCGACCAGGCATTGAATGTTCCGGTGATGTCCCTCGCCATTAATCCGAACCGCCATTTTTTGAGGCGGTACTGAGCTCCGGCATCCAGACCAAAACCCCAGGCATTGGCAAACTGGCCTACAGACCGGTGAACCACTTTAAAATTGGCCCCTAACTGAAGTCCGGGGATCAATTTTGTTTCCCGGGCGTAAGAAAGAATAAAAGCATAATCTGCCGACGAGAAATAACGAATATTATTATAATTCAGCGCTCCGTTTGCGTCATACAAAAAACGGGTATCGGGTATATCGTCTACTCCAAACCGGATGATGGAAAACCCTATGACACTCTGGGAATCCAGGTGGGTGGCAAAAGCTCCGTAATCATACTTGGCAATTCCGGCAAAATATTCCGAGTGCATCAAGGCTACTTCATGCTTGCTCTTCATATTCAGTAATCCAGCCGGATTCCAATACGCTGCCGTTACATCGTTTACAGAAGCAGCCTGCACATTGGACATCCCCAATGCCCTTGCTCCTACTCCTATGTTCAGAAATTCATTGCTGTACTTGGGGGCAGAAGTTTGTCCCAACGCCACAACAGCCCAACATCCCCAAGAAATTGCTAGCAAAAAATATTTTTTCATCCGTAACTTTTAATGTTTTTCTACAACGTACTGATTTAAACCTGTATTATACTATTTTATTGCGTTTTGCACCCTGGTATTTATCCTGAAAAACACAAAAAAGTAACTTTTTAGAGGTATTTTAGTATTTTTGGCATAACTTAAAGAGTTATAAGAGACTAACTCTCTTGAGTAAAATTAATATAAATCTCATGAAAAAAGCCCTTTTATTTATCCCCATCCTTATTTTAACTATTCTGAGTTCCTGCGAGGAAAAAAAGCAACCTGATCAAGCAGGCCGCGATACCACTCAATCAGGCTCTTCTGCCGGAAGTGAAGCTTCTCTTGAGATATTAACTGCTCTGAAAGACAGTTCGGACAAAGCCTGGGCAGTTATGATAGAGTCCGACGACCAGAAAATCAATGATATAGCTCGTTTATTACTGGAAATTTCCTATTGTAAAAAATACAATGCGCTTCTTCTTGATTCTCTGAATGAGGTCGTAAAAACCCTCAAAGAAAAACGCTATACGCAGGAAACCATGCAGAGTGCAGAAATCGATCAGTACGATGAACTGACCAATGTTGTGATTTCAAGAGTGAAATACCTGGCCCGTACCACTGAAGAGCTTAGTTCTCATCCGATCGCCGAAACTTTGTACAACGATATTGCCAAGGCGGATAATGATATCCCCCGCTACAGAAGCATGTATGACCGTTTTGCAATCGAATACAATAGTTACCTGGAAGCCAATAAGGAACTTTCACAAAACGGCAGGTTTAAAAAACTACCATTGTTCAGTCTCGCAGTCTGATCCTCTCTCTAAAAGCAGAAGGCTCTCCTAACCGGAGAGCCTTCTGCTTTTATTTTACTAACTAGTATAGATTACTCTGTTATCACAATTTTGTTGATCTTATCTCCTCCCCGGATCAGATCAATGACCTCAAGTCCTTCCACTACCTTTCCAAAGCAAGTATGCACCCGGTCCAGATGAGAAGTTCTGTTGCGGCTATGACAGATAAAGAACTGGGATCCTCCTGTATCTTTCCCTCCGTGAGCCATTGACAAAACGCCCCGGTCGTGGTATTGATTTTCTCCGCTGGTCTCACATTTGATCTTGTAACCTGGTCCTCCAAACCCATCTCCTCTCGGGCATCCTCCCTGAATCACAAAATCAGGGATTACTCTATGGAAGGTGAGTCCATCATAAAAACCTTTCTGTGCAAGGTCTACAAAGTTTTTAACAGTATTAGGAGCATCTTTTTCGAAAAACTCCACGATCATATTTCCTTTTACGGTTTGTATTTCTGCTTTCATATTTCATTTAACGAGTGTAGTGAAGAGACAAAGATAGGAAATGGGTGCTTAGTAAAAAACATAGTTTTATACTAACTTTACCCAATCATAACGATTTTAGAATTAGTATGTCAAAAGTAATTTTAGTAACCGGAGGTTCTTCCGGCCTGGGCGAAGCAATCTGTCAGCATCTTTCCTCCAAAGGTCATAAAGTATATGGGACAAGCAGACAACAAACTGCCAGTACTTCTTCCTTCACGATGATCTCCATGGATGTATGCGACCGGGCAAGCATCCAGCAGGCGCTGTCCTCCATTCTTTCAAGGGAAGGGAAAATCGATGTAGTGATCAACAATGCCGGGCTCGGCATGGCAGCTCCGATCGAAGAAGGCTCAGACAAAGACCTGGACAAACTTTTTGCTACCAACGTACGGGGGGTGATCAACGTAATGCAAACGGTCCTGCCTCAAATGCGGAAACAGAACAGCGGATTGATCATCAACATCACTTCCATTGCAGCAGAGATATCTCTGCCTTTCCGTGGTTTTTACTGCGCCAGCAAAGCCGCAGTAGAAAAGATCACCGAAGCAATGCGTATGGAAATAAAACCATACGGAATACAAGCCTGCACCTTTCAGGCAGGTGATATCAAGACCAATATTAATTCCAACCGTCTTACCGCAGAAGTAAAAGCAGGTTCTGCGTATGAAAATATCTTTCATAGAATTAACAATGAAATACATGCTGATGTAAACAATGCTGTGGAGCCTCACTTTTATGCAGAAAAAATAGAGAAGATCATCCGTTCAGGTTCCGTCAAACGTACTTATGTAGCAGGTAGGTTTATTCAACGTCTGTCCCGGCTCCTCAGCAGAGTTTTACCAGGTAACTGGTTTGAAAAAATCATTATGAATCACTATAAACTTTAGCGGAAAGGGTTAGCACTACTATACATTAGTATACCCAATACTTACAAGCTGTTCGTGAGGACACAAACAGCGGCTATGAGGAACCTTCCAATCAAAAACCAGGGTCGTTTGTGAGACACAAACGACCCTGGTTTTGCAAAGAAATACAAAATAATATTCTATAGTAATTTCATTAAGCTACTATATCTGTCTTGCATCGGAAATCGTATTAAAACATCCTAAATGCTTTAAACGCTCACCCTTATTTTTTACTTGCTCTCCGCCTTGACAGCATGCTTGGCATTATATACCTCAATCGCTCTTTCGATCATCCGGTTACTTTTGGAATGAAACCCTATGTTCAAGAACTGAAGCATTATACCTCCTCCTGTCATCACTGCTCCTACCGTAGCGATACCCTCTGCATCAGGATCTACTGAATAATCATTATTCATCAGGACAAGTCCTCTCAATGAAGTAAAGCTTCCTACTACGATCAATGGTAATCCTACCCCCAGTGCGATCACATTTCCCGTGGTTTTCGATGCGTTTGATTTTTTAAGCAATGTAATAATTTCCGGATCGTTGGTAGCTCTTAAAAGACTGATCACTCTTGTCTTCGAAATATAGCGTCCGTTCTGCCTGTAGGTCCCCATATTGTTTTCAATCCTTCCATTCTCTGGCTGAACGGGTGCCGGAGCAGGAGCTGCCGGAGCTTGTGTGGCAGGAGCAGGAGAAGTGGCTGGCGGAGCTGTGGTTATCACTTCGTTCACCCCATTTTCGTATCTCACCAGGATCACCTCGGCCTTTCCGATCGAATACACCGGTCCATCCTGAAAATCGAAGCGTTTGTACTTAATTTCTGTAACCCCTATTTCTAATATCTTGGCTTTGACTTCCTCTCCATTTTTTTTAATAATAATATCCTGACTATAAGCCGTAAACGAAAGGGCTATGGCTATACATAAAAAGAAAATTTTTTTCATGATAAAATGCTAGTTTATAGAAGAACAAAAATACAATTATATTTAATGGATGCAACTTTTTTAAGAGAAACGCTCGCTTTTAATTAATATGGAAGGATAATTTTAATTACTCCCAATAAAACACTATTTTTACCGGTATCTATAGATAGTACTAAACGCAATCGACTAATTATTAACTTAAAAACAAATGAAAACACTGGACACCTTTAATTTTTCAGGTAAAAAAGCCCTCGTAAGAGTTGATTTTAACGTTCCGTTGGATGAAAAATACAACATCACAGACCTTACCCGTATTAAAGCTACGATCCCAACGATCAACAAAATACTTAAAGACGGAGGTTCGGCTGTTTTAATGTCTCATCTTGGCAGACCTAAAGGCGGATACGAAGAGAAATATTCCCTGAAGCACCTGGTGTCTACACTGAACCAAACCTTCAATACTACTGTAAAATTTGCCACTGATTGCATCGGCGACGAGGCTGTAAAACTTGCCTCAGAACTGAAACCAGGCGAAATACTTCTGCTGGAAAATCTTCGTTTTTACAAAGAAGAGGAAAAAGGCGATGTTGAATTTGCAAAAAAATTAGCTCGTTACGGCGATGTTTGGGTAAACGATGCATTCGGTACTGCACACAGAGCACATGCCTCTACGGCTGTGATCGGTCAGTTTTTTCAGGACAAAGTATGCGGCTATGTAATGCAAGCCGAACTTGACAATGCCAAAAAAGTATTGGGGACTCCGGACAGACCATTTACCGCTATCATGGGAGGATCCAAGATCTCCGATAAAATCCTGGTGATCGAAACGCTACTGGATAAAGTAGATAACCTTGTAATCGGTGGTGGGATGAGTTATACTTTTGCCAAAGCATTGGGCGGAAACATAGGAAAGTCGATTTGCGAAAATGATAAACTGGATCTTGCAAAATCCATTATAGAAAAGGCGAAATCCAAAGGGGTAAAATTATTACTTCCATCGGATACCGTAGTAGCCGATAAATTTTCAAACGATGCCAATAAGAAAACGGTCATCAGCGGTCAGATCCCTGAAGAATGGGAAGGACTTGATATCGGAGCACAAAGTGTAGAAGAGTTTTCAAAAGTAGTAGAAGACTCCAAAACCGTTATGTGGAATGGTCCGATGGGAGTATTTGAATTCCCTAACTTTGCCACAGGAACAGAATCAATTGCCAAAGCTGTAGTAAAATCAACTGAAAAAGGAGGATATTCCCTGATCGGTGGTGGAGACTCTGCTTCTGCTATCAATAACCTTGGATTTGGAGAAAAAGTGTCTTATGTATCTACCGGCGGAGGAGCATTGCTTGAGTACATGGAAGGAAAAACACTCCCTGGTGTAGCTGCGCTGGACTAAGCTGCAAGCCCTCAGAAGATTCGTCACAGATCCCGGATTCCACTAAATATTGATGGAATCCGGGATTTTTCTATTGAGATTTTCTGTTATGGATTCACGTATTTCCTACTAACTTTGTACACTATATACAATAACCTGACACCACGATGTTACCAAACGAATTTTTGGACCATTTATACAGTAAACATAAAAGTACGGAACTCTTTCCTTCCACTTCTGCCGTTTCAAGGTTGATTACCAAAATCCTGCTTATCTTATTTCCTGAACAAACAAAGCAGCACTATAAAAGTAAGGAAGAGCTGGAAGCGGGCTTTCTGAAAATGGAAGCAGAACTGGCATCCCTGCTTACTTCCATGCAAAAACATCTGCCTGCCAATGCCAACGAACTGGCAAAAAAATATATTCTGAACCTTCCTGAAGTCTACCATAAACTTAATACCGACATTGAAGCATTGCTGCTGGGAGATCCGGCTGCCAAAAGTGAATTTGAAGTAGTAAGAGCTTATCCCGGCTTTTATGCCATTGCTTTTTACCGGCTGGCACATGAGCTGTATAAGCTCCAGATCCCTTTTCTGCCCCGTATTCTTACGGAATATGCGCATTCGAAAACCGGGATCGATATTCACCCCGCAGCTTCCATTGATACTCACTTCTATATCGATCACGGCACCGGTCTTGTAATTGGCGAAACCGCTGTAATCGGTAAAAATGTAAAACTTTACCAGGGCATCACCCTGGGAGCTCTGAGTGTAAGCAAGGACCTCGCCTCACAAAAAAGACATCCAACGATCGAAGACCGCGTGGTCATCTATTCCGGAGCCACCATTCTGGGAGGAAATACCGTCATAGGCCATGACAGCATCATCGGAGGAAACGTATGGCTCACGTCCAGCGTAGCTCCGTTTTCCAAGGTATACCATCAGCCACAGACAAGAATCTCAGAGCCCCGTTAAGAATCGTTTAGCAACTATTGAAAATACAACACATTGTGAAAAAAATCATCAGTCTAGTAATCCGTAAAGTACCCAGAAAATATCTACAGCTATTCAGTCCTCTTGCATTAAAAGTGTTGGCCCTGCTGAACAAAGGAAATGAGGTGGAATGTACGGTCTGCGGCAGTACTTATAAAAAATTCCTTCCCTACGGCAGAATGGTATCGAGAGAAAACGCCTTATGCCCAAGCTGCCTCTCGCTGGAAAGACACCGGCTCATGCAACTATACCTCAAAGAGAAAACAAATTTTTACCAGGCCAACCTGAAAGTATTGCATATTGCACCGGAACATTGTTTCATCAAACGTTTTGCCGCCTTAAAAAATATTCAATACATCACCGCTGATATTGAATCTCCGCTTGCCATGGTCAAAATGGATATTCACCAAATCCCCTTTGAAGCTAACTCCTACGACGTAGCTTTCTGCAACCATGTGATGGAACATGTAACGGATGATATCAAAGCGATGAGTGAAATTTACAGGGTATTGAAACCAGGAGGCTGGGCCATTATACAATCTCCTCTATGGCCAGGATTAACCACTACTTTTGAAGACCATTCCATTACAGATCCAAAAGAAAGAGAGCGTGTTTTCGGACAGAATGACCACGTTCGCAACTATGGAACAGACTATGGGAAACGACTCGAAAAAGCAGGATTTACTGTTACGGAAGACCAGTTTGTCATGAATATGCCCGCAGACAAAGTCAAAAGGTATGCCCTTCCTGCCAATGAGATCATATACTTCTGCCAGAAATAAATAAGCAGTCCCGGACAACTCTCTGCCTTGCTCTTACAGGAGAACAGGGAGATGTTCTGCGTTCCGGCCAATCGTCATGCGGATTCGCCATTCCACAGGATAGTAGTTGTTAAAACGCTGGTTGATCTTTTTCAGCCACCCCAGCGGAATCCCCTGAAAGCAAACCAGGATCCAGTCGCCTTGTGGTAATTCAAGATCAAAACTTTCTTTTGCCAGGTAACGTAATGCCTCCTGGTACTCTACTTCTACCACAGGAAAGTATGCGGTATTTAAGTCTGCAGAAAGTGCCAGTGCAGGAGCCGGAACTATATTTTTTTTCTTCAGTACGGCCATCTCCAGCCCACAGGAGATAATATGCAACTGCGATGTCAACGCTATAATGATATCTTCTTTCTCTTCAGGAAAGGCCAGCACCTGCTCGCCAAACAATACTTTTTTAAGTGTATTCTCCTTCATCCAGGATTCTGTCTCGCCCGCTGCCTCTTTGGGCAAAGCTGCAAACGGAGTTTTCTGTCTTCTGAAATTTATATTTCCTTCCTCTCCTTCCGTCTTACGCACTACTGTCATGAAAAAACCTTCTCCCTTTACCTGGTGAGGGAAAAACTTATATCCTACTCCTCCTTCCCGGGAATATACTTCCCGGATATTCCATTCGTCTTTCAACTGGATCTTTACAGTATCTCCGCCTCGTTCCCTGATCAGCCAATCGAGATTTTCTTCGTCTTCATGAGTATTAAATGTGCAAGTGCTGTATACCATCAGTCCTCCTGGCTTCAGCGTTTCCCATGCGGCTTCCAGGATACGGCGCTGGCGACTTACGCAGAGCTGTACGTTTTCCGGAGACCATTCTTTCATGGCTTCTTCATCTCTTCTGAACAAACCTTCTCCCGAACAAGGAGCATCGACTACAATGATATCAAACAAGCCTTTCAGGGAAGTAAACCGTTCGGGATCGCTATTGGTCACCACTACATTGCTTCTCCCCCATTTTTGGAGGTTTTCCTTCAGAATATACGCCCGGGATTTGATTACCTCATTAGAGACCAGAAGACTTTTTTTATTGAGCAGGGAAAGTATATGAGTACTCTTCCCTCCCGGAGCAGCACAAAGGTCCAGCACATTCAGAGCCTCCTCCGGATCCACCTGCTGCACGAATACCTGCTCTAAAAACATGGAACTCGCTTCCTGTACATAATAAAGCCCGGCATGAAACCAGGGATCAAGAGTAAATACGGGACGCTCATCAAGGTAATATCCATACCGGCTCCACCCAATACCGGGATGGGATACCTGTTCCGAAAACTTATCAGGATTGACACGTATGCTGACAGGAGCATTTACACCGTATGCATTCTCAAAGGCTGCATATTCCTCTCCAAGGAGAGTCTGCATTTGTGATTTAAAGGCTAGAGGGAACATGAATACATTCAATATAAGAACATTTGTTTATAGAACCAACCGTCCTTCAAAGATAGCAGAGAGAATCGTGAAACCACGACTTGGGAAAAAGAAACTCTACCTTATTTCATACTTGACCTCTTGTATCTGCACATCCTCAATACCCGCTTCCTCGATTTTCATTTTCAAACTTTCTGAAATCAGAACCGAAATGCCTAACGGTTCTCTTAATAAATCATACTGCTCTTTTAAAACTAATTTTTCAGGTACAAGCGTTTGGCCAGAGCGAAGAGTAATGCATTCTTTTTTCAACCGTACAAATGTTTCATAGTCGGGAACAGCGACAGAATATCCCTTCCGCCTCTCCCTTCCTATGATAGCGTCATACACAAACTCAGATTGCTCAAAATTTATTAAGTCAACAGCATTCAGCGTATTCATATAATAATACAAGTACTGATTTTCGTTTTGTGTAATATGAGTTTCGTAAAAAAAGGTCTTGTATAAAGTGTTATTATTCCCGATAAGGTCTTTCATTTTTTGCGACACGAACAACCCTCCTCTGTCTAAGAAAGCGGATGTTATAATATTGGTTAGTTTTGCTTTGTCACGCATTCTGAATTTTTGAAGGTCGTATAGTTCCGTTGATAAGAGCTCTTTGCCCGAGTATCCCTGATACAAATCCATCCGCTTCGGAGTTGTATTCTTCGGATCTATAAAGTCATACAGCTGTGTGATTTCCTTCACTCCCGAAACCGTAGGTTCTACAGAACCCGATAATTTGAAATAACTGTTTTGCATCGTAGATTATCCTTCTGTAAACTCTAAATCTTATAAGTTTCCTTCGCAGGGACGATCTCCATCCCGGAAAATTTATGAGTATCTATTATTTTCTTAACTTTCTCCGAAATATAAATCTGAGCGGTATAAGGTATACGGATGATATCCAACACTTCCTTTAGCTTAATTTCACCAGGAGTAACCAGTTTAAGTTCCATTATTATTTTCTGAGCATATTGAACTTGCTCCTCAGCGTTCTGAAATACCTTTGTATACAGTACTTCCGAATCCACTACTTTCTCTATATGAAACAAACTCTCAGGATAGTCAATACTGGACTTGCAATCTTTTAACAGCAAAAAATAATATTTATATTCTTTTTTCTTATGAGTGACCTTTGCTTCATAAAATTTATAGTTGGTAAGGTTCAACTGCTGCAATTCTATTTTAAATCGTTCGCTGATTAAAATACCCAATACATAAGGAAGGTAAGTAGTATGGATATAATCGGTGAGTTTAGCATCTTCCTCTAAAAGAATCTCTTTCAGGATTGGGATCTCTTCCGGAAAGTCTTCTTTCTCTTGCAACTCTTTAAGATAAGAATGAACCTCTGCCGACAATCCTCCTGAAGCCACTCCTGTCAGACGACTTGATTGGCTGATATGTCCTACTTCTTGCAGGTTGATAGAATAATCTAATTTATAGTACATTTTTATTCAAACAATTTATCAGAGATCGCTTCTCTTCTCCCGGCCAGAGATGTTGTTCTCTTTTTAAAGACAGGCATACTAACCGTTTAGTTTCTTCTTAAAATTCTCCCACAAATCCTGTTGCGAACGCTCTTTCACAGGAAATACATACTCCAGCGGGGTGTCTACATCTACCAGTATATTTCCCTCTACCAAATAGGATGGTGTATAATCCGAACTTATATTAATAGTAAAGCCCTTCTCTCTGGCATATGCCATAATGCCTGTCAGATATACATTGCGATGCCCGGCAGGGTCATTGCCCAGATCAGGGGCTGAACGATGGCTTTTCCAGAGGCTCTGATGCTCTTCTATAGACTTTACCAGCTGTTCGTTGAACCTACCCTGCTCTTCTTTGATAATGTGCTCCCATAAAGAATAATATAGCCGGAAGGGCGCAGCCTCTTTCTTTTTCAGTGCAGACAAATATTTATATCCTAAATTAAATGTGTACAGATTAGCTTTTTTTTCTTCCGATTCCAGGCCGGCTAATAAATTCCGGTGGTGTACATTAAACAAGTCATAATTGGTATATGTATTCAGGTATAGCTGATCACTGATCGCATTTAAGTATTTTCTGAATTGAGGAGCTCTCCCTATAAAAGAATAGTAATAGCCCTTATACCATAGCCAAGGATTAGCAGTCACCTTTTTGATCGCCGATACCTGGTTGGCCAGTGTGATCGTGACAGCATCCTGGTCACACTGCGCCATGTCAAAATTGGCTTTAATGATTTCCAAGAGTAACTTTAAAGAGGCTTTCAGGACCTTGTCTTCCTGAATATTATAACGAACAGAATTAAACAGCAGTGCCTCGTTCAGATCAATCAAGGTCTCCACTTCACCGGCAGATTTCAGACATTGCGCTGTTTTGTGAGAGATTCTCCAATCGATCAACTCTTTTAATTGAACCTGATCGAACGGGTCGTGCTTCATAGGATGAATAGGAATGTGCAACATTGCGCTATTTTCTGCTTTATGTTTACCTTTAATCAATAAAATCAAAGTAGCTATCGGAAAACTCCTCCTCCGAAACATAAATAATCCCTTCAAATTCTTTTTCATTCCACTTATTCATAAGCACTTCTGAAACAAATATATGATAGGGTAAATCCGACGAGCGAAAAATATGTTCTGAAATCCCCTCCACAAAACGGAGCTTTTTTACCTGAACATTTTTTACTTTTTCATTTTGCTCTATGATGATCTCTGAGTTTACCCTATCAATACAGTCCAGGACAGGAGGAATCCATAAATAATAGGCATAGCTTTTTGTTTTTCTCCCGATCGTAAATACAGCAGAGGTTACAGGCAAGTAATTACTTTCCTTTCCGGTAACCTTCAAAGTAGCCTGTAGTGCCTTCTTGGACAACAAAAACATTCCCGTTTCGACCAACAAATGTCGAAAACCCTCTGTCTCCACCACCAATCCTATTTCAGGAGTATCAATCGAAATTTTTTCTCCCGCCATAATTTGAGAGGATAATTTTTCGGAAATATCAACATTGCAATAATAGTCTTCTACCATTCCGGTCAACACACTCATTGAATAATAACGCATATATTAAATATGTTTTGTTTTTATTAGATTAAAATTAAAATAAACGACTTTTAAACGTATTGCTGTTCTCAAACAATATATTCCCTTCAAAAGGCTTTAACGCATTATAAAATTCTGCATTACATAAAAGCAATCCATTATACTCCTGGATACAGACGACCTGATAGTCCGCCATTACTTTTTCATTTACTACCGCCTTGGTAATGTTTGTAAGTAATTCTCCTTCCACCATCCATTGATATTCCGACAGGTGCAAATCAAGAGCACTTTTCATCGGTACTGACATCAGAAAGTAATTGGTATACACGAACTCTTTTTTATTAACGACATGCGTTACAGACGCAGGATAAAAAACAACGTCGCGGGCTGCTACAGCCTCTTTGATTTTATCTGATACTAATACAAACAACCCATCGTGTATATAATCCGGTAAAAATCCGTTGTATACAATCCTGAATATAATAGGAATGTTAATTGGCTTGGCTTCAAAATAAAGAAATTGTTCCGCAGATCTTAAATTAGTTTCTACCGAATATTTCCCTTTGATCTTACCAAGGTTTTGTGACATAAAATAATATTCCATACACTGTGTAGTCAAATTAAAATAAACGACTTTTAAACGTATTGCTGTTCTCAAACAATATATTCCCTTCAAAAGGCTTTAACGCATTATAAAATTCTGCATTACATAAAAGCAATCCTCTGTCTTCTTGCATACAAATGACCTGGTAGTCCGCCATTACTTTTTCATTTACTACCGCCTTGGTAATGTTTTCAAGTAATTCTCCTTCCACGATCCATTGGTATTCCGACAGGTGTAAATCAAGAGCACTTTTCCTTGGCACAGACATCAGAAAATAATTGGTATACACACGTTCTTTTTTATTAATAACATGCGTTACAGACGCAGGATAAAAAACAACGTCGCAGGCTGTTACGGCCTCCTTGATTTTGTCTGACACTAATACAAACAGCCCATCGTGTATATAATCCGGCAAAAATCCGTTGTATACAATTCTGAACCTAATAGGAGTTTTAATTGGCTTGGATCCAAAATAAAGAATTCGTTCCGCAGATCTTAAATTGGTTTCTATCAAATATTTTCCTTTGATCTTATCAAAGTTTTGTGACATAAAATAATATTCCATACGCTGTGTAGTTTATTGTTTGTGTATGCTTTCAGTGCTATGCCTGCTCAGGCAAGTGCATACAGATTAACTATTAAAATCTATATTTTGTTTTTACAGGTTTAAGTTCCATCCCGGAAAATTTATTGATATCAATATTTTTTTTTAATTTTTCAGAAACGTGAATACGACCAGTATGCGGAACCCGAATCATATCCAGTTCTTCCGTCAGTTTTATCTCGGCCGGAACCACCAACTGTAATCCCTGCATCACACTTTTTTGGGCGTACAGTGCTTGTTCTTCCTTGCTTTGAAAAACCTTTGTATCCAGGTTTTCTTCTTCGAAAACATCTGTCACATTGAACATACTTTGAGGATAATCAATAAGCGCTTCACTGTCTTTTAAGAGTAAAAAATAATACGGGTATTCTCTTCTTTTGTGTGTAACAACGGCTTCGTAAAATTTATAATTCGTTATTTTAAACTTCTCTATTTCTTGCTTCAAACGTTCGCTAATAATAATACCCAATGAAGGAGGTAGGTAGGTAGTATGAATATAGTCTGTAACTTTTGCCGCTTCGTCTAAAAGAATTTCTTTTACAAGAGGGAGCTCTTCTGGAAAGTATTTTTCATCTTTCAACTCATTGAGATACGAATGAATTGCCATCGACAGTCCTCCGGATACTTTCCCCGTTAGCCGGCTCGATTGATCGATTATGCCCACTTTCCGGGTGTCAATAGAATTTGTTAACTTAAAATACATAATGTCTTTAACTGGTCTTGTATTCAAACGATGTACCAAGCAACCTGATCAAAAACACCCAATACCATAGTTCATTTGTACTAATTGGTATTAGCTTATTTGTTTGAAAACGTATTTCAACCAATAAAGAATTACTTTTGTCTGTTTTTCAAGAAAGCTGGAGAGCACCGAAGTGATAAGTGATGAGATAAGAGATATGTCATCGCTTATGGAACAAATATATTAAAAATTAGTTTACAAATGCAACTTATGCGAAAGCTTATCGAAAAGAGAATTCCGGAAGGACAAGAACGGATCACAAAACTCTGGCTTATAAAAAAAGATCCCTTCGTAGTTCAACGAAGGGATCTTTATACTATATCACTATGTAAGTGACTATTACTTCTTCACTTTTTCAACGATCGCTTTAAATGCTGCAGCATCGTTCATCGCAAGATCAGCCAATACTTTTCTGTTGATCTCAATTTCTGCTTTGGTAAGCAGGTTGATGAACTGAGAATAAGACAGACCATACTCTCTTACTCCTGCATTAATTCTTTGGATCCACAAAGCTCTGAATTCTCTTTTCTTCGCTTTTCTGTCTCTGAAAGCGTACTGAAGACCTTTTTCGTAGGTATTCTTCGCTACTGTGTGTACATTACCTCTGGCACCGAAGTAACCTCTGGTCTTTTTGAGAAGTTTTTTTCTGCGATTTCTCGACGCAACTTTTGGGACTGATCTAGGCATTTCTTGTTCTCATTTTTCGGTCTTTGGCGTATCTTTAAAAGATCTCTTTTAAACCAAAGCCCCGGTTTGACATTGTTTCAACCTTACTTAAGGATTTTTAGATTTTCAACATGGCTTTTACATTACCCATGTCTGCAGAGCTTACCAGCGACGTTTGCGTTAAGCGTCTTTTTTGCTTGGTTTCTTTCTTCGTCAGGATGTGGCTTTTATAAGCGTTTTTACGCTTAATTTTTCCAGTACCTGTAAGTTTAAACCTTTTCTTTGCCGCTGATTTTACTTTTTGTTTTGGCATAATCCTACTATTTATAAAACTTACTTTATTAATTACTTTTTAGCTTTGGGAGAGAAGAAAATAAACATTCTCTTTCCTTCCAGTTTAGGCATATCTTCTACTTTCCCGAATTCTTCCAATGCCTGGGCAAACTTCAGCAAGAGTGTTTCTCCCTGCTGCTTGTATACGATCTGACGACCTACAAAGTGTACATACGCTTTTACTTTATTTCCTTCCTTCAGGAAATTAATCGCATGCTTTAATTTGAAATCAAAGTCATGATCGTCTGTATTAGGACCAAATCTGATCTCTTTTACTACTACTTTGTGCGTTTTAGCTTTTAATTCCTTCTGTTTTTTCTTCTGTTCGTATTTGAACTTAGAATAGTCCACTATCTTACAAACAGGAGGTTCTGCATTAGGAGAAATTTCCACAAGATCCAGCGTCTTTGATTTGGCCAGCGCCAACGCATCATTTAAATTCATTACGGACGCCTCTATATCATCTCCTACGACTCTTACTTTCGGAGCTTTGATTCTTTCATTGATGTTATAAGGCTCTTCTTTTTGTCTTGGGCCTCTATAGTTTCCTCTCTGATTTGGACGTAAATTCATTTAATGGGCGAACTAATTCTTGTTTAAATTTTATAGGGTGCAAATATCAGAATAATTATTTGATAATAAAATAAATATCAGTAATTTTTAACGAAACAGCTCTACTGATAATCAATAAATTAGCACAGATTTTCTCCCACTCTGCAAGAAACAGGAAAGCCCTTGCGTAAAACCGCCCTGCAAGGCTGTTAAAATGATCCGATCCGGGAGAAACTACCTCATCCAAAAAGTACTGTAAATACAGAACCTTTGCCTAACTCACTTTCCACGGTAATGGATCCTCCCAATGACTCTATCTGATTACGGGTTATAAATAATCCCATCCCACGTGAATCCGGGTTCGGATGAAATGTTTTATTCATCCCAAAAATTTTATCTCCGAATTTTTTCAGATCAATCCCCAGTCCATTGTCTTCGCAAATCAACAGAATACTGCCGTCCACCATCCGGGTAGAAAGCCGGACGGTAAGCTCCCGCTGTTCTGAACGGTACTTAATAGCATTGGTGATCAGGTTCAGTAAAATACTTTCCAGGTATACCTTAGGATACCTGATCGTATCGCAGGCGGAAAAATCATAATGGATTTGAGAATTAGAATTCACAATCTGCCGGTCGAGCATGGTTTTAATGTCTTCCACGACTTCTTCAAACCGGTGGTGTTGAAATTCAATGTTAATTTGCTGACGTATTTTTACGACCTCTGTAAGTTCATCAATGGTTTTAGAAAAGCTCCGTGTCACTTCTCCTATCTTCCGAACCAAAAACTCTTTTTGCTCCGCCGATTTTTCATTTTCATAAAGGTTCATCAAAGCTACCAGATTACTCATCGGCGAGCGGAGATTATGCGAAACAATGTAAGCAAAATCCTGTAACTGCCTGTTTTTATTCGCAAGGTTGCCCGACAGCTCCTGCAATTCGTGAATGGTTTCGTTGAGTTCGTTTTCAAACTCCTTTTGGTCGGTGACATCTTTGGCAAGATTCAATACAGACTCTACCTCTTGGCCATTGGTATCAAAAACCGGAACGACACTGAAACGCAATCGTCTGGTGCCAAGCTGAGGCAGCTTCATAAACGTTTCATAAGAATCGTACTCTCCCGTCTGAAATGCTTTCTGCAAATAGTGCTCCTGTAATTTCACAAATTCCTCCGGTAACCCTAGCTCATAGATCGTTTTTCCTATCAGGAGTTCTTCCGGTATTCGTCCTGTTTGAAGAACGGTTTTATTGACAAAAATATACCTGAAATTCTTATCCAGCAACGAAATCAGGTCCGGATGATGATTTACCAGAACTTTGAAATGAGCCTCACTTTCGACCAGTTTCTGATTGATCTTCTCTACCTCAGAGGTACGTTCTTCGATCATCTCTTTTAGTTGATTCTGGCTACGCATACTGAGCATGCGGGGCATTGCACGGACGAATAAGATGAAAATACCCCAAACCACTATAGCCCCTGTAAGGCGGAAAATAATACTAAGGGAAAAGAAAGGAAACAGGATCTGAAGTCCATCACAAAGAAAGACTATTCCGAAAAAACTCATCAATACGATAAAAAGCCAGAACATAGACTTCTGACTCAGATCTCTTCTTTTGCGTAGCAGGTATAATTCTGCTCCGGCCAGTGCACAACATGCCACCCCTATCGCAATGCCTGAAAAAGCATATAACTTCATTCCGAGAGTACTTTCCCCTCCGGAATCCTTCAAGATTCCGAACCATTCAATCATCGCATTCATACGTCCCCTCTCTCACTCTCCGGATTTTAGATACTTATTAGAAACGGGAGTTTTATAAATAAGGTTATACTTTTATTTTTATTACCTAAGTAATATTATCATGGATTTACTACTAAATGATTAGTACAGATCCGGTTTTGAGACAAAAAAAGGAGAGAATTATTCGTTCTCTCCTTCAAAAGTAATTAAAATACTGACAATTCCAAACGTTATCCGTGCAACATCGCTGCAATTTCCTTATTAAACAGGGAAATAAACTCTTCAATGGAAATACTTCCCAAATCTCCCTGTCCGTGTTTCCGTACGGAGACTTTTCCTTCTTCCTGCTCCTTCTCTCCTACGATCAGCATGTAAGGAATTTTTCGCACTTCTGCATCTCTGATCTTACGGCCTATTTTCT
>CAYTGJ010000008.1:18161-21740 GCA_964437245.1 uncultured Chitinophagaceae bacterium
CATCCCGGCTATCCAGAATCCCTCTGATATCAGCCGCCATCAGTTCCTGCTGTATCGTTTCCGCATATTCATGGAATTTTTCCGAAATCGGGAGGATCGCGATCTGATCAGGTGAAAGCCAAAGCGGGAAGTTACCGGCACAATGCTCAGTGAGCACAGCGATAAAGCGCTCCAGCGAACCAAAAGGGGCACGATGAATCATAACCGGGCGATGCTTTTGGTTGTCCGCACCGATGTATTCAAGTTCAAAACGGTTTGGCAACTGATAGTCTACCTGTATAGTTCCCAACTGCCAGGAACGCCCCAGGGCATCTTTGATCATAAAATCAAGCTTGGGTCCGTAAAAAGCGGCTTCTCCCAGTTCGGTCACCGTTTTCAGTCCTTTTTCTGCTGCTGCTTCCTTGATGGCCGTTTCAGCCTTTTCCCACTGCTCGTCGCCTCCGATGTACTTCGTCTTGTTTTCCGGATCTCTCAAAGAGATCTGGGCTACATAATCATCAAATCCAAGCGATTTAAATACGTATAATACCAGGTCTATTACCTTAGAAAATTCTTCCTTTACCTGATCCGGACGACAGAAAATATGGGCATCGTCCTGTGTAAATCCACGCACGCGGGTCAGGCCATGCAACTCTCCGCTCTGCTCATAACGGTACACTGTACCAAACTCTGCAAGCCTTAAGGGCAGCTCTTTGTACGAGCGGGGTCTTGTTTTGTATATTTCACAATGGTGCGGGCAGTTCATCGGTTTCAGCATGAACTCCTCTCCTTCGTTCGGTGTCTTGATCGACTGAAAAGAGTCTGCGCCATATTTATCCCAATGCCCGGACGTAACGTATAGTTGTTTACTTCCGATATGCGGCGTTACTACCGGCAGATAGCCCATTCTGACCTGGGTTTTCTTCAGGAAGTTCTCCAAACGGTCACGTAGCATAGCTCCTTTGGGAAGCCACAGCGGCAACCCCATTCCTACTTTTTCAGAAAAGGTGAACAGTTCTAATTCTTTTCCCAGCTTACGGTGGTCACGCTTCTTCGCCTCTTCCAGCATATGAAGGTATTCCTCGAGCTCTTTTGCTTTCGGAAACGTAATGCCATAGATACGGGTAAGGATCTTGTTATTTTCATCTCCTTTCCAATAGGCACCTGCTACGTTCAATAACTTGGCAGCTTTTACAAAACCAGTATTCGGGATATGAGGTCCACGGCAAAGATCGGTAAATCCTCCCTGTGTGTAGAAAGTGATCCCTCCATCTTCCAGCCGCTCCAACAAGTCCAGCTTATACTCGTCTCCTTTTTCTTTGTAGTAGGCAATAGCATCGCCTTTGGAGATCTCTTTGCGAATGTATTCGTTTTTCTGCTTGGCCAGCTCCAGCATCTTGTCTTCAATGGCCTTAAAACTGTCCTGAGAAAACTCCTTTCCTCCAAAGTCTACATCGTAATAAAATCCGTTTTCCAAGGCAGGTCCGACCCAGAATTTTACTCCCGGATACAACGCTTCCAGGGCTTCTGCCATCAGGTGAGCTGAAGAATGCCAAAAGGCAGATTTCCCTCCCTGATCGTTCCATGTAAGCAACTGTACCGTGGCATCCGTGGTAATTGCACGGGAAGCATCCCATATTTCTCCATTCACTTTTGCAGCCAGTACATTTCTGGCCAGCCCTTCACTGATGCTCAACGCAATCTGCATAGCAGTAGTACCCATCGGGTACTCCCGCACGCTACCATCGGGGAGTGTAATTTTAATCATTGTCTATATTGGTTACCGGTTATTTGTGTTCAACTCTCCATATAAAAGCGTCCACAAACAACTAACTATTTAAGAATGCGAAGTTATTATAAATGTTGTGAGAATAAAAGAGTTTAGAATCTCCCGGATAAATATTATTACGATTCCCGGATATCAATTACATTATCCAGAACCTGTTTTTAAGACAGGTACTATCAAAAGACAATAAGACTTCTTTCTGTTATTCGGCCTGAATGATTTTCAGCAAGGTTTCTTCTGTAAGCGTTGAAGTGTCAAACTTCCCTTTTACAATACCGTTTTTCAGGTAAAAAATTTTAGGAAAAGAATTGCCGGTAATCCTGAGAAAGTTGTTATCATTAAACAAGTAATAAGGGAAATCTCCTTTCGTCTCCTTTTTAAAAGCAGCCACCTCTTCCTCTTTTCCCAACAAAACCATGTATACAGGAGGGAGTTTATGCTGCTGGCTAAGAATGTATAATTTATAAGCAGCGTTTTTACAATGTAAACAATGTATACTAAAAAAAGCTATGATATGCTCATCCTTAGTGAGGTCTATCTTACGGCCTTCTATCTGGAAATCAGGAATTTTATCTACAGGAAAAGGATAATCTACCTGTTCGGTATTGGCATTTAAATAATTATCCAGGCTATCCGGAGGATATAAAATGAAAGGTGTAGCAATAGAGACGATGATCAATATCGTAGTTATCAAGGTGGGCCTGAAACCAAAAGCTCTTTTGTTTCTATACAAAAGAACGAGTACAAGAGGAATCATCAAAAGGTTTTTGACAATAGATTCCAGAGGAGTCATGACGATAAAAGTACCAAAGCAGCCACAATTACCACTATTCCCATTACGATAGATATCGACACCGAGGTATAACGTAAAAAAGATCAAGAGCAGCAGTGTAGCAATTGCTGTCTTGCGTGGGTATATATTGAAGAGTAGCATTATCCCGAGAAGAATCTCTCCGGCAATGATCAGGCGTGCAAGAACAGGAGCTGTAGCCCAATTGGCTACTCCGAGCTCTACAAACTTAAACTCGAAGGGTTCTATAGGAATGAGCTTTACGAAACCAGAAAAGAGAAATAACGCACCAAGAACAATACGCAAAAACAAAAGCAGATAATCTTCTGTAGTGTACCCGACCAAAAACCTCTTCATAAATTATCCAGCGTGGAAAGATGCCAAGGGCATTCAAAAAATTTTATTATTGAATACTAATACGATTAAAATTAAAAAAGATGGCTATCTTTTGAAGATAAGCCATCTTTTTTCTTTAGTTGTAGCGGAAATACTATTTCTCACACTTCACGTCACCGTAAGTTTCGTAAAGTTTAACTTGAGTTTTAGTACAGTCTGAACACCAAACATAACCATCGCTATCTTTGCAAGTTTTTTTCTTGCAAGAAGCTAGAGCGAAAACAGACAATACTGCTACGAACATTAATACTTGTTTCATAATAATAATTATTTAAAGTTTTTAGATTGATTAATGGGTCAAAGATATAGCATATTTATATAACTCCAAAATATTACATGTTTTTTTTTGTGGATTTATTAAATGTACTCTCTGTCTATCCTTTACCAGACATATTTTATGATAAAAAGGTAATCTATTTATATTTTTAAGAGATTCCTCCTTTAAAAAGCACTTCTTGCTTTTAGTTTTTGCGTTCTACTGCATAAGCCCTGTACCCTCTGAATAATCCGTAGAAAATCAGGAAGGCTCCCAGAATAGGGGTATATTGAGCTGGTACCAGCTCTCCTATCCCTTCCGAACGAAATATAAGGGTCAGTCCGATCGCGATGTAAACAAGAGACATCACGA
>CAYTGJ010000008.1:21750-27218 GCA_964437245.1 uncultured Chitinophagaceae bacterium
TAAAAATAAATAGGGCATTGTTCAATTGTCTGTTCATACTGTTATGTTATTTTTAGAAAATCCCGGATTAATTTTAGTACGATCCCAGATTCTAGATTCCGGATGCAAGATGAATATGGGAGTATAGCATTGGAATTCTGTATCTGGTATCTTTAAAGAAGTATAAAACTTAACCAGAACATTCTGTCTGAAGTTGTTAAATTAAAAAAGCGCAGAAATTTATCCACGCTTTCCTGTTTTCTGAATACAAACTTACGTATTTTTTATCAATCTGGTAATTTAAATTTCACCGGGATAGTTCTTCTTACACGAACGTTTCTACCATTCTGTTTTGCCGGCTTCCATGACGGCATCATTTTGACCACTCTGAGCGCTTCCTGATCACACTCATCGTTGAATCCTTTGTGCAGCTTCACGTTTGTTACTTTTCCTTCTTTATCGATCTCAAAATAAACGATCACCCTTCCCTGCAACTCCATACGTTCTGCTTTCTTAGGATATACCAGGTTTTTTTGAAGAAACTTTGCCATGGCTTCATTTCCACCCGGAAATTCAGCATCTTCTTCTACTGCTGTGTAGATCTGATCGTCACCTCCATCGTCTACAATACGGTTACCGACCGGTCCATCCTCGATGGCTATATTCAGAGAAGTATCTCCTTCCTGGTCAACACTACCAATATTCTTTTTTTCCTCCAGTTCGTCCTGGGTAGGTGGGATTTCTTCGCGTTTTACTTCATTATCCGGCTTGATTTCCGGAGGAAGGAAACGGATCATTTCCACTTTTGGCGGAGGAATCTCTACTGCAGGAGGAGTAGGTACTTCAGGGTCCAATGGAATATCTTCCAGGATCACCTCCTGCATTTTCTCTTCTTCTACTTTCACTATTGCTTTTACTCCGAATAACTTGGAGATCACACCATAGATATCAGGGCTAAATGCCATCAACAAGATAAAGATGCCTGAAGACACCATTGCAATGACAAAATTCTTTCCGAATTGTTTTCTTAGCTGATATGCTCCGTATGATTTATTTCTGTCTTCAAATACGATATCGTCCATCGAAGAACCTGTTGGCTTTGTATTTTCCATATTCAATTCGATCCTTGATTAATTTTCCAGTGCAACATGTTCATCTTCTTTCTTGACCAGTTCTTCGTCCTGAGGAGTAATGTCTACCACTGCAAAACGCTTGGTATGCGTGATATTCATTTCATCCAGTATATCCACAAGGTTCTTGTATTTAGACTTTTTCATGGCTTTGATGACCACCACAAGCTCTTCTCCTTTTTCCTTGTTCTTCTCGTTCAGTACACGACGGATACCTTCGGAAGAATAATCGCTCGTAGCAACACTAGGTTCTTTTACTCCGGTATACCAATATATTTTATCGTTTTCCCCCAGGATGATAGTCATTGCCTTAGACTCTGCAATTTCGGGTTTAGGAGCGTCGTCATTTTTATCAGGCATGTTTACCTGTAAGGCCTGAGGTTTGCTTAGCGTAGTGGTAAGCATAAAGAAAGTGATCAATAAAAAAGCCAAATCCACCATAGGAGTCATGTCTACTTTCGTAGAGGATTTTTTACTTCTTACCTTCTTCCCTTTTTTACCGCCGCCGCCGCTGCTGTCTATTTCTGCCATTATTTTACAAGTTTTGAGTAACGAATCCGGATCTGACTATTCATTACTTTTAAAGTTAACTTAATTCATTATTATTTCTTTTAGAAAAGGATGCTTTGAATTACATTTTTCCATAAAACAACAGACTCTTTTTCAAGGCATCTCCTGTTTCACAGCCTCCTTTTACTCTACCTCTGCCGGTCTGGCCTCTAAAGCCGTGATCAGACTGAATTTATTAAGATTCAGATCCTGAAGCGTATTAACGACTCCGCTGTACTTCTCATAATCCGATTTTTTATCGCCTTTGGTGGCAATAATCAAACGACCATTCACAGCTTTGGCCTCCCGAATCCACATTTTCAGCTCATTGTTGGCAGAATCCAATGGGATACCGGCTTGCTTAAAGTCTTCTCTTTGTGAAGAGGACAAGCTCAAAAAACCTTTCATCTGGGCCAGTGGTAAGCCAAACATTTCGGTATTGGCAAATACTACTTTATCCTGTTCGGTAAGATTCAGTTTTTTTGACTCCGTCACTTTATCAATCAATTGCTTTCTGGTAGATGCTTCTGTTAAGCTAAAATATACAGCCCCATCACTGGCGACTGTTATTTTCAGAAGATTTTGCTCGGGTACTTTTTTATCGGAAACGGAAGAAGGAATATCCACCTGAACGATTTCAGGTGTTTTCATCTTTGCCGTCAAAATAAAAAACGTAAGCAGAAGAAACGCCATGTCGCACATGGCTGTCATATCCAGCGAAATCCCACCTCTTTTACCTGACATATTTTATTATTTAAATACTTTTAAAACTATTTACAGAGATGACCGACAACTATTTGCCGTTTGCAATAAAATGCTGACGTACTGCAAATCCGATCTCGTCGATCTTATGCGTAAGGTCGTCTACCTTTGATGTAAAGAAGTTATAAGCTACGATTGCGATGGCAGAGGTAAAGATACCAAGTGCCGTGTTAATCAAGGCCTCAGAAATACCGTTTGACAAAGCTGCCGGATCCGGAGAACCTGTAGTAGCAAGTGCGGAGAAGGCTTTGATCATACCAATTACTGTTCCCAAAAGAGCGAAGAGTGTAGAAACAGAAGCAAGCGTAGCTACGATGGTAAGATTTTTTTCCAGAGCAGGAAGTTCCAGCATCGTCGCCTCTTCTACTTCTTTCTGAATCGCATCCAGTTTTTTATCTTTGGTCAATCCGCTGTCGCCAGACACTACTTTGTATCTATTCAATACTTCGTATGTTACGTTTCCTACAGAACCGCCCTGAGCGTTACATTCTGCAATCGCACCGTCAATATCATTGGCAGATAATTTCGCCTTGATTCCTGATACAAAATCAGACAACGATTTTTTACCATTTGCACTCAGCAAAGCAATTCCTCTTTCAATGGAAACACCTATTACAATCATAAAGAAAGACATCAGAAAAGGTACGATAAACCCTCCCATATACATTTTTCCCAGAATATCATCATGCAACGGCTCTCTCACTCCGTTTACCACCTCAGTATGAGATTTCATGATTGTATGAAATATTACATGCGCAAGAATTAGCGCCGCCACGATCAGAATTAGTGCAAAAACTGAATTAAGATTACCTTTTGAAGATTTAGTGTTTCCCATTTTTATAAAAGTTTATTAAACCGATGCAAATTAAATTATAGAATTTGATTTTTATGTTATGTAATTGTTAATATTTTTTAACTCAAAAATTAACAAAGCAAGTATTTCAACGTATCCGTTTCCCTAAAATAAACCCTGAAACCTAATGATTTATTATATTCTGAGAAATCTTTTTTTACAATTCTTTCAATATTAAATAATTGTAAATGCCTATTTAATACTTACTCTATATTATTTGTATACAAATGCAAAACTAAGGTTATTTTCATTTAATACAAACAACTGTCTGCGAAATTTGGGGTAGGATACTCAATCCAGTTCCATACTTCGCGACAGTCACCCTGCCACCAAACGATGTCCAGGCAGTACTCAGACATTTTCAATGATAAGACCTGCTGCTCCCAGCAATCCTGCTTCGTTGCCAAGACGGGCGCGTGCAATATGAAGATCTTCGGTATAGTACGCTGGCAGATGCTCTTCCATCTTACGGCGCATTTCAGGTACGATAAAGTCAAACGCTCCGGAGATTCCTCCACCGATCAGGATATTATCGAGATCCAGTGTACGTACAACTCCTACCATCACTTCTCCCAGATAAAAACCTACATGTCTAAAAATCTCTTTCGAAAGTTCGTCTCCCTGGATCGCGCATTCGTTGATAACTTTTGGAGTGATATCTTTTCCTTTAAGCAATGATTTTCCTGAATATCCATTCAGTTTTTCCACTGCAAATTTAATAAGGTGACTGATCCCTACATTTTCTTCCAGCGTCTTTCCATTGCTTGCGAGAATATGTCCGACCTCTGTGGCATTTCCTTTCGCTCCAATGAACAGCTTGCGGTTGATGATCACCCCTCCTCCTACTCCTGTACCCAGGGTAACCATCAGGTAATTATCAATCCCTTTATTTTCTCCAAAATAATGCTCTCCCAACGCTGCACACTTGGCATCGTTTTCTATACGAAAAACGACAGAAGGGTATGAACTGTTCAGGATTTCTACCACCGGAGAATTCACGACCGAACGAATATTATTCATCAGAATGACTCTTTTTCTGTCTGCCGAAAGCAGTCCGGGGAATCCCATTCCAACTCCTCTGATACCTGGAAAATCTTTCAGATAATTTCCGATTTCAATTTTTAACGATTCCACAAACCCAAGAGACTCTACCCATCCCGCCGTATTGAACGTACGGACATGCGAGATCTCTCCTTCATGCGAAACAATTCCACATTTTACAGAAGTACCACCAATGTCTATTCCAAGTATCATATCTATTGTATATTATTTTATTTAAATTATTTGCGGTAAGATCAGGATCAATGAATTTTGACGAAGCCTCTCTCTTCTCCCGTTTTTATCCATGAACCCATATATTTGGGGCATAAAAATATAAATAATTAGCAATCTATTTAGTGTTTTTGATAATTTTATCTAATGGGACAACTAATTTTCGGACAAGAATCGTTTAGCTTCGAACAGATACGCACATACGTACCGGCGGAAACAACTGCAGATCAAAACCGGGCTTCAGTGCTTCTGTTCTGTCACGAATGGCTCAACGGAAAAGATTCTTTTACGCTGCATACTTCCGGATCTACCGGAGCGCCAAAGCCCATCAAACTGACCCGTCTTCAAATGGAACTCAGTGCTGCTGCCACTGGCCAGGCCCTGTCTCTGACCCGGGGCGACAAAGCACTGGTCTGCCTTAATACTTCCTACATCGCGGGGATCATGATGCTGGTGCGTGGTATGGTCCTGGACCTGGATCTTATTCTCGTCCCCCCCGTTTCTTCTCCGTTGTCTCTGCTCCCTGATCCGGTCCAACTTGATTTTGCAGCCTTTGTTCCTCTTCAGTTAGAAATGCTTCTCCAGGATGACCAACACCGGGCTATCCTGAATCAGATGAAAGCTATCATTGTGGGAGGAGCTCCGGTAAGCCGTGAACTGGAACAGAAACTTGACATTGCACTGAAAGAATTACCCCAACAATGCCGTACCATATTCCAAATGAGCCGTTTCGAAGAATTGAAATACAGGGAAATAGCCGATCAACTGGGGCTTTCTGTAAAAACGGTAGAAAATCAGATGGGCAAAGCCTTGCGCCTGCTTAGGGTAAAGTTGGCCGACTTCCTACCGGTTGTATTAACATTACTATTTACAAACCAGTAAAACAGACCGTGTGAAAGACAAGAATAATTACATAATGGATG